>JBBWVW010000115.1:0-37967 GCA_050256425.1 Arenicellales bacterium | reverse complement strand
GATTTGAAGTGATGAACTCGTCGGTGAGCGCTCTACAGGCCTTGAGGTTTTTTAAGGTACGATCCTCGTTATCCCCCATCATCATACTGAAGTTGACGACATCGGCAGCGAGGATGGCAGCGAGTTTCCTTCTGGGTTTGGTGTCACTCATATGTAGTTCTATCTACTTTGTGATCTTGGGGAATAAGGGTATAGGAAGAATAAACGCCGTCTTTTGCGAGGTCTAGCGTTAATTGTCTGCCATCGGAGATTTAGAGGTGCATAATAGATTGTGGCCCTCCCGAACAAAATACGATGGCAGTACTCTTGAGACGGCAGGACCCCAAGACTCAGTTTGCCGCCCCCGAGCATCTGTTCTAACCAATCCAAACCCTCAACGGAGGACGCGTCAGTGGCCTTCCAAAAATCCACTGCCTGGTTAAAACAGACCCGGCTTTTTTCTGATCTTTATAACCCCATCTGGCGGGTATTGGGCGCTTTGTTATTTGTCGGCTGCATAGTGCTTACGCTGTATTATTCGTTTTATGGCCGACCCGGGTAATAAGATCACTCAGATACAGCCCTTGGCTGGGACGGAACTCTTGGCCCAGGCTGCTGATGTGCGGGCGCGGTATTCCGAGGCTAATCCCAAGAGTTACGCGCTTTTTGAGAAAACTAAAGCTTCACTGCCGGGCGCCAACACCCGCAGCGTATTACATTATTCCCCCTTTCCGGTAACCATCATCCGCGCAAAAGGTGCGCAAGTTGAGGATATTGACGGTCACCATTACCAGGACTTTCTGGGCGAGTACACAGCCGGGCTGTACGGACACAGTCACCCGGTCATTATCGATGCCATAACGAAAGCCCTCGAAAACGGCCTGACTTTCGGCGGACCTAATCCGGTCGAATCAAAATTTGCACAGTTAATATGTTCCCGTTTTGCCGCGGTTGAACGCTTGCGTTTTTGCAATTCTGGCACCGAGTCGAACGTGCTTGCATTAAGTGCCGCCCGCGCCTTCACCGGACGCACGGATATCCTTGTTGTAGAGGGCAGTTATCATGGATCGGTACTCGCTTTTGCTGGTAATAGCCCGCTCAATTTACCGTTTCCCACGAACCGAATGACTTTTAATAACCCGGAGTCCGCGAAACAGCAGATCCTTAACCTCGACAGCAAACTGGCCGCTGTTCTGGTCGAACCCATGATTGGCGCAGGCGGTTGCCTTCCCGCCGACCCCGAGTTTTTAACCAGTTTGCGTAGCCTGACCGAACAAACCGGAGCATTGTTGATATTCGACGAGGTCATGACCTCTCGTCTGGGGGCAAGCGGGCTACATGGCTTATACGGCATTACCCCTGACCTGGTTACCTTGGGCAAGTACCTGGGTGGCGGCTTGAGTTTTGGGGCTTTTGGTGGCCGTGCAGATATTCTCGATCGCTTTGACCCTACCCGTACCGACGCATGGCCACATGCGGGGACATTCAACAACAACACCTTAAGCCTGTCTGCCGGATTTGCCGGGCTGAACGACATCTTTGGACCCGAGGATGCAGATGCGTTCCTGGTGCGTGGTGACGCGTTTCGAGAAAATCTCGCAGATTCGATTGGTCGCCTTCAGTTACCAATTCACATTACCGGCAAAGGATCGATGATGGCTTTTCATTTTTGCCACGAGGCGCCGCACGCCCCCTACGAGGTACAGCGCATTCCACCCGAGTTGTACGAGTTGATACATCTGACGATGATGGCGAGAGGGCAATTTCACGCCCGGCGCGGCATGATCAACCTGTCCTTGCCGATGGCCGACGATATGCTGGAAAACTTCAAAAACACTCTCACCGAAGTGATGCGGGAACACGCCGAATTAATCGAGCAAGCGGCGCTGCCCTAAAACCAAAAAAGCCCCGCTGAGCGGGGCTTTCGTGATTGGCTGTCACAGTGTTCACTGTCACCGGACAGGGTGTCGCACTTAGCCCAAAAGATTGCTCCCGGAACACCTGCGCACACCAACGATCACTGTGACAAATCCTGTATCACTAGACATTGGATCACCCCCTTTTTTTCTGGCCTATGGGACTCCCAGTGTATCCACCCCCGTTGCCGGTGACAATGCCGTCGTCACATTTATTCCCGGATTACCCGAACTGTTCACGCAGGCGCTTTTTATCGATTTTGCCGACACTGGTCTTGGGTATCGCATCAACCTGTTCAATGCGTTCTGGGACCGCCCAGTCACTGATAAGACCTGCCTTGGCAGCCTGAGTGAACCGAGCGGCAATCTCGCTACAATCGATCTCAGCGTCTCTCCCGACAACAAGAACCAGTGGACGCTCGCCCCATTTTTCATCAGCAATGCCGATCACCGCGGCTTCGCTTACGCCCGGGGCCGCCAATGCCAGATCCTCCAGTTCCAGTGAGGATATCCACTCCCCTCCGCTTTTTATTACGTCTTTCAGGCGATCAGTAATTTTTAGATACCCTTTGGCATCGATATGCCCAATGTCCCCAGTATGCAGGTAGCCGTTTGTCCATAACTCCTCCGAACGCTGTGGATCGTTCAGATATCCCTGGGTCAGCCACGGTGCACGGACCACAACCTCGCCCGTCGTTACCCCATCCCGGGGCTGTTCGGTAAAATCCGAATCAACAATCTTTAGCTCTACCATCGGTACTGGACGCCCCCCTTTGCAGCGATACGTTAGAGCCTCGTCAGTATTGAGTTCGTCATCCGATCCCTTGATCTGGGCCAAGGTCAGCACAGGACCGGTCTCTGACATGCCGTAGCCACCAAAGACATCGATTCCAAGGTCGAGCGCACGCCGAGCCAAAGCTGGTGACAAAGCCGAACCGCCGATAATGACCTTCCATTGGCTAAGATCAACCTTCTCGGCCATGGGGTCACTCAGCAACATGTGCATAATGGTTGGAACGCAGTGCGAGAAAGTCACCCCCTCGTTTTGAATCAGTTGCAGCAGTTTTGCCGGCTCGTAACGGCCGGGGTACACCTGCTTGACTCCCAGCAAGGTTGCCAGATAAGGGACGCCCCACGCATGAACATGAAACATCGGCGTAATTGGCATGTACACATCGTTCGCGTGCAGTCGGCCCTGCTGTGGGTTGTTGGACAGGGCAATTCCCAGCCCGAGAGTATGAAGCACCAGTTGCCGCTGGCTGAAGTAAACCCCTTTGGGGCGGCCGGTTGTGCCAGTGGTATAAAAGGTCGTCGCCCTGATGTTCTCGTCAAAATCACGCATGTCGTGTCGTGGCGATGCCGCCTCCAGAAGAGACTCATATTCTCCGGCAAAGTTAATATCGGTTTTTCCCTTTACTGCTGACGCGGTATCATCACAAAGTCGAACCCAGTACTTGACCGAGGCCGCCTGCCCAGCAAGACCTGTCGCCAGTTCCAGAAAATCGTCATGCACCATCAGCACAGTATCGGCAGCATGTTTGACCGTATACAAGATCTGCTCTGGAGAAAGCCGAATATTAATCGTGTGTAGAACCGCACCGATCATTGGCACCGCGAAGAAGCACTCGAGGTAACGGTGAGTATCCCAATCCATCACCGCAACGGTGTCGCCTGGCCCAACTCCAAGATCCACCAGCGCATTGGCCAGGCGTTTTACCCGCTCATGAAATTCAAGATAACTGATCCGTCGTTGACCGGCATATACAATTTGCTGGTGCGGATGACTCACTTCCAAAGTGGAAAGCAGGTGACCAATCAGCAACGGATAATCATAAGCCGACGGGGTCCTTGGAATCTCCAAATCCTGCATATCAATTGCTCTCCTCGGGTGACTGCAGAGTCGGCAGATGCGAAGAGCCATAGCGAATTACCAGGGTTGCCAATGCAAGAAGTAATATCGCTCCGGAAATCATCAAAATTCCCCAATCTGGAGTGTGCTCTACCTGGATATGCCCGATCATCATTCGCGTCAGCGCGGTCATGGCGATGTAAATCAGGAAGCGTACTGGCATATGGTTGGTCTTAAAATAAATTCCTACCATCGCGCCGAGCTCGAGGTAGATAAAAAGCAGCAGGATATCCTCGATGGATGCTCCGCCCTGATTGACCATATGAGCAAAAGCTAAAACTGCTGCCCACACGATACTACCGCCTATGGCAAAAAGGGCCAGATAGTGAAACCCATCGACAAACATATCTCCACCCGCTTTAGCTGCGCACGACATCTTTGCGTGTAGCCGCTTTGTATTGGAATTACGCTCATTCATCTTCTTGACTCTCCTTCGCGGCTTGGTAGGAACCGTATTGAACTCTTATTTTGGTTCCCGGTGATTATGTCAAAGTCCGGTAGGCCTGCAGTCGACAGCTGACTAAAACAACAGGAGCGCTAACGGGTTCCACGGTACTCCTGAATTAGCCCCCGCGCGGAATAATCCGACTATCGTAACGCATGCCGATCGTTCGGCGCAGTCGGGATACCCCCGTAACCGAGTGGAACGGGCGCAAAAACCCTGGGAAAATACCCGGGGCGCCCATCAGCAGCAACTCCCCGGGGCCAAACCGAATAACCTCACCGTTACACGCATCACGTTGCTTGTGAATTCTGAACTCCCCGTCCCCGCTGACAAGCAGGATGGCAACGACCATTCGATATTTCATATGATCGCGATGTGGCGTGATGCCTTTGCAGCCGGGAGGGTAGCGCTGAATAATCAAGTCGTTAATCGTGTAAGTCGCCGGCGACACCCATTCGGCTGAAATCTTCGTCACCGCCAATGACATCAGCCCTTCAAGTGTCATGGCAAGCTTCCAGAATGGGTGATTTGGGGGGAGCGAATAATTAAGCTCGAAATCCTGGTACACCAGAGCGTCCTCGGTACCCGTCACCGGAGTCGCCGAGCGGTAGGTTAGCTGATCCGCTAACACCGCCAACCGATCGCACTCTTGCGCCGACAAGCAAGGTACGGTGGTCGCCGGCTGTAGTAACAAACTTTCAACAGCAAAGGACAGCCGTCTTGGGTCCAGTAGATCAAACATCTCTCGCGGTTGTCCATCCCGTTATCTTGTTTTGGAAAGAATTACTGGGGCGAAGGACGCCCAGTATGGCGACTCCTGGACGCGTTCGCGGTATTCGGGCGTTCAACAATAGACTTACCGTAACATTCCGCCCATTTTCGGGGTAAAGCCAACCCAATTCCAGGGAAAATGATGACCCGCATGCGCACTGTCGATTAAAATCGCCCCTGGCCTGCGGGAGCTTGCTCTGGAAGTTGCCGCGATGCGGATACCAAGACCCGCTGACAGCGCACCACATTCCCCTGAAATTTGCTCATGACTCCCCCTCAAAGTGACCTGCCAACGGGCAATCGCCCTCGATCCATCTGGACCAGACGCTTTCATCAGCTCGGATCGCCCCCTTTCTTTTACACCCTGGCCGGAAAACTATTACCCTGGGTCGGCGCTCTCTGCGCCCTGTGTTTTGCCGCGGGACTCTACGGTGGGCTGGTTCTGGCCCCTACTGATTACCAACAAGGTGAGAGTTACAGAATCATTTATATTCACGTACCTGCCGCCTGGATGTCGATGTTTGTTTACGTGATACTCGCCATCAGCGGGGGCATCGGATTGATCTGGCGAATGAAACTCGCCCAAACTGTCGCGCGCGCGAGTGCACCCATTGGCGCGGCCTACACGTTTCTGGCGTTGCTGACTGGATCCCTATGGGGCAAACCAATGTGGGGCACGTGGTGGATATGGGATGCAAGGCTCACTTCAGAACTTGTCCTTTTGTTTTTATACCTGGGTTACATGGCGCTTCAGGCCGCCATCGATGACCGCCGCACTGCTGCACGCGCCGGCGCGGTTTTAGCTTTGGTTGGCGTCGTCAACCTGCCTATTATTCATTTTTCTGTCGAATGGTGGAGCACCTTGCACCAGGGCCCAACAATCACCAAATTCGATAAGCCCTCTATCGCGACCAGCATGCTGATCCCTTTATTGCTGATGGCCATCGCCTTCCAGTTGCACTACCTGGTCGCGTTGTTTGCGCGGGTTCGAACTGAAATTCTGGATTCGGAGCGGCGTTCCACCTGGGTCACCAAAATGGTCGTCCCATCTTGAATATGCTCGAGTTCCTTGCTATGGGCGGGTACGCCCTCTTCGTTTGGCCGGCCTACGGGGCAACGGTTTTAGTGCTCAGCCTTGGCCTGGCGCTGCCACTGCGACGCCACCGACAACTGACTCGCGAGCTTGAGCTGATCGCAATGCAGCACGACCGGAGTCAGATCACATGAGACCAAGACGCCGGCAACGCGTCGTTCTGGTTGGCTTGCTTCTTGCTGGCGTGATCCTCGCTGCCACATTAGCCCTGCTGGCCCTGCGCGAAAACATCAATCTCTTCTTCAGTCCAACCCAGGTGGCCGCAGGGGAAGCGCCTCAAAATACGCCCTTTCGTCTTGGCGGCATGGTGGTCGCCGGAAGTGTCCAACGCCCCGGTGAAGATCTGTCGATACGCTTTGATCTAACCGACACCGCGCACACGGTCACGGTTGCCTACACGGGCATTCTCCCGGATCTTTTTAGCGAAGGCCAGGGAATAGTCACGCAGGGATCGCTAGGCAAAGACGGCACCTTTGTGGCCAGTCAGGTTCTGGCTAAACATGATGAGAACTATATGCCTCCCGAAGTAGATGAGGCTCTTCAAAAAGCACAGGCAATGGGGGTACAGTGATACCAGAAATTGGGGTGTTTGCACTAATACTGGCGCTGTTGGTTGCGCTGGTACAAAGCGTGCTACCCATTATTGGAGCCAGTCGCGGCATACCGGCCTGGATCGCCCTTGCCCGGCCGGCCGCTGCAGCTCAGCTGGTGTTTGTATTGCTGGCTTATGCGTGCCTTACCGCTTCATTCATTACCCATGACTTCAGTGTTGCCTACGTTGCCAATAACTCCAACTCCCGACTGCCTCTGATCTACCTGATCTCCGGAGTCTGGGGCGCGCACGAAGGTTCGTTGCTGTTGTGGTCGCTGATACTGGGACTATGGTCCGGGGCGGTAGCGTGGTTCAGCCGCAGCATTCCCGACACCATGGTAGCTCGAGTGCTCGGCGTTATGGGTCTAATCAGTGTTGGCTTTCTTCTTTTTATTCTCCTGACTTCCAATCCGTTCGAGCGACAATTTCCCCCAGCCCCAGACGGACGCGATCTAAACCCGCTACTCCAGGATCCGGGCCTCGCCATTCACCCGCCTATGTTGTATCTGGGCTACGTTGGTTTTTCTGTGGCTTTTGCGTTTGCCATTGCCGCACTGCTCGGCGGCCGACTGGACTCGGCCTGGGCTCGCTGGTCTCGACCTTGGACGCTCGCGGCCTGGGGCTTTCTGACGGCGGGAATTGCTCTTGGAAGCTGGTGGGCCTACTACGAACTAGGCTGGGGCGGGTGGTGGTTTTGGGATCCGGTCGAAAATGCGTCATTCATGCCCTGGTTGGTTGGCACAGCGTTAATCCACTCGCTGGCGGCAACCGAGAAACGTGGCGTCTTCAAGGCCTGGACAGTGCTGCTTGCCGTGTTCAGCTTTTCCCTGTCCCTACTGGGTACCTTCCTGGTGCGTTCGGGTGTCCTGACATCGGTGCATGCCTTCGCCACTGATCCCGCACGCGGTCTTTTTATTCTGATTTTTCTAGGACTGGTTATTGGTGGTTCACTGGCACTTTACGCCTGGCGGGCGCCGGCGATCCGCAGCATCGGCGGCTTTCAGACCGTATCACGCGAGGCCAGTCTGTTATTGAATAATGTTCTGCTGGTGGTAGCGGCGGCGACAATTCTGCTCGGCACACTCTACCCTCTGGCAATTGATGCACTCGGTCTGGGCAAGATATCTGTTGGCCCCCCTTACTTCAATTCGGTTTTTGTTCCGCTAGCGGCACCACTAGCGTTGCTGGTCGGTTTCGGTGCGCTCTCACGCTGGAAAAGGGATAACCTGATCCGACTACTGCGCGCCCTTGGGCCCATGTTCGGCGTTGCCGTCGTCTTGGGACTGGCATGGCCAATCACGATGAGTCACTATGCTATGGGTGCTGCCGTGGGGGGTGTACTGGGAATCTGGACTATTCTGGCCGCGTTGTACGGGCTGTGGTTACGCACAAGACCCGGTCGCCGCTGGTTATCTTTATCTCAGATCCCGCGCTCGCTCTGGGGCATGACCACCGCCCACCTCGGACTGGGTGTCTTCGTCATTGGCATTTCCTTTACCTCGGCGTACTCGGTTGAAAAAGATATACGAATGGCGCAAGGAGATGCTTACCCGATTGGTCAATATTCCTTTAGGTTTGATGGTGTCGAAGAAATTCCAGGACCCAACTACCTATCTCAGACCGGCACAGTCACTGTGCTCAAAGACGGCGCAATCACAGCGGTGCTGCATCCAGAAAAACGGGTCTATCTTGTGCAGCAGATGCCTATGACTGAAGCCGCTATCGATGCCGGCTTTACCCGTGATCTGTACGTCGCACTGGGTGAACCATTGGACGACGGCAAAAGCTGGGCGGTGCGTTTGTACTACAAACCCTTCGTGCGCTGGATCTGGCTGGGGCCCTTGATCATGGTGATCGGTGGGGGCCTTTCGGCCACCGATCGGCGTTACCGGACTTTAGCCTCGCGCAAACTTTCGCTTGGACCGGCAGATCAACCGCAGCCAAGCGCCTGACTCAAGTATGTCCCTTGTGCGCGCTATCGCTTCGCTCGCCACAGTCGTGCTCCTTGGGCTCAGCCTGCCCAGCCTTGCGGCTATAGAAAGCCTGGAATTTGACACCGCTGGCGAGGAAAGCAGATATCAAAAGATGATCGGCCAGCTACGGTGCCTGGTCTGCCAGAATCAAAACCTTGCAGATTCAAACGCTGATCTGGCGAAAGACCTTCGCGCAAAAACCTACCAAATGATTCGCTCAGGCGCCAGCGACACCGAGATAGTCGATTTTATGGTGACTCGATACGGTGACTTTGTGCTCTACCGTCCGCCCTTGCGGGGGCGCACCGCCCTGCTTTGGGGAGCACCGCTCATCTTCCTCCTGATCGCTCTAACCGCCTTTTTTTATACCTTAAGAAAGCGCAGGGTCGCTGACGAGTCGCTGAGCCGTGAGCAACGGTCCCGCGTAGCGAAACTGCTCGATCCAGGGGACCACTCTTGATCATCCCCTGGCTACTGGCCTCAGCTTTAATCGCTTTCGCAATCGCATTGCTGGTGCCGGCCCTGTTGCGCCGCCCAATCCAGCCTTCCCAATCCCGCTCTTCGGTCAATATCGGGATTGCCCGCGAACGCGAGCGTGAACTACGCCGCGAACTTCAAGAAGACGTTCTCAGTGAGGCCGATTACGATCAGGCCCGAGCCGAACTCGAAATCAACTTACTGAACGATCTTGACCAGGACCAAGGTCCTGCATCCGCCCCAATCAGGACATCCGCACCGGTTACCGCGACGCTGCTTGCGGTGCTCATGCCATTAGCGGCCTTGGGGCTTTACCTGTTTTTGGGTAATCCGGGCGCTCTCGACCCCAGCCCGGTATTAGCAGCACAGCAACTAACGTCAGCCCAACCCTCAGCGACTGATGTCGATGCGATGCTCTCCAAGCTTCGCGAACGCCTGTTAGAGCGACCTGACGATGTGCGTGGCTGGACCCTGCTCGCTAATGCACTGATGGGCACTGGCCGTTACCCTGAAGCGGTAACGGCTTATGAGCGCTTACAGCAACTCGAACCGAGGAATCCAAAGTTCCTGGTTCGACTCGCGGATGCACTTGCCATGTCCAATAATGGATCGTTGACTGGCCAGGCCACCCAACTAATAACTGAGGCGCTCGCGCTCGACCCAGAACAGATTCAGGGCTTGTGGCTAGCCGGAATCGCGGCTGAGGAGCGCGGCGAGCCGATTCAGGCCCTGGCCTTCTGGCGGCGCCTGGAACCCCTCGTGATTGACCAGCCCGAATTACTAAGTGAAGTACGAGTCATGATAGGTCGTGCCAGTGCCGAGTTGCAGAAAAATCAGACCGAGATGACGGCGCCGCTACGGGTCGCAGTATCGATAACCCCCGATCTGCTAGGCAGTGTCACCTCTGAAGATACGCTGTTCCTTTACGCACGAGCGCCAGACGGCCCACCTATGCCTGTGGCTGCCCGAAAATTACCTGCGCTGCCCTTGCCCAGGCAGATCACCCTGGATGACCGGGCAGCCGTGATGACCGGAGGCTCGCTTTTGAGTCACCCTCAACTTGTAGTGGGTGTCCATATCTCACGCTCCGGCAATGCACTCAAATCCTCGGGTGATCTACTCGGAATGACCAACCCATTTGATCCAACCCAGATTCAAGAACTTGCCGTAGTGGTGAATAAACGAATTCCCTGAGTCTTGCCCCGCTCAGCGCGTGCTGAATCTAGCGGCGACGCCTAACAGGGGATAATGTTGTGTTCCGGCCCAAAAGGAAACCCGGTAATATTTTCAACGCCTTTTTCTCCGATAATCAAAATGTCATGCTCGCGGTATCCACCGGCGCCAGCGTTGCCCTCAGGCATCATGATCATCGGCTCCATAGAGACAACCATTCCCGGCTCAAGCACAGTGTCTACATCCTCGCGAAGTTCCAGGCCAGCCTCGCGGCCGTAATAGTGAGAGAGCGTTCCAAACGAATGTCCATAGCCAAACGTACGATATTCCAAAAGCCCGTTTTTCTTGTATATCGCGTTTAATTTTTCGGCAATATCGCAACATCGAACGCCGGGTGCGATCAGTTCCAAGCCGCGTTGATGCACTTCGCAGTTAATTTCCCATAATGCCAATGAGCGAGGGTCGCAAGACCCAAGAAAGAGGGTCCGCTCCAGGGCCTGGTAATAGCCCGAAATCATTGCAAAGGTATTGAGGCTGAGGATGTCGCCCTTTCGCACTCGGCGTGTTGTCAACGGATTGTGAGCACCATCGGTATTAACGCCCGACTGCAGCCAGGTCCAGGTATCCATGATTTCGGTATGCGGAAAACTTCGGGCAATCTCCCGAATCATTGCGCGATTTGACTGCATTGCTATCTCAAACTCCGGCACATCCTCGGCCAGAGCATCGACCACGGCCGCGCCCCCCAGATCGCAGATACGCGCACCCTCTCGGATCAATGCGAGTTCCTCTGCCGATTTACGCATCCGCAACTGCATCGCTTTGCCGGAAAGGTCTACCAACTCGACGCCCGGCAGTGCTTCCTGAAGCTTGGCATGATGCTGTATTGTCAAGTGATCCGATTCGATTCCGACTCGTTTTGCAGACCCAACCAACTGTTGCACCGCGACGAAAAAATTATCCTTGTGCCAATCGGTATACACCAGGTTGTCGTGTCCAAAAGTCTGGCGCCAGGGTTGACCGCCGTCGATATTGGCACTGATCGTAGTCAAGCGCTCCTGGGTTATGACGCACCCGTAATTTCGTCCAAATGCGGTGTACACAAAATCTGCGAAATAATTAACACAGTGCATCGAGGTCAAAACAGTGGCCCCAATATCGAGAGCCACCATCTCTGCCCGCAACGCGGTGCAACGACGGCTCATCTCATCGTCGCTGAATGTGGGTCTCGGCGGCGTACCATTTTCCAATGTGAGCGTGTGCGGCCTTTCGCCTGGTTGGTTAGTCATGGCAAAATGCTCTCCCAGTCGAAGTTATCGAAAAACTCCATCTTTTTGTTGTTGCACTGAACCTGGTACGCCGACCCGGGCTGCACACAGGTCGCACAGTGATAGCGTTCTCGTAGCGCCTGTCCCGCGGGGGTTTCCTCTATACAAATCGAGGCAATCCCTGCGATCTTGCCACCTTGCTTTTCAATCAGTTCAATACCTGCGCCCATGGTTCCGCCGGTCTCCACCCACTGGTCAACCAACAATACATAAGCGCCTTCCTTAAACGCCGGCTTTCGCAATTCCATTTTCTGGGCCCGACCAGTGTAGTTAACGAAACTGACCTCCTGGGTTGGCACTGGTAGTTTTCCAGCCTTACGGATAGTGAGGAAGCCGGCTCCTAGTCGATCCGCTATCGCGGCGCCAAGCACATAACCCGCCGCATCGATCCCGGCAACTACGTCAACCCGGCTTGACTCGAATGGCCGGCACAGTGTGTCGAGCATGCAGTGAAACGCCTTGGCATTAACATAAGCTGATGAGGGGTCCAGCCAGGCCATCGTGGGATCTTTGACATTCGGCGCCATGTTGCGCAAGTACCAGGGCGAGTCCGGGCCAGGACCGGTTTTCCGGCTCTCGAAATCCTCGCCCCCTTTCATACGCGAGTGTTTAACCAATTCCGTCAACCGTTTGGGATCAATGTTGTAAAAATCCCCAGGATAATTGATACCGGTCGCGACCAGCACGGCGTCGACCGCATTTGCGTAGTCGATGAAATTGTCAGGCGTCACGCCTGACGCCACGGCTAAGGGCGAGATATCTGAGCCCAACCTAAAGTCACGAATTTTATCCCTTGCGACCGGTTGGCCTGTTGCAACTCCCGAGGTTGTCACAACATCCATATACCCGGCTGCTATCCGGGCTGATTGTTGCCAGTGCCGGGGTTCTACGGACCTTTGTTTCTTAAAGGCTGTTCCGCCAAAATACAACCCATCCCAGCCAGATTCGAAGCGTGCCTGGGAGATTGCCTTTGCGTCCTGCTGGCTCGTAACGTGCTCGTTTATACAGGCATCATCTGCCCAATAGGCGTCGACCAGCGTTCCCTCGGCCGCTAGTTCGCTCAGCACCGGAAATGCATTGAGTCCGGTAACACCTAGAAAGTTGACCCCCATCCATAAACTCGGAAAGCTTGCTCGGCAGGTCCTGATAATCGGTAAAAACTGGTCTATTCCAAAATCGTGGTTAATCAGAAACACCCCAGGGGCCCCGCAGGTTAGGGCTATTTGAATATTCCGCTTGGTTTGGCCTTCATCTACGGCGTGAATTACCGGCAAAATTACGGGACCTAAAGTCTTGAAATTCTTTCGAAAATCTGTCCGGTTCATCTTCTGGTTAACCTTATCCCTCTAAAATTAATTAATATACTTGATTATTTAATAGGTTTCATTACATTTACTGATCATGATAGGAGAAGAAATTCCCACCAATTGGCTTCGCAGTTTTGTGGCAGTGGTCGACTGCCATGGCTACACCCGCGCCGCCAAAGCCCTAGGCTGCTCACAGCCTACTATCAGCGTTCATATCCAACGCCTGGAAGCCGCGCGAGGCAAGTTAATCGACCGAGATAAGAAGCGTTTAGCCCTAACCTCTTTGGGAACGCAAGTCGTGGCCTATGCTCGACAAATTCTCACACTTCATGCCGAACTGTCTTGCTTGACTGCCGAGCGGATGACCGATCTGACTGTTCGAATTGGCTTACCAACCGATTTTGCAACTCAGGCGTTACAGGCAAGCCTGATGAGTCTGGCCCGGGACAAGCCAAATTTCCGAGTTGAGTACCGATGTGGCCTCTCTCGAGCGATTACCGAACTATTTGCTAAAGGAGAGCTCGATATCATGGTAGCAATCGATCAGAACTCGTTGCCTGAATACCGAATTAACTCTCTGTCCATTAACCCCATCTGGGTCTGCGGCAAGCATTTCACTGTTCCCGCTAATGCCTCAATCCCCCTAATAGTCCACCCAGAAGGTTGCGAATATCGCACGCGAATGATTGAAAATCTGTCCCGTCACAACCTGCCGTGGAACGTGGCGTTTGAGAGCCCCTTCATTCAAGGCCTGCAAGAGGCCGTAGAAAATAATCTAGGCGTTAGTGCATTGACATATCCAACCGTTTCACCAAAGATGCGGGTTCTTAATAATGGAAACGAGTTTGGACTGATGCGGCAAATTCAAATAGGTCTTTTTGCTCGTAATACTCTGTCAAGTATGTCTGCCTCGCTTGCCCTCAGTCAGCTGAACAATATTTTAAGGTCGCCGACCTATCGAGCGGGTTTCACTCGCGAGCCAAGTCGGGAAACCACATCTCAATGAAAACAAAGGAGGTTATCATGAGTAAGAAGTCAAAGAACACTACGAAGTCGCACGTCAAACCGGATCTAGGTCGACGAAAAGTTATTCAAGGAGCAGGCGTTGCGACTGCGGCGAGCGTTCTCAGCGTGCCACTCATTTTGGTGCCCCCGCGGGCCAACGCCGCGACAGAACTGACCATGATAGCCTGGTACGGTCATGGCGAACCCGACATGGTCGAAGAATTTGAAGCCATGCATAACGTCAAAATTAAGGCCAAGTACTATGCCGGTGGCGACAACATGCTTGCGCTAATTTCCCAGTCCCCACCCGGAACCTACGACCTTATCCTATCAGATGGAGAATTCGTGCGATTACTGAATGAGGCCGGGTATATCGAACCCATGAACCCCAATGAGTATCACATGGACGATCTTTTCGATGAATACTCTCATTTTGCTGCACATTGGAGCGGCGACAATCTGTACTCCGTAATTGTCCGCTTCGGTTACCTTGGGGTATCTTTTAATACCGAAATCATCAGCCATCAAGAGGCCATGGACTACAACATCCTATGGGACCCCAAGCTCAAAGGGAAAGTCGGGCACTTCGATTGGCATCTACCTAATCTTGGCTGTCTCAGCCTGCGGGACGGCAATAACAAACCGTCCCCGTTCGATATCGGCAGTGCTGAGTGGGCCAAACTCCAGGAAACTACTTTGTCCCTGAAACCTCAAGTAGCCGGCTACTTTGACTATGGCGGAACTTTTGCTTCTTTGAAAAATGGCCAAGTTCACGCGATGTGTGGAATTGGCGACTGGATTACCGGTATCGTGCGAAAAGATGGCTCGCCAGTGGACTCGGTAATTCCCAAGCAAGGGGGTATTCAGTGGACTGAGTCATACTCGATCGGCAAGGGCTCAAACAAGCAAGACCTGGCCAAAGAATTTATCCGCTATATCACATCACCTAAAGGTCAGGTCCGCTCGATTCAGATGGGAGCGTATCCTGGAATGTCGCCATACAAATCTGGTTGGACAGCAATAAACGAGGCTAACCCGGCTGAAGCTAAACGCCAACGGATGGTCTTTGATGGCCCCAATTGCATAGACGACCTGCGAGAGGGGCGTATCCATTTTCGAGACACGCCTGTCCAGCAATCTCTTGAGGACTGGAACGACTTCTGGTCTGAATACAAAAACGCCTAGACATGGGCGAGGAAAGCCGGCCCTCAAGGGCCGGCTTTTTTCCTTGTGCTTTGATACTCCTCCAATGCCTTTGAATCCGGCCTTTTGACTCTACTTATCGGCCAAAACACTGTGCCGCATCTTTCAAAGCGCCACACAGTGACCTTGTACGGCTTGACCTGGTCGATGCCCATCATTATTTGGCAGTTGGTTTTCTTTGTTTTCCCACTGATTTTCCTTGTCGTTATCAGTTTCTGGCTAGTCATAAACTATCGGATGGTGCCGGGGTGGGATACAGTAAATTGGACCAAAATGTACTCTAAGGGATATTTCTGGGATACCTACTGGAGGACGCTTGCCTATGCAATGATCGCTACCATAACCACGACCATACTGGCTTTCCCTTGTTCGTTTGCCCTTGCCTTCAAAGTATCTGCCACATTGCGGCGCTGGGCATTGTTCTTTTTGATCGTGCCTTTTTTTACCAGTTACCTGGTACGCATTTACTCCTGGCAAATCTTTCTAAACGATAACGGTATTTTCAACAGGATGTTCGACTATATCGGGCTTGGTCCTTTTCATTTGCTTAACAATTTTTTCGGGACTCTCGTTGGATATCTGACACTATGCTTGCCGCTTGCGGTAGTCCTTCAATTGATCTCATTGGCGAATGTTGATCGTAACCTCATCGAGGCCGCACACAATCTTGGTTGCGGACGACTGAAGACTGTTTTTCTGGTGATCGTTCCGCTGGCCAAAATAGGGATCATCCTTGGCGCAGTATTTACTTTTATTCTATCTTTTGGAGACTTCGTAAGCCCCTATTACCTGGGCGGTTCAAAACCTCCCACCTTAAGCATCCTGATAATCGATACCACAAAATCTGGCCAGCAATGGCCTCGTGCCGCGGTCGTCGCCGTCACAATGATCATTACACTTTTAGCCATTATGTTCGCGTCTGTCTCGGCCGCGTATCGCAAAAAACCATGACCCGCCTATCTGGCCAAAACCTGCTCCTTCGAGGATATGTTGTTTTGGTCTTTGTGTTTGTCTTTACACCAATTGTCACGAGCTTCGTATTTTCCGTTAACTCCGACAGATTTCCGACGATTCCATTGGGTCACTTTACGACTCATTGGTACGAGACCATTTTCGCCGACCCGGACATATGGGAGGCTTTTCGGGTCAGCGCCCTGGTCTCAGTCAGTGTCGCTATCCTGGCTACGTTCATCGGGTTTTGTACTGCCTATACTGATTACCGTTATAACTTTACCGGCAAGGCGTTGTATTTGTCTTTAGCACTACTGCCCCCGACTATCCCTCTTGTGATTATGGGATTGGCAATGCTTGCATTGCTGGCAAGAATCAACATGTCTGGTCAAATTCACTCAATTGTGGTGAGTCATGTCGTTTTATGTACCCCATTTGCAATGGCAGTTGTCCGAATGCGATTGGCCCAGATCAACCCGGATCTTGAGCCGGCTGCCTGGAATCTTGGTGCCTCGCCGTGGCGAGCCATGCACGAGGTGATCATCCCATTTTGCCGGCCTGCGATTGCGTCCGCTTTTTGTCTGACCGCAGCGGTATCCTTCGACGAGTTTGCTGTCGCATGGTTTGTCTCCGGCCTAAACAAAACAGTTCCTGTGATGATTCTGGAGATCCTCCAGGGAAACACCGATCCCCAGATTAATGCGATTGGATCTATTGTGTTTGCAATCTCAATGTCGCTTGTGGTGATCGCACAACTGATCTTTTTTCGGAAGACATCAGCGCCGACGACGACCGGTATTTAGACCTATGCCCAACACATCTGAAGCACGCCCTCTGGTCTCTTTTGAGGGGGTCACGAAACATTACGGCACAGTGGCGGCTGTGCATGCTATGGATCTGGATATCTATGCCGGAGAATTCCTCGCCCTCATGGGGCCATCTGGATGCGGCAAGACCACCTCGTTGCGAATGTTAGCAGGACTCGAGGAGCCCACCGAAGGAGAAATCCGGCTTGATGGAAAACGAATTAATGAGATCGACAGCGCCGACCGAGATACGCCGATGGTCTGGCAGAGTTTGGCCCTATTTCCGTTTCTTAATGTTCGACAGAACGTTGAGTTTGGCCTGAAGATGCGAAGAATCCCTTCTCGGGATCGTCAGCAGCGCGCCATGGAATGGCTCGAGCGACTCGAGATCGCTGATCTTGCCGAACGCGATATCAGCCAACTCTCGGGCGGGCAGCGCCAGCGAGTTGCTCTGGCACGCTCACTGGTGACCGAGCCACGCATTCTTCTTCTTGATGAGCCTTTGAGTGCGCTCGACGCCAACCTTGTCGTCAAAATGCAGGGTGTCCTTTCCCGCCTTCAAAAAGAACTGGGTATTACTTTTGTCTACGTAACCCATAGCCAGTCTGAAGCGTTTGCAATGTCAGACCGGGTAGTGATCATGAGCCAGGGCAGGATCGAACAGATTGGCTCACCGAAGACTATCTATCGCAACCCGACATCTCGATTTGTCGCAGACTTTGTCGGATCAAACAATATCTTCTCCGGCACCGTATCAAAAGAGGGCGCCACTCTTCAGGTTAATACCTCGGTTGGCTGCTTTTCCTGCTCACCTAATAACGATGAGAAAATTTTCACAATGGGCTCGACCCTCAACATGGTTATCAGTGCGGACCTCGTTCAAATCTCTTTGACTACTCCGCAGACGGCAAACCAAGTCCGATGTCGGTTTATTAGCGAAGAATTTGTTGGCTCGATTGTGACGGTTTTTGCTGAACTAGAAAATGGTGCCGATTTCAAGGTTCAAGTGCGTCAACGTGACCTTGCCGATTTCGGATTAAAAGAAGGTGCTGTCTTTTATGCGTCCTGGAAAGCCGCCGATGTCCATTTGATCGGCGAATCAGCATGATCGAGAACCCGCCTCCATGGCCCAACAATTATAAGTGTGCCGTCAGCATAACTTTCGATATGGATGCGGACAGTCTTATTCATCTTGAACGCCCCGACGACAGCTTTAAGCGGGTTTCAACAATCTCGCAACTTCGTTACGGCCCTGATGTAGCGGTGTCGCGCATTCTAGACACTTATAAACGCCTGGGCTTGCGGCAAACATTTTTTGTTCCGGCCTGGTGTGTCGCGCAATATCCTGATGCCATCCGTCGGATCGTTGATCAGGAACATGAGATCGGCCACCATGGATATCTGCATGAGAACCCGCTGAATTTCAACCGCGATGCGCAAGCCCTACTGCTCGACAAGGGAATCGATATCATTCAGCAATCAACTGGGGTTGCTCCTGTCGGATACCGCGCGCCGCTATATAACTACACCAACGACACTACAGATTTACTGATCGAACGAGGTTTTAAGTACGATGCCTCGTTGATGGGAGACGACATCCCGTATATCCTTAGATCACAAGAAAAAACCCTCATTGAATTACCCAGCCACTGGGGATGCGATGACTGGCCACCCTTTGCCCATGTACCCGACCTGGACTATCAAATGCCAGTGCGATCTCCCTCGGCCGGGTTAAGTGCGTTTATTGAGGAGTTTGAAGCAGCCTATCGATGGGGAGGCCTTTTCATTCCAGTTTGGCATCCATTTGTGACGGGCCGTCTTGCAAGATGGAGCGCGGTCGAAGACTGGCTTTGTACTTTGGTCGCCCGTGAAGATATATGGTTTGCGCCGATGTGTGAAATAGCAGGTCATATTCAACAAATCTGGGAAACTGGAACCCACACCCCGCGAATCGATACTCTGCCCTACTACAAGGGTCCGGTAAGTTAAGTGTACTGTGATGCATCCCATGGCTAGCCCGTAACAAAATCGCTCTGAGTCATTTTTAGTGACCGAAAGAACCATGAATCGACCCAAATTATGTTAGATCTGATTATAAGAAACGCGAGAACCCCTGATGAACCGGCACTTTTGGATATTGCCTGTCGCGAAGGCCGCATCGTCGAACGCGCTGCGCATATTGATAGCCAAGCCGTGGCCGAGATTGACGCCAAAGGCTACCTTGTCAGTCCGCCTTTCGTCGACAGTCATTTCCATATGGATTCAACCCTGACCTATGGCAGACCCCGAGTCAACGAGAGCGGTACGCTGCTCGAAGGTATCCGCTTGTGGGGGGAATTGAAATCAACCTTGTCATCAGACGATTTCGAACAACGTGCACTCATGCTCTGTCGTTGGGCCGTAGCTAAGGGTAATCTTGCGATCCGCTCCCATGTCGATATCAGCGATCCCTCACTGACAGCGGCTCACGTATTGCTCTCGGTTAAAGAGAAAGTCAAACCCTGGCTGGACCTTCAATTGGTGGCTTTTCCTCAGGACGGGTTATATAGACACCCTGATGCCCAAAAGCAACTAGAGCAATCACTTGATCTGGGCATCGACGTTGTCGGCGGTATTCCCCACTTTGAGCGAAGTTATGAGGAAGGGCGTCAATCAGTAGAGGCGTTGTGCCGCATAGCTGCTGATCGCGGTTTAATGGTTGATATGCATTGCGACGAAACCGACGACCCCTCATCGCGCCATATCGAAACCCTCGCATCCACTTCAATCCAACTTGGAATGCACGGACGAGTCAGTGGCTCCCACCTGACCTCCATGCATTCTATGGATGACTATTTCGCCGATAAACTGCTGGGATTAATGCACGAAGCGCAGATCAATGCAATCGCCTGCCCGCTGATCAACATTACCCTGCAAGGACGTAAAGATACCTACCCGAAACGTCGCGGGATGACGCGAGTAAAAGAGATGGTCGATAAGGGAATCAACTGTTCGTTTGGCCACGACTGTGTCATGGATCCCTGGTATGCCGCGGGTAGCCACGACATGCTCGAAGTCGCTCATATGGGGCTCCATGTGGCGCAGATGACTGGAACCGCCCAAGCGCGTAGCGTCTACGATGCGATAACTGTTAACCCCGCCAGAGCGCTGAATCTTGTCAATTATGGCCTTAGTGTTGGATGCAACGCCGACATGGTAATCCTGCAGGCAGCGGACCCCATTGAGGCAATCCGTTTGCGGGCCACTCGGCTTTTTGTGATTCGCCGGGGCAAGATCATCAGCAAAACGCCGACGGTAAAAAGTGAAGTCGAGATGCTGGGTGCAACTCAGCAAATAACTTTTGCCCAAACTGAGATCCCCTGACATAGGGGTGCCAGCGAAAGATCAACCCGCCGGCTGGCTCTTTGCCTCGCAAATTTTTTCAACTGCCTTTTGCAGGCGCGCAAGTCCCTGTTCGATATCGTCTTTTGGAATAATGAGTGACGGTGCAACACGCAGCACGTTGGCGCCAGCGACCAGAACAAATAGGCCTTCATTTTGAGCGGCCTGCATAAAATCCCGCGCCCTGCCGGTCCATGGCTCAGCGAGCACACAGCCTATCAGTAATCCCATGCCTCGAACCTGCTCAAATACCCCGTACTGCTGACCAATCGCGAGTATTCCCTCCTCAAGGCGTTCACGTCTCTCGCTAACCCCTGTTAACACAGCCGGAGAACTAACAATATCCAGGACCGCATTAGCCACTGCGCAACCCATAGGGTTTCCGCCCCAGGTGCTACCGTGGGTGCCGACACCTAGTGACGCTGCTACTTTGTCGGTCGACAAAGTAGCAGCGATTGGAAAGCCGCCGCCCAGCGCCTTGGCCGTGGTCAAAATGTCAGGGATGACATCGAATGCCTGATAGGCATACAACGACCCGGTGCGACCAACCCCAGTTTGAATTTCGTCCAAGATCATCAGCGCCTGATGTTCATCGCATAGGCTCCGTATCCGTTCGAGGAATCCTGATTCAGCAGCGATTACCCCGCCCTCCCCTTGTACTGGCTCGACAATAACCGCGCAAACATCGCTATCGAAGGCCTCTTCAAGCGCACCTATGTCATTGAAGGGTAGATGCTGAATGCCGCCGGGCAAGGGCCCAAAGCCCTCTCGGTAATTCCGCTGCCCACCCGCCGTGACGGTAAAAAGCGTGCGCCCATGAAAGGCGTTATCAAAAGACAGGATACGAGACTTTTTCTCGCCATAATGATCAAAGGCATAGCGTCGGGCAAGTTTTAATGCTGCCTCGTTGGCCTCGGCTCCAGAGTTGGAAAAAAACACCTTATCGGCAAAGGTCAACCCCACCAGTTTTTTTGCCAGCAATAGTGCCGGCTCTGTCACAAGAACATTGGCGGTGTGCCAAAGCTTGTTAGCCTGTTCGGTGAGGGCCTCAACCAGCGCCGGGTGGGCGTGGCCCAGCGCGGTTACTGCGATACCCCCAGCGAAATCAATATACTCCCGCCCGGCCTGATCCCATAGTCGAGATCCAGACCCTCGAACCGGAATCACCGGCGCAGGCGCGTAGTTCGGCATCATATATGTGTCGTACCAGCCTCGCTCAATGCTGCTCATTGATCAACCCTTCCATGACTTTAAGAAAATGAGGTTCGATTCTAACCACGACTCACAAAAAACTCATCACTAAAATATCGCTCGTGACTTATGACTTCCGCCCTATTGCATACCGGGCGGAGATAAGAAGCCAAGAGAGAACCCGCCAGCACGGGTCCGGCAATTAAGTTCCCGTTTTGCTGGCGATAGCGCTCGATAAGATCCTAAGAGTTGCTAGAATGCGCACTCCCGCGATGACGATTTCCTGTTGCGGGTCCAACGGTGTGTTCCACGATTTATATTCCAAACAGTCTTGTATGAAAAAAGAAACCTCTTCCGCTATTCGTGCAGATGCTACCCGGGCGATCATTTCCGGACGCTCGTCTTTCAGTCATCACGGTGTCGTCAATACGCCGGTCTATCATGCCTCGACCATTTTGCACCCCAATGTCGAGTCATTCGAAAAACGCCATGACTCCAAAACGGGTGATCGACGAAAAGTCATCTATGGCTTACTAGGCACCCCGACGAGTTTCGATCTGGAAGAAGCGATTGCAGACCTTGAAGGGGGGCACGATTCGCTCCTCACCTCGTCTGGATTAGCTGCGATCAATATCGCCTTGCTGGCATTTTTACGCCCCGGGGACCACGTGCTGGTAGCCGATTCGGTTTATGCATGGACTCGATCGTTCTGTGACCACATGTTGGCGGATCTGGGTGTTGAAGTTCAGTACTACAACCCTCTAGTTGGTGCGGATATCGCATCGCTGATCCGCCCTAGTACACGAGTCATTTTTCTGGAATCACCTGGCTCATACACCTTTGAGGTGCAGGATATTCCCGCGATCACACAGGTCGCACGGGAGCATCAGGTAACAACCATCCTCGATAACACCTGGGCAACACCGCTATTTTTTAAATCATTTGAGCACGGAGTTGATGTATCCGTCCACGCGGCCACTAAATATTTATCGGGCCACAGCGACGTCATGATGGGGGCAATCGTCTGCAACGAGGCCTCCTGGGAGGCTGTGCACCGTACCCACAAGTTGTTCGGTCAATGTGTCGGGCCAGACGATGCCTACGCCACCCTGCGCAGTGTACGAACCCTGCCAACACGTCTTCGAGCCCATCAGGAGCAAGGAATTGCGCTTGCCACCTGGCTGGCAGGCCGTGACGAAGTCGCCGAGGTGTTACACCCTGCGCTCCCGAGTCATCCCGGACACAAGCTATGGCAACGTGATTTTCTCGGAGCATCCGGTCTTTTCAGTATTGTTCTCAAACCTCAACCTCGCCAAGCAGTCCTGGATATGGTCAACAACCTCGAGCTTTTTGGGATAGGCGCCAGTTGGGGAGGCTACGAAAGTCTGCTGATCCCTGTGTATCCTGAAAAG
This sequence comes from Arenicellales bacterium, assembly GCA_050256425.1. Taxonomy (GTDB): domain Bacteria; phylum Pseudomonadota; class Gammaproteobacteria; order Arenicellales; family UBA868; genus UBA868. Next base: position 15,055 of record JBBWVW010000115.1, on the reverse strand, counting down.
CACCGCAGCGCAGTTCCGTGGAACCCATCGGGTCAACTCTTGCGCATCCACGCGGGACTCGAATCCCTTGATGATCTTATCGTCGATCTTGAGGCGGGTTTGGGCCAGCTTAGCACTTGAATTTGTTTGACTCCGTAATCCAAGTTGCCATCGATGCCCCTAGACGAAACGCTGAAACCCGAGTGTGAAACCTTCCTTTCACAGTTTCGCTCACTCCTGCTTGGCACGCTCAACGCCAAAGAGGAAGTGGATTTGAGTTACGCGCCGTTTGTCGATCATCACGGGGCTTTTTTCATTCTGACCAGCCAGTTGTCTTGCCATACCGCCAACCTTAAACAGCGCGGTAGCGCCACAGTCTTTTTCATCGAAGATGAATCCGCTTGTGACGAGATCTACGCCCGGCGCAGGTTGCGTTTTAATTGCCGGGCCTTAGCCCATAGCCGGGACAGCGATACCTGGAAAACTCTTGCCCCGCTGTTTTCCGAGCGTTTTGGCGAGATCATCGAAACATTGACCTCTTTGCCGGATTTCGAGCTGTTTGAACTGGCCCCATCCAGTGGTCGCTGGGTAAAGGACTTTGGAAAAGCCTTTGATTTTCACGGGCGAGTCGAACGAGATGCCGTCCACTTGAATCCCGCCAAAGGCCAGGACTCAGTTGGCTAACTGTCGTTCCTGGAATTGACAGGTCGCTTGCGTTTTACCCGGGTGCCGCGACTTGTTTTAGCCTTATCGTTGAGCGCGGCCCGCGCTGAAGCAGGTGAGGAACGCAATGGTTTGCTCTGCGGCGTGGGGCGCCCCATCTTCATTCCTGCGAGGCGATAGAGTCTATCCTGTTGTGACCGCTGAAGCTCCAGATGCTGGCCACTTTGCAACTCGCGGCTCAGCCGGAACGAACCGTAGCGCACCCGCACCAGGCGACTGACTGTGCAACCCACGCTCTCCCACATGCGCCGGACTTCACGGTAGCGCCCTTCTTTGAGGACCACGCTATACCAGTGATTGGTGCCACTACCAGATTGCGTGCGAATCGACTCGAACCGGCACAACTGACCGCCCAGAAGAATGCCTTCACTCAAACGACGCAAATCAGCCGGATTCACCTGACCACGGACCCGACAGCGGTACTCTCGCTCAATCTCCTGGGAGGGGTGCATCAGCCGATGCGCCAGTTCACCATCGGTGGTAAAGAGCATAAGGCCCGAGGTATTGAAATCCAACCGCCCAACCGAAACCCAGCGTCGCCCGCGAAGCCCGGGCAGCGCATCAAAAACCGTTGGCCTGCCTTGCGGGTCCTGCCGGGAACAAATCTGGCCCACTGGTTTATGATAAAACAGTGTCCGCGAACTGCCCGGCGAAGCGGCGTTCAGCTGAACCCTCCGACCATCTACAAGCACACGGGACTGGGCACCGACCTGTTGGCCGATTACTGCCACTTTTCCGTCAACCTCAACCCGGCCATGACGAATCCAGTCTTCTATCTCCCGCCTCGAACCCAAACCGGCGTGGGCGAGCACCTTCTGGATTCGTTCAGCCAATCTCGTGACTTGAGGCGACCCGCGAGATCGGATCTTCCTCGCCAGAGTCGCCAATGGGTTCGGCGCTGGCCGCTTCGGTTTCAGTTTCAACAGGCGCCTGGGCGCGATCCGTCTCTGGCGACTCTTCAACCGAGACCTGATCAGTCGTGGCATCCGGATCTGGGCCAGCAAAGGCCGAATCCGGCGCGCCATCTTCGCCGGACTCACCAACGGGGGCCGCGATGGATACCGGCATCTCGATGCCCAGCTCGCGAGCGATATCGGCCAGTTCCCGCTCATCTTCCAGGTTAGGTAAGGATGTCAAAGACGGCAGCCCAAAATATTCCAAAAAAGCCGAGGTAGTGACGTACAGGGCCGGATGCCCAGGCACCTCACGAGTGCCGGACTGGCGCACCCACTCCCGGTCGAGCAAAGAGCGCATGATTTCGGTCGTAACCGTGACTCCGCGTATATCCTCGATATCACCCCGGGTAACCGGCTGGCGATAAGCAATAATCGCGAGGGTTTCCAACAGAGCTCGAGAGTACCGCGGCGGCCGGCTCTCCCGGAGCGTGCGCAAAGCCGAGGCATACGCGGCACGAGTCTGAAAACGAAAGCCGCCCGCCACCTCAACAAGTTCAACCCCCCGGTCGGAGTAGTGACTTCTGAGTTGTTCTAATGACGACCGTATCTCATCGGCTCGCTCGCGGCTGGCCTGACCCGGGAAAAGAGTCTGCAAATCGCGGATATCCAAGGGACGCTCTGCTGAGAACAAGGCCGCCTCTACGGTATGAATAATTGCGTTCTTATGGTTCATGCACTCTTGACTTTGACGTGGATCGGGGCGAAAGGCTCGTTCTGGGTAATTGCCAGCACGTTATCACGGACCAATTCGAGTACTGCAATAAAGCTGACAACCAGCCCTTTGCGGCCTTCGTCTGGGCTGAAAAAATCTTGCAGGGATACGTACTCCCCGCTTCGGACCCGCTCCAGGATCTGAGTCATCCGCTCACGAACCGAGAATGTTTCGGGAACTAATTGCAGGTGTTCGCGGCGTGCTGCTGATAACATCGCAGATCGCATCGCTGTAACCAGATCTTCGAGGTCGACCTGAGTCTCCTCTTTAGGTGGATCGGGGTCCTCGACTCGAGCGTAGACCAGGTAAAGATCGCGCTCCACCCGCGGCCGATCGTCGAGGTTCTCGGCAGCGTTTCGGAAGCGCTCGTATTCCTGAAGGCGCTTGATGAGAGTCGCCCGAGGATCCTCTTCTTCTTCCTCCCCTGGTCCCGGACGCGGCAACAGCATCCGCGACTTGATCTCGGCCAGCATCGTTGCCATCACCAGGTAATCGGCCGCAAGATCCAGCTGCATCCGCTGCATCACCTCAATATAGTGCATGTACTGGCGGGTAATATCCGCCACTGGCAGATCAAGAATATTGATATTCTGCCTACGGATAAGGTGCAGCAACAGATCGAGCGGACCCTCAAAGCCCTCTAAAACGACTTCTAGAGCCTTGGGCGGAATATACAGACCCTCGGGCCACTGGTCGAAGGCCTTACCCCCGACAACAGCGCGTGCACCAGTTCCCAGATCCGCCTCGGAGGTTCCCCTTGCAGGCGCTTCATTCATTGGTAAAGGGTTCCCACTACCGTGCGCACTTCATGCATAGTCTCTTCCGCGGCGTCCCTTGCACGCTCGCAGCCAGACTCGATAATCTCACGCACCTGCTTGGGGTTTTGCTCAAAAGGACGGGCCCTGTCACGAAGAACAGACTGCTCCTTAAGGATCGCCTCCAACAACGGCTTTTTACAGTCGACGCAACCTATGCCAGCGCTGCGGCAACCGCTCGCCAACTCAAGGCGTCGCTCTTCGTCGGTATAGATACGATGTAAATCCCATACCGGACACTTGTCTGGGTCGCCGGGGTCATGACGGCGCTGCCGCGCCGGATCCGTGGGCATTGTCATCAGCCGGGTACTTACCCGCTCAGGCTCGTCGCGCATCTGAATCGTATTGTTATACGACTTTGACATCTTTTGGCCGTCCAGCCCCGGCATCTTTGCCGCTGGCGTCAGCAGCGCCTGTGGCTCGGGCAGGATCTCTCGGCCGCCGCCATCGAGGTATCCCACTAAACGCTCGCGGTCCTGCGGTCCTATATTGCCGGACACCCCTAACACTTGGAGCGCCTGCTCCCGGGCCGAACTAACACCTTCCTGAAGCCACTGACGCCGCAAGCTTAGGAATTGCTTGGCTGATTTCTTTCCTAGTTTCGCTAGCGCCTCGAGAGCCTTTTCTTCGAAAGCACCGTCACGCCCAAATATATGATTAAACCGACGGGCAATCTCGCGGGTGAGTTCGACGTGTGGCACCTGATCTTCGCCCACCGGCACCCCGGTGGCGCGGTACATCAGAATATCAGCGCTTTGCAGCAAGGGGTAGCCCAAAAAGCCGTAAGTCGCCAAATCACGATCGTTCAGCTTCTGCTGCTGATCCTTAAAGCTCGGGACCCGCATGAGCCACCCCAGGGGCGTCACCATAGACAGCAGGAGATGCAACTCGGCATGTTGCGGTATCCGGGACTGAATGAACAATGTCGCCTTCTCCGGATCTACCCCGGCTGCCAGCCAGTCGATGAGCATTTCCCAGACATTGGCGCCCATCACCCCCGGCTCTTCGTAGTGGGTCGTCAAGGCATGCCAATCCGCTACGAAAAAAAAGCAATCGGATTGATTTTGTAGCGCGGTCCAATTCTTGAGGACCCCATGGTAATGCCCCAGATGCAGCCGGCCAGTGGGTCGCATCCCGGACAAGATCCGCCCGGATTCAGAGTTAGATGGCATCGCGGGGTTCAACAAGTTTTCTATCGGTCAAAAGAAGTGATCAGAAAATAGATCCGGCTAAGGCGCACGATGCGCCTGTGTAATTGTACCTGATCACTCGGGCGCAAGCCTTAAAACCCGACGCCAGATGACCGTTTGAGTCTGAGATTTTGAGCCAAAACTGAGACTGGGTTAACGCTTGATTCTCAGCTGCGGCCTATACCGGCCCAGGCATGTGGTGGGGGTCCGATCAGGATATTCCGCAGTGCGAGGCGAATCGTAAGGACTCAATCTTGTCCAGTCGTTGATCGGAACAGGCCTCAAGGCAGTCGCACAGCCTGCGCCCGCCCGCCAAACCCATGTCGCCCTCGAGCTCTGCCAGCGGTTCAAGCACAAACCGCCGCTCAAGCATGCGTGGATGCGGAAGCGTCAGGTCCTCGGTCTGCAGCACCGTCTCGTTATACAAAAGTAGATCCAGATCAATCAGTCTGGGACCAAATCGCTCACCGATCCGAACCCGACCCTGTTCAGTTTCGATCCGCAACAGCTGGTCAAGCAATTCGCCAGGCTCAAGCGAGGTGTCAATACGGGCGACCGCGTTAAGAAAGTCTGGCTGTGCGCTCAGTCCCACCGGAGCGCTTTGGTAAACCGAGGAGACCGCGGTGAGCTCAACGCCGAAAGTCCGGCCCAATGCATCGAGCGCGTTTTGAAGTGCCGCCGCGGGATCACCAAGATTGCTCCCCAGGCCTATCCAGGCAGAAACGGAAGAGCCAGATTCGATCACGTAGCTTGCTTGCTTTTGTCGTTAGCTTGATTTCGCGGCCGGCGTCGTTTTTTCCGTGCAGACCCCGGGTTAAGCGCTTTTATCATCTCCTGTTGTTGGGGTACGCTATGTTCCTGAATTTGAGTCCACCAGTCTGCCAGGCTCTCGGGCACCTCGCCAGCACCGGCCCGCAGTACTAAAAAATCATAGGCCGCGCGAAAACGCTTGTTCTCCAACAGCCGATGGATCGAGCGCGGGCGCCGGCTTTCAAGACGCCCTTGCAGTTCCCAGATTTCATAGACGATACTGCTGACGCGCCGGGGGATCGAAATCCGCTGGCTTTCTCTACCGATTACCGCCACCGCGGCCTGCTGCAGGGCCGGGTAAGACGCTACCCCATGGCCCATTCGGCGCTCGCGCTCCACACACACGGCCCGCCACAACAACCCGGCAAATAAAAAAGCCGCAATAACCGGCTTTCCTTGTTGTACGCGCTGATCGGTATTCTTAAGAACCCGGCAAACCAACCCGGTACCCGGCGCGAGGTCAGTAGCGGTAAAGGCCCGTTCCGCTTCCGGAAACAACTCGGCAAACATCCCAAGATGGCGAAGCAAATTGAATAGATCCAACGCATACCCGTGGTGAAACATTTTCAGAACTTCATCAAAAAGACGTGCAGGCGGTACGTGTCGAAGCAGGTAGGCATTTTGTGCGATTAGCCTTTCAATACCTTTTGCAAAAGCCAGGTCGAGCTTAGTCTTGAAACGAACCGCCCGCAGCATGCGCACTGGATCCTCATTGAGTCGCTCCTGGGGGTCTCCAATGAAGCGCAAACGACGCTCATGGATATCGTCAAACCCGCCGACATAATCAAAAATAGTATTACTTCCCGGATCATAGTAGAGCGCATTAACAGTGAAGTCGCGCCTTAATACATCCTCCTCCCGGGTTCCGAACACGTTGTCGCGCAGTATTCGCCCGTGCTCGTTCAGCACCGAGTCATCGTTTTCTTCAGAGTCCGGTTGGGCGCGATAAGTCGATACTTCAATAACCTCCCGCCCAACTCGCACGTGCGCCAGTCGAAAGCGCCTACCGATCAAACGGGCCCGGCGAAATACTTGCCGAACCTCATCAGGCAAAGCATCGGTCACAACGTCAAAGTCCTTTGGCCGCTGCCCAAGCAGCAAGTCACGTACACAGCCGCCGACCAGTTCGGCCTGGTAGCCGGCTTGCTGCAACGTGCTGACCACGGTGCGCGCACCAGGACTGATGCTTTTGTCGAATAACCCGTGCCGCGATGGGGCTATCACCGCGGGTTGCAGATGCCCGGGAGGATGTTCTGTCGGGTTCTTGACAGCTGACTTCGGTGACGCTTTATTCAAAGGGGGCCTATGTGACAGTGCACCCTTTCGCAGGGTGACCAAAAAACATGCGCGCATCAAGTCGATGCGTACCAAAGGTGCCTATGTTAGCATCGCGCTGCGCGTTCAGCGCTATGCGCTCCCTTCGTCTAGCGGTCAGGACGCTGGCCTCTCACGCCGGTAACAGGGGTTCGATTCCCCTAGGGAGCGCCAATTTCCGAATGGCTTAGGTTCGGTTAGCTTTTTCCGGGCCCGGTGCGGGCCCAGAGCATGCCCACTCCGGTGGCGCGAAACACGGTGAAAATGAAGCACTGGTTTCAGACCACGTGGTCTGTAGTTCGTGAGCCATTTCCAGAGGCACTTCCAGGTTTGGTTATACATCTGATGTGCCATACGCTTTTACCAGCAGAAGATTTGATCCCGAGATTGAGATACCGGCCTTGGGATGCCAACACTTGCTCTGACCCCAAAGTCTTACCCTCCAGTTCCGGTGATAAATATTCCATGCAATGGAACTAATTCTCCCCGAACTATCCATGCTATCGGCAACAGGACTGGTAGCACTGAGTTTTTTTACATCTATGTTGGCGGCGGCAGTAGGGATTGATGACGGCCTCCTCATGCTTAAACATATTTTGCACAACGCAGCGAAATAGCCTGCATGGCTCTGCGGTGAATCAGAAAAAACGTAACTGGCTTCAAACCGGTGCACCAGCCACTGTCACATCGGCTACCGGGCTTTGCCTGAGCCCGCAAGTAGCCGACGCAGCGGCACAACAGCACCGATCAGCAGTAACGCCACCAGGGCCAGGAGCACCAGGGCGCTGCTGAATCCTCCAGAGCCGCCATAGAGTACCCCGATCGCAACCGGCCCACCCACGCCACCAATCTCAGCGGCTGAAAAGAAGAACCCCCCTGCGGTCCCGGCCCGGCGCTCGCCAACGCCCGGCACTTCGACCAGAGTCAAGACCAGCACGGTCATCATCGAGCCACCGGCGATTCCCATCAGGATGAGTGCGAGATACAACCACGAGCCCATGCCCCCGATCAGTAACAGCAAACTGCCAAACAACGAACAGGTAAAGAGTGCAATCAGGACGCTAAAACGTCGTGACCCGGTTGCCAATCGCGGTAAGGTCAATGCACTGACGATCCCTACCGCCGCCGGCACGACCGCCAGCAGGCTGGCTTGCTTTAGTCCGGCACCAAAATTGTGCAACACCTCAACCAGCCAGTTACCCATCGCATGGTTGATCGAAAATACACCGATGCTCATCAGCAGGATCAGCCGTACCGGCGCAAGAGACAACACAGCGCCGATCTCGTTCCACAGCGGGGCGCTTGGCGTAATCGGGCCAGCTGGTCGAGCAACTACCCGGCCGACCAGAAGCCAGAATAATCCTGCTGCCAAAGCGGCAAACCCCCAAAGAATCAGCACCAGGTCCCAACGGCCGCCCAGCAATGGCATCAGCATCGGCTGACTGAATAACAGCGCCACCATAGTGCCAACGCCAGGGCCGGTAATATAGATACCCATTGCAAAGCCTCGCTCAGCACCGGTGAAATTTTCACTGACCACTTTGGGGGCGCCGGCCGATATCAAAGGGCCGCCAAGGCCAAACAAGGCCACCGCCGCCAGTAGGTGCGAGTACTCCCCTGCGAATCCACGCGCTATCCCGGAGGCGCCAATCAACAAGGCGCCCCAAAACAACGCCCTGCGTGTGCCCATGCGGTCAAGAACTATCCCGCAGGGGATGGCAGCAAAGATATAGATAAACTGCCAGGCGCCCAGCACGGTTCCCATGGAGGCGTGCGAGATACCAAGGTCTGCCTCAATATCAGGAACCAACGGAGCCAATCCGGCCATATTGAGTCCAAAGGCCATGTACAGCGTCCACACGCCGGCGAGTTTCCACCAGCGCCCGGGTATTGCCTCAATCTGCGTCGATAACCCCTGCACCAGCTCCCTGCCTTAAAGAACGGTCTGATTCCAAAACCAGCATCCTGGCGGCAAATGCCTTCAGGCATGCGACCGATGTGGCATCGGCGGTCAGGCCGACTCGAGCCCCCACCCGAACGAGATCTTCCGCCAAGCTCTCATCCAGAACAAGTTTGGCACCATCATGACAAGGCTCCGTATCCGCATTTTGCACGATGAAACACCCGGCGCCGCTGAGTGCGCTTGTGGGCTGGTTTTGAAATTTATGAACGGTGGCGCCACCTGGCACAAGCCGCGCTGAAAAGGCTTGCTCATCGGTTACAAACTGCAGGCGAAATGTACGTTGTGCTTCATTATTTGCCCACGCGAGTGCGCCCAAAACGAGCAAGGGGCTGTCAACCCCAGCATAAATTAAAGGTTTTCCGGTTGCGGGCCATCCAGTTTGGAGCGCGTCCATCAAAAAGATCGACAGGTAAACCGACGACAGCTTTTTGCCGGGCAGCGCCTTGAACTCGTGCCGGTTCCAATCGGTAACTTTTCCGGGGTCTGCATCGCGCCGATCCAGGCTATTTAGTGCCTGGCAGATACTTTGATCTGCGGGAAATCCTCGTATTTGAAGCCATAAAACCGGCTGCACAATATCTTCTGCAATGCCTAAAGGCACGCCCACCCCAACCGTCGCTTTTAGAACGAGTTGGCCGAACTCCGAGACTGATTGCCTCACGCGGTATCGCCTGGCCAGATGGCAAGCCACCAGTCGTCCACCGCAACTGAGTCCAGTTCGTCCGGTAACGGGGCGCCCTGATACATACAGATGCGGGTCCACAAGGATGATTTGGGGTCAAACTTGACGGCACCAAAAAAAGCCAATTTAAAACGCAAAATATCCAAGGGCGAACAAGTGTTGGCTAACAGGTTATCCCGTATTTCGCCATAGGGGTACTGCCCAAGTGCCTGAACCCTTCGCACCAGGTGGCGGTGTTGCGGATAGGCAAAGAGAAACTCCGCCACGGTGGTTCCATCCAGCGCTTGTGCCAGATCGCCCCGTAAAGCAGTCATGTCGCGGGCGATCGCAACCGGCATTTCACGGTCTGCACCTTGCTCTTCTTCGCGAACCCCAAAGCGGGGTTCAAGCTTATTTTCCGACACATACCAAAAATGGGTATTCTCTTTAGCATCACTAAAATCGAAATCCGCGGTCCAGTCGTACTGCGAGCTCACCAACTCACGGAAGTCTTCAATGGGCATGGTTACATCCAACCGCCCCTCCTTTTCAATATGAAACATATCCTCAAGATCGTCAGTACACTCAGGGTACAACTCAAGCATTAAGGCGACCAGCAACTCCTGGGCATCCAGACTGAGATTTTCTTGCGTCCAGCGATACAAGATATCCCAAAGGTATCCCGAACCAGTGGATCCGGACTTCGCATCATCGAGCCAGCACCCGAAGGCTGTGAGATCGTCAGACAGTTGTTGATTACGTGCCTGGTAGACAGGATCATCAACCCGCCACTGCGCCAGGTGGGTCAACACCCGTTGGCGCAACTCCTCGGCCCGCTGCAATTCGCCCACCTCGACCCTGCTCATCGCTCGAACCCGGGACAGCGCGATCTCACGCGCTGCAAACCACTGGTGAAGTAACTCCGGGTGACTCACCACAAAAGGTGCCATCCCAAGGCCTGTCGCATTACCAATTCCCAAAAGCCGTTTCAGATCCCGGTCCAAAGACACTGCAGTTTCGGGGGAGCGCTGTCGCGCTATATGCTCAAGTTGATCAAAGGTAAAAAGTCTGATCAGGTATACCGTCAGCATCTCGGCCCCAAAAGAGTTCTGGGTTTCCGGCCGGGTGGCGATTCTGGAACGATCGCTGACCCCGAACTTACCGTTCCCGTAGACGGCTGTGGTGCGCATCAGGTACCCCACATCCATCAGCCGCTGAGGTTCGGGCTGGCGCCCGTCTGCAAGGCAATCGCAGGTGTACTCAAACAGTCGTAGGCTCCGGTTGGCGCGAGACAAGACAAGCTCAGTGGCTTGAAAACGCCCCGCCTCTTGAAGCGGCGCCTGCTGCCGAAGGCGGTCGATATCGGCCTCGCCCGGAATGCCATCGAAGAGTACGAACGCAGCATCCCAGGCCGACGCAATAACCCGGTCCGTCCGGTCACTGTCAGCCAGCGGGTTAGCGAAGACCACCAGGGAATAACACTGGCCGGGCAGTGAGACGGTATAGACCGCCGTGCCATAACCGGCATTATCCAGCTCAAAGCGCTCACAGGAGATCTGCCAGTTCTCCGTCGCCATGCGGCGCACCAGTATCCGCATGAAACTAAGGCGTGTGGGAAAGGCCGCCCCCATACGGGTTAACCGGCAAACCACCTCGGGCGGCCTCAGCAAGGCTTTATCCAACGCTCCTGTTGCACTGGCGCTCAATTGGCCTGCGGGGTTAATCACTCCCACATTCATGGAATCAGATAGTTCAGCCTGGTCCGAACGATTTTTCAAAAAACGCCAGCCAGTTACCGCCCATCACAGCGGCTACCGAATCCTGATCGAGTCCCACTTCTTCGAGCCCCCGTCGAATATTCGGAAAATCACGGTTGTCCTGAAACCAGGAGGGCTGCGCGGGAAAGCCCGGCGCCGCCACTGACCCTTCACCAAAATCCGTCTGCCGCGTCCACCGTCCATTGCGCATCCAGGCGACCACGCTATCGGGCTGGTCCTGGCACAGATCAGAGCCAATGCCAATGTGGTTTACCCCGATAAGGTCTGCGGCATAGGCAACCATCCGGCAAAAACTTTGCAAACTGCAGTCGCTGCCATCACGCAGATGATGCGGGTATAGGGAGAACCCAACCATTCCTCCCGACTCCGCCAGCGCCTTGAGTACCGTATTAGACTTATTACGCAGAGCATCATGCCATGACGCGGGGTTGGCATGGGTAATCGCTATGGGTCGTGCAGACGCCGCTATGGCCTCCAGAGTCGATCGCTCACCCGAGTGGCTCATGTCCACCACAAGCCCAACACGATTCATTTCGGCGATGACCTGCCTACCCATGCGGGTAATGCCTGAATCAACCTCCTCATAACAACCACTCGCCAGCAGGGATTGATTGTTATAGGACAATTGCATGAATCGTGCTCCGAGCTGATGGCAAACTTCTACCAGGCCAATATCGGATTCAATCGGCGAACAGTTCTGAAACCCAAAGAACACGGCTGTTCGCTGGCTCTGCTGCGCCAAAATGACATCTGCCGAAGTGCGGCCGTGCACGATGCGCTCGGGATAAGCCTCGAACAGACGATGCCACTGCGACATATTAGAAACGGTTTCCCGAAAATCCTCGTGATAACAGATGGTCACGTGCACCGCGTCCAGGGCGCCCTCGGCCATCTGGTCAAAAATACCACCCGACCAGTTACAGTACTGAAGGCAATCGATAGTGACGTTCATTTGTTTCGCGAACAGGTAACCCGGCTATAGCCAATCGACCTCAAACGGATAAGAAGACATCCGCTCGGTGCCGGTCTCAGTAATGATAACCTGTTCTTCGAGTTTGACGCCTTCACGCCCGCCTTCGGTGCCGATAAATGATTCAACGCACAGAACCATTCCTGGCTGCAAAACGCCTTCGTAGGCTTTGGCTTCAAAATCAACCCAGTGTTTAATGCTGGGGTATTCATCAGCCAGTCCGACACCATGCATTAACGACGGGTACCGTTGGGACAGATAAGCCTTTGGAATACTCCAGCACCGCTGTGATACCTCTCGGAAACTCAGCCCGGGACCCAGCACCGCAATATTGGTTTCAATTTGTTCGTAAGCGGCTGCATACAGGCGGCGCTGCTCATCATTCGGGCGATCCCCACATAACCAGGCGCGCGAGATATCCGAGCAATACCCATAGGGGCCGATCAGATCGGTATCAAAGCTGACCAGATCATCCCTTTCTATAGGGCGCATCGAGCACTCACGGAACCAGGGATTGGTTCGCGGGCCTGAGGACAGCAGTCGGGTCTCGATCCACTCGCCCCCCAGGCGGATATTGGTCTCGTGCAGCCGGGCCCACAGGGCATTTTCTGTAATGCCGGGCTGCAAGGCCTCGTGCATCGCCCGGCAGGCCTCCTCGCAAACTGCCATCGACGCGCGCATCAGGGTGAGCTCTTCGGGTGACTTAACAGCGCGAGCCTGCTCGGCGATCGCCTCTCCATCGACAAGCATCAACCCCTTCTGACGAAGGGCGTCACATGCAATGAAAGACAGGCGGTCTACCGCTAATCGTCGGTTGTCGCCGCCGTGTTGGCGTACCAGGTCTGCAATCTGGCTGGCGAAGACCTGCGCTCGCGCCTCGCCGTGATAACCAGCGGAAAAATAGTAAAACGATGGGATCACCCGGTACTCATCAATCCCAGGTAAGCCTTCAGCAAGATGAGGGTGATTAGCGTAGTCGAACAATACCACTGGCCCATCAAGCGCAATAAAAACGCAACGGGTCTCATAGTGCGAACACCAGACCTGCATATTTGTTGCGTCAGTTGCATAGCGGGTATTGATCTGGTCGAACAACAACAGCCCCGCAACATCGGCGCGCTCCATCTCCAAGCGCAACCGGTGCAATCGATATTTGCGCACAACGTCGAGGTCGACCGGGGAATCGCTATATTCCATAGCGCCGTGCTGGCGCGGAGCCTTTCGTGCAGCCTTAATCGACGCTATCGACATAAGTGACTCCGGGTTATCAGTGTTACCGGAGCGGACCGGCAGCAATCCGGCTCCACGCAAACCGAGATTAATGCCAGAATTTGCCCTCGGTACGGCTCAGAAGGACCCTTGCACAACACCCATCCAGTGCATTTGCAAGCCTGCCGACCTGTCGTGGTTAGGTTGATCGCGTAAGGCGAGATAACTGCCAAGTGCCAGCTTGGATGTGATCGGCCTGCGATAGACAAATTCGAGCAAGGTCTCTACACCGCCGGGCGCCAAACTGACCCGCTGTTGATGGCGCAAAACCTGCCCTTGCGCACTCAGATCATAGGCAATATCCAGCGCAGCATCCCCGGCAAAGGCTCGCAACGGCTGCGATATCGAGACACTGGCCGTATCGGTTGGCGAAAAAAGATCCTTAGCAGCAAGACCAATGAGCCACGCATTGCTGGCAAGGGTCGAGAAATCCCCAAGTAACCCGCCCGGTCGATCCGTCACCTGGGTCAGCCCCCCTGTGTAAGCGCCAATAAGGGCCCAGTTTTGATCAAGACGCCGATAAGCAGTCAACCGCGCAGAGCGTGTCTGCGCATCGCGAACACTCAGCGCACCACCAACCGAGCCCCCAAGCAAGCTGCCCGATTCATTGAGCAGACCGCCTTCCAAGGCGAAACCCCAGCCCGCGCCCCCAAAATGAGACACAACGTTAAGTTGTTGGCTATCATGAGCTGTATCACCTTCGCTATCGACCTTGGCCATGTTAAACCCGAGCCGCCAGAGCGGATTGATCTGGTAGGTGCCCTGACTGTGGACTCCTTCATCACTGTATTGGCCAATCAGACCCTGATCCCACGCGGCCCCTGCAGGCGCTGCAAAGTGGTTTTCCTGTAACCAATAGACGGCATCGGTATCGGGTGTTGGCCGAGAGTTATAGCCCAACCGCATCGTGTAGTGATCACCAATCTTTGTGTCAAACCCCAACGCCGGCTCCACGTCACCCGCTGCGGAATAACCAGCACGGCGGTAGGATAGCAATCGATAACCGAGTCCCTCGCTCAGTATGTCGGTAGCGCTCTCTTGCGACCAGCGGCGCAACATCTGTCGGGCACGCGCCTTATCATCACGCACACTCGCCAGAGCAGCGACGTTCAATCTGAAATCGCGCTCGTAACGGTCAACCACCAACGCCTGAGAAAAAAGACCTTGCTGGGCTATGGCCGAGTAAATGGCGGGGCTAAGTCGTAAACGCCTAGTAGCGTAATCATCCCCCACAGGATCGTCGACCTCATCAGATTCTTCCTCCGAGTCAGTCGGGCTCGATGGCGGTGGGGTCACCGGCCCCAACGGCTGAAAGGCTCGTACGAAATTGATCTGCCCCCAGCCGTATTTAGCATCAACACCAGGCGCGCCCTTATCTGTGGCTGATCGTTTGATGATGTCAACGACCTCTTCAGCCTTGAGCTTAGGCCAGGTTTGGAGTAAACGGGCCGCCAGCGCGCTGGCGCGGGGCGTTGCGAACGAGGTGCCCCAATAATTCGCAAATTCCGAAGCTCCCAATGCGACCACGTAATGATGTGCGTAAGAGCCTGCCTGATTACTAAAACCAAGCATCGACCCATCAGGTCCCAGACCGCCAACGATTAACCCTTTTCCACCAAGGCCGGGGGCGTGTAACGCGTCGCCGCGTGGGCTGGATGCAGCGTCATTGCCTGCCTGCATTACTATCACTTTCCCCGCGAGGGCGGCCGCCAGCATTGCATCGCCCGGCACTGTGGCCAAAGCCGCGTTGGAATGATTAATTACCCGTATTGCGGGGTTGGCCGCGGCATGCAGCAAGCCCCGATAGACAGATGACGCTGAAACTGATCGACCGCCGGTCGATGTCTGGACAGAGACTATCTTGCTCCCGGGGGCAAGCGTCAGAATAACCTGTGCAACCGCAGTGCCGTGAGTG
>JBBWVW010000114.1:0-7306 GCA_050256425.1 Arenicellales bacterium | reverse complement strand
TTTATGCAGTAAGTCGTAGCAGCGTTCCAGCAGCACGTTACGCTCAGGAATGTGATAAAGCGCAAGCCAACTGACAATCACATCGAAATGTTGGGTGGACCACTCGTGGGTCAGAAAATCACCGCACACATGAGCCACTTTTTCTGCCAAGCCGCAACGGGCGCTAAGGTGTGATGCCAGCTCGTTTTGATCATTCTGTAATTCCAATGCGGTAACCTTGGCGCCTGCTGTGGCGGCAATATGCCGGGCAGGGCCACCGAGTCCCGATCCGATCTCAAGGACCGAACTGCTCGCATTGATACCAGTTGCGCGAACCGCATCATCAACCGATTCAGTGCCGTGATAATGCAGCTGATCAAAAGGTGTAAGCTCATCGGCGGACAGTGGCCCCTGCTCGCCTTTGCCCAGGTATTGAAGCTCAGTCAGCACCCGATCCACATGACGATAGAGCTTCATGCTCTTGATGTCGCTGTTCAAACTATTCGATTCACTCATAGCGGCTCAACCTATAGCGGATGCTGGCAATAAAGGACAATTGCATCAAAAACAGGATGAGCCTACAGTCACCTGTTTATTGCTTGGTGATACCGAACCAAGCCCAATCGTTGTATTGCTCCGGCCCACGGTGGAGCCACGGAAGTGTCGGGTCCTCTGGTTGCGAATCCCATACCGGTGGATCCCCAACCTCGTGCGCTGCCTGTACTAGGCGCCTTCGTCGCTGACTGAGTCGAATATCTTCTTCTAGTGAATCGTAATCCCAACAGTTCAGAGCAAGGTTCTCCAGTCGCTCACGCACGTCCAATAGACTGGCTTGTTCCGCAACATTGTTTTGCTCTTGTGGGTCTTTCTCCAGATCATAAAGCACCGCTGGCGCCTGACCACCTTTGATCAATTTGAACTGGCCATCTCGGACCATTAACATTGGCGCGGGAACCCCCTCAGATGTTATTTCAGCAAATACTGGCCGCTCATCACGAGCCTCCGGATGCTCGCACTGTGGCAGCAGGCTGGTTCCGTCAAGCGGTTGAGGTGCACGCTCGGCCGCATTGAAACCCGCAAACTCGCATAGTGTTGGCAATAGATCAACCAGTGACACATTATTTAAACTCCGACCCGAGGAAAAATGCCTGGGCGCGTGCACAATCATGGGTACGCGGGAGCAATGATCGAAGAAATGCTTTTTAAACCAGAGTCCGTGTTCTCCCAGCATATCACCATGATCAGAGGTAACCACAATCATCGTGTTATCTAATAAGCCGGCTTGTTCGAGCGTAGCCATTAAATCTCCGACCATATCGTCAAAATATGAAACATTGGATAGATATCCATGGCGTGCGATACGGATGTGTGCGTTATTGATGTCACCATCTATTAAGCAAGCGTGATGCAACATTCGCTGGGTATGTACTTCACGTTTGTCTTCTGGCTGGAGCCCGGTGATTGGCATGGGTATGTCATCGTGCCTGTATCGATCCCAATATTTCTGCAGCGCAAAGTAAGGCTCGTGCGGGTGGGTAAAAGAGGCTACCAGGAAAAACGGCTGCCCTTTGATACGTGCGTAATCGTGAAGTTTGGCCTTTGCACGATATAAAACAGCCTCATCGTGATCCATTTGAACACTGCGTGCACATATCCCGGCTCGAGTGACTCCACTAGAATTATTATTAGAAATCATTCGGACTTCATCCCAACTCGGCGTCCACGAAAAGTCTGTTGGGTAAAGCTCAGGCACCAGTCGTTCGTGAAATCCATGCAGCATATCGGGACCAACAAAATGCTGTTTTCCAGACAAGCAGGTGCGGTAACCCGCCAGACGAAGGTAATGCGCAACTGTTGGAATCTGTGCCAGATATTCAGCGCCATTATCAAAAGCCCCGATACGTGAGGGCAACATTCCTGACAGCATCGAGAAACGTGAAGGGGCGCACAATGGAAAATTGCAGTACGCATTCTCAAACACCACACCTTGATCCGCCAGTTGATCCAAATAGGGAGTAACAGCGGGCCCTCCATAACTGCTGAGTACCTGAGGCTTAAGTTGATCGGCCTGAATCAACAGGATATTGGGATGGTTATTTGGCATGGCAAGTACTCAGTAGGTTTCGCCCTTTCGACCAGCAATAAAACCAGTTAACTGGGATTTGTGACAATAGTAAACTTAAGACAATAGATCGACAAAACGTTGATAGGCGTCTTTATCTTCGTTTGGCCATACCGTCCAAATTGGTCCGAACTTAAACAGACATCGGTGCATCTTTCTGCTGCTCGGGCATATTCAGGGCAAAATCCCTCATTTATTCATGCCAGTGACTTTATCGTTCTGAAAGCCAAGTTGAGGTCATTGCGCGGTGCGTGCTGCGGTTTTTATCTACTGCCATTAAAGGCGGTGATTTATCCTGGTCGCTTATCAAAAGCCGGTATGCCTTCAGGAATATGGTGGTAATCCTGCTTATCACAGGTAAAGATCGCTACAGCCGGTGCGAAAATTGAAGGGTCATCGAGGGTTCCCACCTTGATCACAATCGAACCCAGCCTGCTCGGAGTTTCTGATGCGACTCCGGTCCCACAGTGTTCACAAAAATGTCGGGTCACCGGTCGTTCAAGATCAGAACGACGGAATTGCTTCATTTCACCAGATGTCAACTGAAAGCTCTCAAGAGGGAAAATCATCAGCGCTGCCGGATTTCCTCCACTAATGTACTGACATTCCCGACAGTGGCACTGAAGTGAGGCTTGTGCCTCACCGGTGATTTCATAACGAACTGCACCGCAGTAACATCCTCCGGTTATCTTCATTCTTGCGCTCCTCCTAATGGCATGTTTCCATCCGCCATTATAAGGCGAGTGGCGTTTGGCAATTATCTGATCGGGAAAGTGCCACGATCGAGCGTGAAAAATTTGTTTGACTGACGCTATCAACAGTCACAAGCGGCAATCAACTCATTTAATGGTCAGCGTTTCCAGGGCTTGACAAGTAAGAACTCGCGTACCGACCTCTGTCAAAAGGATCGTGTTAGAAATTAAGTAGTCCATGCAAAATGTTTTATCCAGACCATTTTTGGGTAAGGAGTGTCACTGTCGTTACGTTACTGCATAGTATCTCTTAGTGATCTCTATTGACGCGAGAACATCACCCTGGTTAGCAAAGATTTAAATACTCAGACGATCATTACCCCAACCCCAAGGAGCCCCAAACCGACTGTCGCAGCCGCTCCTAGCAGGGCTATCATGCCTATGCGAAAGACAAACACGGCAATTAATGCTGCAACAACGAGCGCTATCGCTATCGGGTCAAGGGTTATGGGATCTGGAACAGCTACGCGTAACCCAAAGGCTTCAAATGCTCCCACATCTTTGAACATCACATGCAGCGCAAACCATACCGCCAGGTTAAGAATAACCCCAACAACAGCGGCGGTGATGGCAACGAACGCTGCCGACAGCACCTGGCTTTGTCGAAGCTGTTCTACATAAGGTGCGCCCATAAAAATCCATAGGAAGCAAGGCACAAAAGTCACCCAGGTTGTCAATAAACCGCCTAAGATGCCGGCTACCAATGGGGTCAGACCGCCCGCATCCCGGAATGCGCCTAAGAATCCTACAAACTGGGTTACCATAATTAACGGACCTGGAGTAGTCTCAGCGAGGCCAAGCCCGTCCAGCATCTCTCCTGGCTCAAGCCAGCCGTACGTTTCCACAGCCGCCTGCGCTACATAGGCCAAAACGGCATAGGCGCCACCAAACGTTACGACTGCCATTTTCGAGAAAAATACCGAGATATCGACAAATACATTACCCGGACCGAGAAACAAGACCAGGCCTATCACTGGCGTGGCCCAAAGCAGTAACAAAACTACACTGATACCAAGAACACGACTAGCCCCAGGCCGGGCGTGGTCGGGAACCTTCTCCCCGAGAATAGAATTGCCACCACCAACTCCCTCTCCATCCGTCTCAGTGGCCCCACCACCTAGAAAACTCTGCACGCCGTATCGGCCACTTAGGGCGCCAATCACTGCAGCAGCGATGATGATTACTGGAAAGGGGATATCAAAGAAAAAAATACCAATAAAAGATAAGCCGGCCAATGTCGCCATCACGCTATTACGCAATGCCTTCTTGCCGATCCTGACTACCGCCTGTAACACGATCGCCAGCACCGCCGCTTTTAGACCAAAGAACATGGCTGCGACGACATCCACCTCGCCATACAGAGCATAAATGCAGGTCAGCACCATTACCGCCAGCATGCCCGGAAGAATAAACAGAACACCTGCGACTAATCCGCCCCGCCGCTGGTGCATTAACCATCCTAAATATATGGTCAGTTGTTGGGCTTCCGGGCCTGGCAGCAACATACAAAAATTCAGCGCGTGAAGAAAACGGGCCTCCCCTATCCAGCGTTTTTCTTCAACAACTATGCGGTGCATCACGGCGATCTGCCCAGCTGGGCCACCAAAACTTAACATCGCAACTCGTAACCAGACGACAGCCGCTTCGCGAAAACTCGGCCACGGCCGCCCATCAGCACCTATCGTTGGCGATTTTCCCGTCACTACATTAGGCATCGTGTGGCAATACTCCTAGTAACACGCCCATTGGCTATCCGGAATAGACGGTGGCCGCGCTAAAACTAAACCTGCGGCCAATGAGCAAAAGTCAGAAAGCTGAGACCAGCACTATAAACGCACCAACACCAGCACAAACTGCAAGCAGGACTTTGCGCCCCAGCAGAAAGAAGACCGCAAGCCCGACAATAACCCCAAAGACCCGAAAAGCCAGAGGCGTTTGGGTTAACGGGCCTATTGGCAGAACGATCATCCGCGCGATAAGGCCCCCAAGCATCGCGTAAGAAACGCAGGTAACCCATTGAAAAACGACTCCCTCATGATTGATACGTGACGCAAACAAAACGCCTAAGCCACGCCACAGATAAGTGGCGCCGATTGCGCCCAATGTCACTAGTCCGATATCGATATGCTGCACATCAATCATGATTTTTTTTCCGACTCTGCCGCTTTCGTCCTACGAGAAAAGCCAACGTACCTCCAACCACTCCCGTTATCAGTAGATCCAGATCAGGTGCTATCAGGTGAAAAAGCACGCCCAGTGGAGCGCCAATCAGCAACGCGGTAGACGCACTCCAACCTTGAGCGCCTGCCAACAAAATGGCGAAGAACAACGGATTCAGGAAAATGAGTCCGAGCGCGATTGGCCGCGGCAATAGGCCAACCCCTAAGAATCCGATAGCAGTGCCCAGCAGTCCGGAGACCATACAAATAGATGCGAATACAATGTAATAACGCTGCCGCAATTCCGGTGAGATTATCGGAAAACGCCTCAGTCCTGCAGCCCAGGAATTAATCGACAACATCTGAACCAGAGCAAACATCCATCCAGGGCGCGTAGCGCTGGTACGAATCAGCGGGACAAAAGATACGACCATTGGCAAGAACCGTGCGTTGGCCAGAGCCACAGCAAGAATGACAAAAAAGGCTGAAGCACCTGCCGCATGCAGTTCTACCAGAGTCAACTGTCCTGGCAACCCCCAAATCCCAGCGGTCGCAGCCAGTGCCACTGTAAAGGGCAATCCACTTTCGTGAACCAGCGAGCCAAATCCGATCATGCTCGCAAGTAAAGTCAATGCAGGAAAACCAATCGCGTCTTTAACAGCAAGACGGGTAACCTCGCCAGATTGGTTAAGCATAAATCCGGCTAAGGTTTAGGGTGGAGCTATGGTTGGGGACTCTTATGTCAGCCATTTCGTATCAGATGGCCGGTTCAATTGGAGGATTTACTTTCAATTGGAGGATACCTTCTTCAAACCCTCGTAAGTGTCTGATTTATGGCGGGCCGTGCAGAGATCGAACCTGCAACCACCTGATTAAAAGTCAGATGGCCTAACTCACCCAATGACTACTATTACAGTGTTACTGCGCTAGCCGCGCGCAATTCAATTCTGATTTTAACTTCGTTTTTCTTAGAAACAGGAGTTTTAGCAAATTCATTTGCGCTTCAGAGGTGTCACATTGGCGAGGTTACTGTGGTGAACCAGAGCGCCCTACTTCGCCTTGTACGCCATCTTCTTCAAGCGAAAACGGGTTGCGGGTCATACAGCGGGCAAACTGGCGACGGCCTTTTTGATCGTTCGCGCGAACATGTGCCTTGTTGTTGACGGAAAAGCCCGAATGCTCTGAGAACTAAAGCCTGTCCGCGCATGCCCCGGTGATCACGTCGTTTTTAATCAGGCCATCCAGTACGGCTGGAACTGTCGCTCTATTCGAGCTGTTTCGGCAACCAGGTAGCAACTTCCGGTACAAAGATAAGCAGGATGAGAACCATCAGTTCAATCAGAATAAACGGCAACGCGGCTCTGACCACCTGTCCCAGAGTCACGTCGAACGGCGCGACCCCCTTCATCACGTAAAGCAACAGACCAAAGGGCGGGGTCAGCAGGCTGATCTCCATGGTGATCAGCATTAAGACCATCAACCAGATCACATCGATATTGAAAACGACCTGCAGGGACTGGGAGCTCAAAAGGAAAAACGGCAGCGTCAGCAATAGCATGCTCACCTGATCCATGAAGGCCCCGAGAAACAGCAACACCAGCATCATCATGATCACAACGGTCAACGGCGTCAGGTCCATTGCCGCGATGTACTGTAGCAATCCTTGTGTCGCTCCGGAGTTCGCCAGCGCCTGACTGAAGACCAGCGAGCCCGCGATGATAAATAGGATCATCGTGTTGATTTTGGCTGTCTCCAACAGCGCTTTCGCAATCGCCCGCCAGTCAAAATCAGCTCCTTCTATACCGGACACCTGTATCTTGTTCTTGAATACCCGAAAGACATAACACACACCGAGTGATGCCAGACAGCCCAGTGCGGCAGCCTCGGTCGGCGAGGCGAGCTTGAAGAAGATACTGCCCACAACAACAACAAAAATTACAAACAGCGGCAGTACATAAAGCACCGATGGCAGAATCCGGTTGACGGCACGGCGATAGCGTCCAGCATAGGTCCAGGACAGCCACGGACGATCCCTGACATTCAGCGAAATGCTCACGACTTGATCGAGTGCGTCTGTTTCCGTCTCGTAGACAGGCGCGAGTTCAGGGTTAATTGCACAACGGCCTACGACGTACCCGAAAAACAGCACCGCCATCAGGATCCCGGGCACGATCCCGGCAACAAGCAACTGGGCGACCGACTGTTCTGCCAGACTCGCAAGCAAGACGGCCAGCGCTGACGGCGGTATCAGCATGGCAATGCCTCCGACAGCCATAATCGGCCCCATCGCCATA
>JBBWVW010000113.1:0-27433 GCA_050256425.1 Arenicellales bacterium | reverse complement strand
CTCCAACCATCGGGATACGTGGCTATCTTCCTGAATCGCACCAGATTGAGCATGTGGCTGGGTCCTTTTTGGGCGTTTTCACGAAAAGCCGTGAATGCTTCCTTGGTAGGATCAATATAACCGTTCATACAGAGCACCTTGGCTCAATAGGGCGGCGACATGAACGCTGAAGGTTAGCACAGACATATTTACATTTGGCTTTGTCAGCTGTCGCTATCAAAAAAACCCAGCGAACGACTACTATCGCTAATTCACTGAGTTAAAAGAGTCCTTGAGCTTTTAGTCTGCCGGATCAACGGCATGGCAGGCGACCTGATGATCGACATTCTTGCCAATCTGACGGGTCCTGGGTGCAACCTTGGAGCAGATATCCCGAGCAATCGGACAGCGCGGATGAAATTTGCACCCGGTCGGAGGGTTTAATGGGCTGGGTACGTCGCCCTGCAGAATGATTTTCTCGCCCCGCCGGTGCGGGTCTGGTATTGGGACTGCCGAAAACAACGCCTTGGTGTAGGGATGTTGTGCCTCCCGGTATGAAGTGTCACGGTCAGTGAGTTCGACAATCTCACCAAGATACATAACAGCCACACGGTCGCTCAGGTGTTCCACCACCGCCAGGTTGTGTGAGATAAAGAGCAGGGTCAGGTTAAGGTCGCGCTGTAGTTCGCGCAGCAGATTCAATACCTGGGCCTGAACCGAGACATCCAATGCTGATACCGGTTCATCACAGACCACGAAGTCAGGCTGCAATACCAGGGCCCGGGTAATGCCAATCCTTTGGCGTTGGCCACCAGAGAACTCATGCGGAAAACGCTGTGCGTGAGCGCTTTGCAGACCGACGCGATCGAGCATCTGTCCGACTTTCTCGTGTTGCGTAGAAGCATTGGTAATGCCGTGAACCCGCAAACCCTCGGCGATACTGTTGCCGACAGGGGTGCGCGGGTCGAGCGAAGAGTAAGGATCCTGAAAGATAATTTGCATGCGCCGGCGCAGTTTGCGCAGATCATCGCGCGAGGCGTCTGCCCGTCTTTTTGACTGAGTGCTTTGTTATATATAAAGGTGCCGTAGGGCCACCTTTTTTATACGAACCCACCAATCCACCATTGCATGGAAGTCTTGACCAGCGCTGCTCTTCGGGTTTGAAAGCAACAGCTTAAACCATTGGCCGGGGGGCTCGAGTACACTGGCATCTGAACAACCCCATAAATGACAGATCACAGCAGATGCGGGCACTTTGGTTATTGTTAAAGGTGGGGCTAGTTTTGGTACTCCTTACGGGCCTGGCAATGCTCGCAGTGGGAGATTATGTTTATCGTACCGGCACGGCAGTTTTCTGTGGTATTCATCCATATCATGTCGGGAACACGCCGGCGCATTTCGAAACTCCAGGCTCAGGTCAGGGTCCCTTTAAAGGCGCTGGCTGGGATCGTTGGGTTGGCCATGATCTTTCACGCTGGTGGATTCCCAATGTTCCGGTCGAGACAGTGCGAATCCGTGACCCTCAGCGGTCGGTCACGATATCCGGCTGGTGGATAACCCCGACTTTTCCTCATTCCAAAGCAACGGTTATCGTCGCGCATGGTATCGACAGCTCGCGGCATAACTTCGATACCCTGATGCCGGCAGCCATGCTGGCGCGAGCGGGCTTTAACGTCCTGTTAATTGATTTACGCGACCAGGGTGAGACCACGTGCGAGGACGGACGTCATTCTGCCGGCCAGGATGAATCGGACGATGTCGTGACAGCGGCTTACTGGCTTAAAAGCGCCAAGGCGATCCCACTGTCGCAGGTCGGGGTGCATGGGGTTTCTGGTGGGGCACTGGCGGCTCTGATCGTTGCTGCCAAGAACCACGAAATCGCGGCTTTCAGTCTCGAAGCACCGGTGTTCGACTTCAATAAGGCAGCAACCCAAGAGGTCCAATACCAGGGCTTCCCGGGGTTTTTCTGGCGTGCGGCCTACTGGGCGGCGCGGGTCAGGGGAAAAGACCTCATGGCGGTTACACCCACTGATGGCATCGAGCGTATGGGTAACCGCCCGGTACAGGTGCTGCATGGTACGGCCGATTCGAGGGTGGGGTATCACAATGCCACTGATCTTGCCGCCTTTGCCGAGGCCCGCGGGTTGAAGGTAACGCTGCACTCCTTCGAGGGCGCTGATCATATCGAGGGCTTGCTACTGGAGTCACAACGCTATCAAACTGCTCTGGTCGATTTTTTCTCTGCCGCCCTGCC
Source organism: Arenicellales bacterium (assembly GCA_050256425.1). Classification (GTDB taxonomy): domain Bacteria; phylum Pseudomonadota; class Gammaproteobacteria; order Arenicellales; family UBA868; genus UBA868. The sequence goes on along the minus strand of JBBWVW010000113.1, from coordinate 25,200 downwards.
GGACTGAAAAACACTAAAACTAACAGGAAAATCGCAGGGCGCCCGGAATGACCCGGATCGTGATATCCCCGCCGGGCGCGCTTTCTCCGTCGATATCCAGTCCGGGTGTAGCCGGGTTCTGGCGTATGACGATGTCACTGGCCTGTCGATAACGGACATAGGGCGCTTTGAGGTGGTTGCCGAGGTAAATCCGGACCAGTCGCAACAGCAGTAGCCCTCGGGGCATTGCGGCAACTGCCACGACCTCTGCTTGACCGTCATCAATGGTAGCCCGCGGTGCAACCCGCATCCCCTGGCCGAAGTGGCTGCCATTGGTTACGGCGAGCAAGGTCAGATCCCCATGGTGCCAACGCGTCCCGTCCAGGGTTAACGTGAAAGGTTCAGGCCGGTAGCTGAAAAACGCCCGGACAGTGGCCCGCAAGTAGGCGCCAGACCCGCGGGCAGGGGAGGCGGCCATGGTTGCATTGACCGCACCGGCGATGCCAGCCGACACCGTGTTGATTGCATAGCGGCGTTGGCCGTTTTGCCAGTTGACCTGTAATACGTCGACGGGTCGCGATCGCTTGCTATTTAACACCACTGGCAGGGTCTCGAGAGTTGGATACGGATCCAGTATTTGGGCAAAATCAACACCCGTACCCGCAGGCAACACACTGAAGTGCACCTTTTCGCCCAGACCCTTATCCAGCACCGTATTGACAGCGAGATTGAGCGTGCCGTCGCCACCAACGACTATCAGGCGCCGACAGTCATCGGTGAGAGCCTGGTCGAGTTGAGCATATGCCTGGGTGGCGTCAGGTGGTTCTAGCCACAACGCGTCCGAAAGGGTTTTCTGGCGGGAAACGAGTTCACGGGCGAGTGCGCTCGCACGTCCCCTGCCGGCATTGGGGTTGACCAAAATGATCGTACTAACCATCGTACGACCGTATCAGGTTAAAGAGATCCTGGCGAGAGCGCTAATGAATGACAGGGATCTCAGGCGGTGCCCGACGGGTCAGGTATTCGGCGCCGTTTTCGGTAATAACAATGTTTTCCTCATGCACCAGTTGCCGGTCGGGTGCGAAGATCATGCCAGGCTCAAGCGTTATGACCGCGCCCGGTTCGAGGACGTTTTGATCATCGGGATGTATCGAGGGCCATTCGGTCAGCAGCATCCCCAGACCATGACCCATGCGGCCGATACTGTTACCCAGTGCACCGTGATCCTCCAGCACCTGCCACATGGCTGCCCAGACCTCACACATTCGCGCACCGGGATGCGCGGCGACGAAGCCGGCATCCAGTGCTTGGTGAACGGCCGCGTTGGCGCGGTGAGTGTCATCGGCGATTTGGCCAAAGCCGAAGTTGCGGTCAAAATCACAAAAGTAGCCATCGAATACCGTGCCGGTATCGATAATCAGCACATCGCCGGGTTCAGGAATGCGATCTGTTGGGCCCATGATGATACTGTCGTAACCACCCGCACCTGAGCCGGCTACGAGAAAAGGCGTGCTGTCCGCGCCGCGGTTGAGCAGATCAATTCGCATCCGCCGACTGATTTCAATCTCCGAGTCGCCGATGTGAGTGTGTTCGGGAAGGGCCCCGAAGGCACCGGAGGTGATCTGACAGGCCTGGCGTATTTTTTCGATTTCAGCTGGTGACTTGATGAAGCGCTGGCGTAGCAGCAGCTCCGCACAATCGATAGTCTCGAACGAAATGCTGTCTATTAGACGCCGCGCATCACCGGCCGGCATGCGCAGAATGCTCTCCGGCCCCAGAGGCAAGCCCAGCCGGCCGAAACGTGCGGGAAGCTTGGTGATCACCTCTGTCAGCAGCGAGATGCCGTCGTCTTTTGGCCTTGGTGATGGCCAGGTATGAATATCCTCTATCCAGGTCGCGGCCATGCCGGCTTCACCAATCTGGGGAATCACGGCGATCGGTTTTCCTGTGGCTGGCACTACCAGAAACCATGGCCTTGTCGGGCTTTCAAAGAATTGCGTATGAAAGCCGCTGAAATAGCGGATTTCGGCTTCAGTAGTCACGAGAATCGCATCAAATCGTGCGTCGTGCATCCGCTGCTGGATGACCTTCACCCGTTGTTCAAATTCAGTAAGCTCGAAACCGCGCTGTGGCAGGTTGCTCATGATCAGTTACCTTAAGCGATTACGTTTTCTGCACTGGTGCCTGTGAGTTCGCGGTAGAGTGCAGGATCAGTGGCGCCTTCAGTGCCGAATAACAGCACGCGGCTGCTTTTGTTGAGATTCATCTGCCGGGCAAGTTTGGAATCCTGCACGGCGCCGATCAGACCGGCCAGGCCCGCAATAGCAGATTCTCCGGCAACGACTGGTGTCTTGTCGCCAACGCCGTTGGCCATTAACTGCATCAGCGGTGCTACTGGCGCATCTGAGATCGTGAGAAAGTGGCGGGCGCCTGCCTTCAGAATATCCCAGCCTAGCAGCGAGACCTCCCCGCAGGACAATCCAGCCATCAGGCTTTCATCAACGATGTGTACCACTTGGGGTTTGCCAGCAAGAGCGCTTTGGTACAGGCAGGCCGCAGGTTGTGGTTCTACGACAACGAGATGTGGCATATCGGCACCGTAACGGAACCACAGGTCTGCGCACACCGCACCGGCCAGGCCGCCACAGCCCCCCTGGATGAAGACGTGGGTTGGTATAAGGTTATTGGGTAACTGATCCATGGCTTCGGTGGTCATGACGGTATAGCCGGCCATCACATCACAGGGAATTTCCATGTATCCCGGGTAGGAAGTATCAGAGACGATCTGCCAGCCGTTCTGTCGAGCATCATGATCGGCCTGATGGACTGAGTCATCGTAGTTGCCTACAACCCGCTCGACTCGGGCACCATAGGCTTCGACCGCTCGCTGGCGCGCCCGGCTGACGTTTTCATGCATGTAGATCACGCACTGGCAACCGAAGCGTTGTGCCCCCCAGGCAACCGAGCGCCCGTGGTTGCCATCGGTCGCCGTAACGACAGTCATGTTGCCTACGAGGTCAGGGTAGCGCTGTTGGTTAATATCATCCAGGCTGATGGCGACATCATCCGGTTGCGCCTCAAGCGCTTGGCGCAGCACCCGCTGTACCGCATAGGCGCCGCCGAGCGCTTTAAAACTGCCCAGGCCAAAACGGGTGCTTTCATCCTTGTAGTACACCGAATCCAGTTCAAGCTTTGCCGCCAGGTCATCAAAACAATGTAGCGCAGTGGGCTCGTAGTCAGCCCATCGAAAGATCGTTTCGCGGGCATCAATACAGCGGTCCGGCTCCAGTACTTGACGTACCTTATCGGGACAGGGCTGCCCGACGAGTGCTGCGCGGTTGTGGTGGGCCAGGCTGATGGAGACGCCAGGAAGATCCATAGTTAACTTTCTATATTTAAGAGGAGCCGACAGTCGGTAAATCGAAAAACGTATCCAGGAATTGTTCAAACCAATGATGTGTTGCTGCGAGATGCTGTGCAGCCAAGCGGTTCTGCTCATCGCGGGTCTGGACACCGGGTTTAGCCCAGGGCGCGTCGGCGAGAGCCTGCCATCGGCGCAGGATCGGCAAAGTGCACTCTGGGTGAAATTGAATGCCTATAGCGCGCTTCCCATAGCGAAACGCCTGGTTTGGAAACAGCGCGCCGCGGGCCAGTGCCTGTGCTCCATCGGGAATATCAAAGCCACGGCTGTGAAACTGAACCGCGTGGAAGTTCTCAGGCACAAAGCCGGCACCATTGGAGACAGTGTGGACAGGGTAAAGACCAAATTCCTCGATTCGTTCGGCGTGCGGTGCTACTTGAGCCCCCAGTATGTGGGCCAGCAACTGCCCGCCCAGGCACAGGCCCAGCAACGGAATCTCTCGGTGAAGGCATGCTTCCATCCAGCGGGCTTCATCAAGCAAATAGCCAAACTGATCCATCTGATCCACGTTGGGTGCACCGCCCAGTACGACAACGCCGGCCGCATCCGGGCCAGGCGGTTCCAAGGTGTCCCCGGCAAAGGGGCGTCGCCATTCGAGGGAAAAGCCTTTGCGGCTAAGAAAGGCAGAAGCCAGATCATCGTGAGGCTCATCATGGTGCTCTACCAGTACAATTTTTGCCGTCATGGGGGTGCCCTTAGCTTTGGGAATACCTTACCCGGGCAGCTGGAACAGCCGGCCATAACCATCAATCGCATCGTCGATTCCTGCCAGGCGCAAGCTGTGCCAGATCAGAGCATGATTTGAGGATGTCACTGGTTTGCCCAGGCTTTTCTCGATGGCAGTGACACAATGCGCCAGGCGTAAACTGGTGCAGGAGACGAATACCCCGTCTACGTTGTCGTGGTTGCCAATCTCGAGAACGGCATCGCGCATACTGTCGGCAGATATGCACGCTACTGTGTTGTCATTATCCTGGTTAAACGAGCCGAAAACCGGAACCTCGAAACCGCTCGATTCGATATAGCGTCGGATAAACTGGTTTACCTCGTCAGAGTAGGGTGTGAGCACACCGATGCGCTGGCATCCGGTCGCACGGAAAGCGGCGAAGGCCGCCGTGATTGGGGTGGTTGCTTTAGCCTCGGGCCGCGCTGCGTGAATCAGTTCAAAAACTCGCTTTTCACCGATAATCATGGACGCAGATGTGCAGCCGTAGGCGACCACATCCAGTGGGACCCCCGGCAGGATCACATCAGTGCGTTCCGTGATGTGGGGTTCCATGGCCCGCAGACTTTCCGGGGTGATCGTTGGCGAGTTGGGAATTCGCGACTGGTAAATCGCAACCCCCGGGATATTGACCACCTGGCGGAACTCATGCTCAACGGTGTGGTCACTGGCGAGCACCACCAGTCCGATCCGTGCCCGCGCGGCAACTCCTTCATCGACGACAAAAGGCAGATGTGTCAGATTGATGAACTCGCGTGTATTGTCCTGATTTGTTTGCATCACGCCATCCCCATAGTTGCCGGGTCGATTCCCTCAAGCGGGATCTCCGGCTGCTTGTTGATGATAAGGTCTGCCAGTATGCGGGCCGACCCGCAGGACATGGTCCAGCCCATATGGCCATGTCCGGTATTCAACCAGAGATTTGGCCAGCGCGAGCGGCCGATCAACGGTAAACCGGTTGGTGTCATGGGCCTTAACCCGGCCCAGTAATCAGGCGCCGTGAAGTCGGCAGCCTGAGGCATCAGCTCACGGCATTTGGACAGCATAACCCGGAAGTCATCGGGCGTATGCGCGGTATTGTAATTGCCAATCTCGGCAGTCGCCGTTATACGAAGGCGCTTACCCATCGGGCAATAGGCGAGCAGGTTATCCTCATCGACTCCACCGAACTTAGGAAGGCAATGATCCGCTCCGGAGGGCAGGGTGACAGAATATCCCTTTACCGGGTAGATAGGCACTCTGACGCCGAATTGATGCAGCAGGTCCGGGCTGAATACTCCCAGTGCCAGCACGAACGCATCGGCGAAAACAGGGCCCTGACTGGTTTTTACTGCAGCGACACGGCCGCTTTCAGTCTGGAGGCCGGTGACCTCAGTTTGCATTTGTAGTCGGGCTCCGCGTTCTACGCAGCGTTGTGCTAGTGAGTCGGTAAAGAGGCGAGCATCTCCGCTCTCATCGGAAGGTACGAACAGTGCTCCGCTGATGAGTTCGCGCGCATTGGCCAGACCCGGATCTTTGGCAATGACCTGATCCCGATCCAGACTCTCGATACGTACACCTTGGCTGGCAAGTATTTCACTCTTGATAGCTGCGGCCTCAAAGGATTGGGCCGAGCGGTAAAAATAAATCAACCCCCCCGTATTGCGATCGTACGGAAAGACAGTTTCAGTTGTGACCAGTTGAAGTCGAGACTGAGAATACAAGCATAGACGGGCCTTGCGTTGCGTGTTGATCCGTGCTCGGCTGGTGGTGCATTGGCGTAGAAACTGTGAAAGCCAACGCCATTGCCTGACATCAAGGCTAGGTCGGTAACGTATTGCCTGGTTACGCGTCCACAAAGACCGCAGCATGATGCCTGGTGCATGGGGAGATGCCCAGGCAAATGCATGTCCTGGTGCGATCAGTCCGGCGTTGGCCTTGGAGGTGAAATTCGCTGGCTTGTCGGCGCGGTCAAGCACGATGACATCGTGACCGTCGCGCAGACACTCCCAGGCACTGGTGATCCCAGCGAGTCCTGCACCCAGAATCGCGATTCGCATCAGTTGTATCCCGAACTCAATCCAGTGCAGCGATCACCGCAATTTCAACTGTAAACTGGGGTGCTGCCAGTTTCGCTTCGACGCAAGCGCGCGCCGGGGTTGCACCTGGGGTGACCCATGCATCCCAGATCTCGTTCATCTCGTTGAAGGCGCTGATGTCCGAGAGCCAGATCGTCGCCGAAATCAACTGTGACTTGTCGGTACCGGCTTCAGACAACAGAGTGTCGATTCGAGACAAGATATCGCGGGTCTGTTCCGCGGCGTTGGTGCCAGGCGCTTCTAGTGCGACCTGTCCCGCCGTATAGACCGTATTGCCGTGAACCACCACCTGGCTCATGCGTTCGCCGATCTGAATTCGTTTCAAGGTCATCAGTTTTCTCCTTATGGTTTTTCGAGTCGCGGGTAGGATTACAAAGCGAAGTGTATGCGAACTGGCTTGGCAATAAACTGAATGTCTACAAAGTTTAGGTTGGCACAAGATATATCCCGGCTTTGGCTAACGACCTTCAGCCGGGAAGGTACGCGGCGAGCTCTTTCTCTACTCCTTTGGGATCTGCGTTAAGACCGGCACGCAATCCGCTTGCCATCTCGCCCGGGTAAATTTCCTCTTGCCCTTCGGTAATCCCGTCGAGGATTGCATTTGCAACCTCTGAGGCAGGCATTTTGGGTGGTGGAAAGTCACGGCTCATATCGGTATCTACTGCCCCGGGCATAACCGCCATCACCAGGGTGTTGTTGGCATCCAGTTCCGCGCGCACGCCTTCAGTCAGCCTCAGTCCGGCTGATTTCGAGGCGCACAGAGACCCCATCAGCGGTAGAGCGACGTGAGAGAGTATTGAGAGCATATTGACAATACAGCCGCCTCCGTTTTGTTTGAGAACTGGCGCAAATGCTCGGCACATGCGCAAAGTACCAAAGTAGTTGGTTTCCATCTCAGCCCGCGCATTGTCAATGCTGTCTGCCGCCAGCAAGGCGGACATCCGGTTGATACCCGCGTTGTTTACCAGTATATCTACATCGGAGCAGGACGCAGCGGCCTGCTCAACTGAGGTGTCGTTTGTGACATCTAGCGCCAGGATGTGGACTCTATCTGGGTCGGCATTGGCCAGGTCCTGCACACCTGAAACATCTCTCGCGGTTGCGTAGATTTTCTTGACACCGCTTTTGATTAAGGCGTTCACCAGTTCTCTTCCGATTCCTCTGTTGGCACCTGTTACCAAAGCAGTACTTCCCTGGATATTCATTGCTTTACCCCTGTTGTTATGATTGGTTGTGTCTGTGGTGGCTTTCAGCCAGTCCCTGTCAGGTTCCGGAAGCGGTATCGCCTCGATTAAGGATTGAGTGTAACGCCGTCTTGGCTGTGAAAAAATCTTTGCTACCGGCCCGGACTCTACCGTCCTGCCATCGAGCAAAACGATCACTTGATCACAGATGCTTCGCACAACCGACAGGTCATGACTGATAAATACGAGACATAAACCGAGCTGGTGCCGCAGTTCGTCAAGCAGGTTGAGAACCTGTGCCTGGCTGGACATGTCCAGGCCGGAGACGATTTCGTCCGCCACAATCAGTGAAGGGCGAACCGAGATCGCCCTGGCGATACACACTCTTTGCAGTTGGCCACCGCTCAGTTCACGCGGGTATCGTCGACCCAGCATGGGATCGAGTCCTACCTGGTGCAGCAGGTCGCCGGCATGTTCCCGTGCGTCGCGAGAATTTAAGACCTTGCCATAGGCTAACAAAGGCTGGGATACGGCATCATCCACTCGACGGCGAGGGTTGAGTGCTGCGCGCGGCTCCTGAAAGATAATCTGCATGCGATCGCGGATTGGACGAAGTTCTGGTTCAGACACCCTGGTGATATCCCGCCCTTGAAATAAAAGGGTGCCTGAAGTCGGGCGTAGCAGTCGCACCAGGGTGCGCCCAAGTGTGGTTTTGCCCGAGCCCGATTCACCGACAATGCCCAGACATTGTCCTGCACTGGCGCGCAGATTGATTTCCCGAAAAATGGGCGTCAACGGCGCGGCACGAAAATTCCGTTTTGCAGCCATGTTTGGCAGTGAAACGCTGAGCCCGATGGCGGCGATGACTTCAGTTTCTTCTTTGGCGGTCATACGCGCGTGCTTCACGTTGCAGCTGAAGCTGGAGACTTTCTGCAACAGGAGTCAGCTCCCGCAACGGTCGATCGTAGCGGGGGATCGCCTCCAGCAGTGACCGGGTATAGGCATGCGAAGGCGTGCGGAATACCTCAGCGACGTTACCCTGTTCGAGGATCATGCCACTGTGCATCAGGCTGACCCGGTTACATATTTTTGCCACGACGCCCAGGTCATGTGTGATAAATAGGATTGTCGTCCCGTGTTGTTTTTGCAGGTCCTGGATCAGGCACAGTACCTGTCGCTGTACCGATACATCCAGCGCTGTGGTTGGTTCATCTGCAATGATGATTTGTGGCTTAGTACTGAATGCCATAGCAATCAGGGCACGCTGACGCATCCCCCCGGACAGTTGATGTGGGTACTGCTGCAGCACTAGCGCGGGATTCTTGATCTTGACCTCGCGTAACAGGCTCTCGGCCTGATCGAGCATATCGCGGGCCCGGCCCGTTTGGTTCAGACGCAGGATCTCTGACATCTGTTTTCCGATCTTTTTTACCGGATTCAGCGATGTCATAGGATCCTGGGGTATCAGACTGATATGGGGCCGGCGGCGAGCGGCAGCTCGTCCTTTGGTTTTTCCTGGCAGGGGCCTTGTCGGGTAATCAATTGAACCCTCGGTGATCCTTGCCCTTGGCGGCAGAATCTCAAGGATGACACGGCCCAGCATGCTTTTACCGGCCCCTGACTCACCAACCAGGCCATGGATTTCTCCGACCCGCAGATCCAGGTTGATGCCGCGAAGGATGGGCACCGCATCCTTGCTGTTGCCTATGGTCAGATGCAGATTTTTGATGACAAGCGCACTGCTCACTGACGGGTCTCCGGGTCAATCACTTCCTTTATGCCATCACCGAGCACATTCAGGCTCAAAACCGACAGTACAACGCAAGCGACGGGCAATCCCAAAAGCCACGGAACCTGATGTATGTATTGCCTGCCTTCCTGTATGAGATTTCCCCAGGTCGGCGTATCCGAGGCAACGCTCAGCCCAACAAAGCTCAATATCGTTTCAACCACAATAGCGATACCCATTTCCAGTGTCAGCAGCACTATCAGAAGCGGGATCAGGTTAGGCAGGACTTCTTGAATAAGGATTCGAAATCTTGTCAGGCCGATAGTGATGCCTGAGGCAACGTAATCCCGCTCTTTTTGAACCATGGTTTCGGCGCGGATCACGCGACAAAATCGTGTCCAGTCAATGATCACAATGGCGATGATTACGGCATGCAATCCGGCGCCGATGACGGCGACCAGAACGATCGAAAGCAGCACAGCCGGAAAGGACATCCAGATGTCGACTGCGCGGGATATCAGCATATCGGTTTTTCCGCCGTAGAACCCGGCAAGCATGCCAAGCGTCGTGCCCAAAAGGGCGGCGAGGGTGGCTGCAACCAATGCCACGATCAGTGCTGTACGGGTTCCGTAAATCAGCCGCGACGCAACATCACGCCCGAGAGTATCCGTGCCAAGGAGAAATGCCGGATCCCCGCTTTTTTGCCAGGAAGGTGGCAGGAAAGACGCCATCAGGTCCTGTTCCAAAGGATCATGAGGTGCCAGCCACGGTGCCATCAAGGCCACTGCAATCATCAGGCCCAAAATTCCCAATCCAAATACTGCCCGCGGCTCATGGAGAATGCGGTAAGTGATCGGCAGGTCGGCTCGCCCTTCAATCATGTCGTAATCTTGGATCGAGGAAAGTAATGAAAAGATCAATCAGAAGGTTCACTGCTATGAAGAGTACAGCGAAGGTTAGAACCAGACCCTGGATCAGCGGGAGATCCCGGTTAATGACAGCATCAATCGCCATGTTGCCGATTCCCGGATAACCGAAAATGCGCTCGACCAATACCGTGCCCCCGATGAGAAAGGTGAACTGAACGCCACTCAGTGCAGTCGCCGGGACCAGTGCATTTCGCAGAGCTTGACTGTAGATCACTCTGAGGCGCCCAAAGCCGCGGGTTCGCGCCAGGGTAACGTACTCGCGGTTCATCTCAGCGTTCAGGCAGGACTTTAGAACCCTCGCAGTGATTGCCATTAGTGGCAGAGCAAGCGAGACTGCTGGTAGTACCATGTGGTGCAGAACGGATCTTGTTACCTCAAACTGACCACGGAGCAAACTTTCGGTCAGATAGAAATTAGTCCAGCTATCAAACGAGATAGTAAGATCCATACGGCCAAAAATCGGCATCACCGGGATCGCCACGCCCAGTATCAGGATCAGTGAAAGGGCCCAGAGAAAATCGGGAATAGCCACGACGATCCCGATAAAGCCGTCCACAATTAGCTCTGGCCATCGGTCCCGCCAGAACGTACCCTTGAGCGCCAGTGCCAGGGCAAGACTCACCGCAATCAACATCGCAAACGACACGAGTTCGATCGTGACGGGGAGCCTCCCGACAATGAGTTCGCCTACGTTCTGGCGCAGGCTGATTGATGTACCCAGATCTCCGGTCATCAACTGCCCCAGATAGATGACAAACTGACGTAGCAGCGAATGATCAAGGCCGTAATGGGCTCGTAACTGGGCGATGTCGGCTTCTGTTGCGCCAGGGCCCGTCATCATGGCAATGGGGTCACCTGGAACTACGCGCAACAGCACAAAAGTGATGGTCACTGCGCCGGCCAGTGTGGGCACGGCCAACAGCAAGCGGTTAAGAAGGTAGGAGGAACTCATTAGGGCCTGACAGGGATAACGCCCGATAACAGCGAAAAGTCCTGAGCCTCAGCCAGCGCGACCGGCTGTTGAGGCTCAGGACGAAGGGGTCCGGATCAGCCTTTAGGCTTAGTCGTAAAGGGCAGTACGTAATTGGCTACATGCGGTGTGAAATCCAGATCGGATCGATGAATCACCGGTTGTACCTGCTGGTAGAGCGGCAGAACGTAAGCGTTTTTGGCAATGTATTTGTCTACGGCTTTCCAGCCCGCGATTCTTTTTGCTTCATCCTTTTCCCCCCACAGCGGGCCGATCATGGCATCCAGGTCATCGGTATCCCAGGTCGAATGAGGGCTAGGACCAAACATCGCAAACCCGGTAGAGTCATTAGGGTCACCGATTGAGTCGCCCCAGTTATAAAATGCTGCTGGCGCGAGGGTGTCAGTAGCGCGCAATTCGTAGTGCTTGGCAACCTCGTAGACTTCAATTTCCGCCTCAATGCCGACCTTGCGCCACATGGCGACGACAGCCTGTATGACTTCATAGTCCTTGGGCAGGTAGCCCCGTGTGGTCTGAATCGTGAAACGAACCGGATTATCTGTTGAGTAGCCTGATGCGGCGAGCAGCGATCGTGCCAGATCCGGGTTGTACTCAACGGTGGTGGTGGGATCGAAGGCGGCATATTCAGGGGCCTGCAGTGTATGTAGGGGTACCCCGTATCCGCGAAGCAGGCGGTTAACAATTGCGTCTTTATCGACTGCGTGTACAGCGGCCTTGCGAACATTGGCATCTTCCATGGGCCCGATATCATTAAAAAATATCATCGCAATATCGGAGACCGGGGTGGTGACGCCAGCGAGTCCAGGCTTTGCCTTTAGGCGATCGTATTCCTCGAACGGGATTGCAAGGGTGATGTCTGAAGCGCCGCTTTCAACTTCCGCAACTCGGCTGGTTGCATCTGTGACAAACTTGAAGATGACATTGCGAAAAGCGGGTTTACCACCCCAGTAACCGTCGTAGGCCTGAAGGCGTACAAAGGAGCCGCGCACAAATTCAACAACCCGGTAAGGCCCGGACCCCATAGGGTCTTTTTCAAACCCTTCGGCGCCGACTTTTTCGTAATGATGGGGTGGCAGAATGTAGCCGGTCAGAAACGCCATCCATTTGAAGAAATCTGCTACATAGGCGTTGACGTCGCCGGTCACTTCATTGCCGTTTGCTTTGAGGTTACCCACTGAGCCCCAGATCAGGCCGCCGACCGGGTTGCCGCTGTCGGGGTTAGCAGCACGATTGAGATTCCAGACGATATCCTCCCCGGTGATCGGTTTTCCGTCCTGCCAGGTTGCGCCATCCCGTACTTTCATGTGCACCCGGGTCTTGTCGGCATTCCAGCCCCATTCCGTCAGCACGCCGGGTTTGAATGAAAGATCAGGGTTTTGATCTATGTACTGATCAAAGACTGATTTCCAGATACTCTGCAGGCCGGGATTCACCGATGACAGCCCGGTCGTAGGATCCCAGCTCGGCAAGGACACGTTGTAGGCAATAGTTAAGGTGTCGCCTGCTGCCTGAACGTTGCTTGGGTTGAAGGCCAGCGGCAGCGCCCCGGTCAGCGAGGCAGTGCCCGCAACCTGCAGGAATGATCTTCTGTTCATGACCATGATAATTCTCCTCCGATAGTTATTCGCGCTTCTGCGAGCGCATTGGTGAATCGTAGTTTGCGATGATTCTTAAGATATTAACTCAAGCGAGATGGTAGCGCGATGACTTAGATCGGTTTGCCTTCGCTTGAACTCCAGGAGCCCATCAGCTCGTTCGAGGACAGTGACTCATCCTGCAGTTTCTTCGCACCGTCGGCACCCGCAACGGGTAATTCCGTCGGATCGAGTTTGCCGATCTGAACCAGTACCGACGCCTGGTCCCAGTAGATATGTTCGTTGTACAACTTATTGCCGCGGAAACAGACAATGGCTACCAGCGGCACTTCGACATAACGACCGGTGGGCTCAAGACCCGGCAGCATCCAGTCAATCTCGCAAGTGTGGGTGAAACAGAAAACCATCTCGTCAACGATGCGGTCTGCCCCAACAGTTCTCGAGATCGGTATCAGCTTGGTATCTTCCGGGTTGTTATTGACGAAATGGTATTTATAAAACCGTTTCAGCTGATCATGGCCAACACCACCGGTGAGGGTTGGGATGTGGTTGACATAGGGAGACGCGACCATGGTGGCCATAGTGGCATCGACATCGCGGGCGGCGAATTCGTGGTAACAGTGCGCGTCCCATAATTCACTGAGATTAAAGTGGGGCCCCAGCGCGCGACGGAAACAAGCCATTGAGCGTGAATGCGCCATCATGGCCGATGGCTTGTGGTAGGAGTCTCGCCCCGGTGTATTAAATGCATGATCAGTGCCCGGGTAGGTGTAGATCTCCATTTCGGAACGCCCAGAGAAAGTCTCGGAGATCTTCTCGCGCGCCTCAGCAGGAACAAACTGATCAAGTTCGGCGAAATGCATCACCATCGGGCAGGTGATTTGATCCTTCAGGTCGAGGTCTTCCTCGATGCCAACCCCGTAGTAGCAGACCGCAGCGTCGATGTCACAGTGAGCAGCAGCAAGGTAGCTGAGTTTGCCGCCGAGGCAGAATCCGACCGCTCCGATCTTGCCTTTGCAGGTATCGTGCGCTTGCAGGGCTGTTGTTGCCGCCTGCATATCTTCAATCGCCTTGGCAATATCAAACTGCTGAAAAAAGCCAAAGGCTTTCTGGAATTCTTCTTCACTGTATCCCAGCTCGACACCGGGCTCCATCCGCCAGAAAAGATCTGGCGCCAGAACCGTGTACCCTTCCTCAGCGTAGTAATCGGCCACATCGCGAATGTGCCAGTTAATGCCAAATATCTCCTGCAAGAGCAAGATGCCCGGACCGGAGCCCATCTCGGGGGTTGCGAGATAACCCTTAAACCCCCCAGAACCGTCGGACGCCGGGATATCTATATATGTGCCTGTCATTGTTTTTGCACCCATAAAATTTGCTGAGAATATAAACTTAACATAGATTAATTATCAGAATATAACCCCACAAGCGAAAGGGAGAGAATTGTGCTGATGTTCAAGATAACTCAATCTGGCACACGCCAGCTCGGCTGATGCGCCTGTGTATTTTTTGTGGCTCAAAACAGGGCGACTTGCCGGCTTATGCCGAGGCGGCGGCCGAACTTGGTCGCATGTTAGCCCAGCAGCACATCGGCCTGGTCTACGGCGGCGCTTCAGTTGGGCTTATGAGGGTGATTGCTGATGCGACCTTACAGGCTGGCGGCGATGCTATTGGCGTTATTCCGCAGTCACTGGTAGACAAGGAGATGGCCCATCCCGATCTGACGCAGATGCACGTAGTAAGCGGCATGCACGAACGCAAAGCGTTGATGGCGGATTTATCGGATGGCTTTATCGCGTTGCCTGGGGGGATCGGCACACTGGAGGAATTGTTCGAGATCTGGACCTGGGCGCAACTTGGTATGCATAGCAAGCCCTGCGTGCTTCTGAATGTGGCCGGTTATTACAACCAACTGATTGAGTTCCTGGACAAAATGACCCAGGCGGGCTACCTGAAGGAGAGCAGCCGCTCGATGCTGACAATTGCATCGAATCCAGTTGAGGCGGTTGCGGCTTGCTCGCATTAAATTGCTCTTTGATGTTGTGATCTGCTTAAATGTGTAAATTGACGAGAGTACCGTAGTCACCTCATTACTGAACTCATGGAGAACCCGGGTGGAGAGTCAGGCAGATCAGGTAGTGCAGCTTGTCAGCGCGATCCGTTGCGCACTGGAGAAAAGAGCCAGCTTGGAGGTGGTGCAGCAGACCCTCGACCGGTTATCTGTACTGGACCTTGAGGCACGGTCCGTGCATTCTTTGACGCCACAAATACCAGTCCAGTTTGAGAAAGGCTTAACGCGGGCTATCGACCATGTCCCAACTTCACTGGAATCTGTAGCCAAGGCTCTGGGGGCTGCCAGGTCGTACCTTTATTGGGAGTCAGATGGTGGGCAGTTCTACGAGGAAGCATCAGACGTAGGCCACAGTTACCGTGAGGGCAACATGATCTGTACACTGGTTGGCCCGGTGAATAGTTTTTTCTACAGTAATGATTTATTCATCTGCCTTTTTTTCCTGCAGTCACAGACTCTCTACCGGGATCATATGCATGGCGCATCAGAGATGTATTTCAATCTCACTGGGCCATGTGGTTTTCGGCTGGGTGATACCGATTGGATCGAATATCCTGGTGACTCGCTGGTCTGGAATCGACCCTGGGAGACCCACGCGACGCGGGTATACGACGTGCCATTCCTGAGCGCTGTTTCCTGGGTGAGCGATATCGATGGGCTGTGCCGCGTCGTGCCCCACGATGACTGGCAGATGCTCGAAGATCAGCTGGCCAGCCGCTGACCCGGTAGAATTCCAGGTTCGATCCTTATAGACAGTTCTGCCCTCGCGGTACGATGTGAGAGACAAGATGAAAGACCTTTGGGACGAAAATGATGCGTACCTTTGTGCCGATGATGCGCTGGCGCTACGCGTTTATTCATCACGCCTGATTGGCCAGTCTCCTGATCTGGTATTGCACGGTGGCGGTAATACGTCAGTGAAGGCAAACTTTACCGATATTTTTGGCGTTGCGCACGACGTGCTGTACGTCAAAGGCAGCGGATGGAATCTTGCGACGATTGAGGCAGCCGGGTTTGCGCCCGTGCGGCTCGATGCTCTGTTGCAACTCTCCCGTTTTGATCAGCTCAGCGATGCTGATATGGTCAGCGCCCAGCGCGCAGCCATGCTGGATCCTTCAGCACCGACCCCGTCGGTTGAAGCGATCCTTCATGCCTTAATTCCATACCGCTTTGTCGACCACACCCATGCCGATGCCGTAGTAGCTTTGAGTAATACCCCAGATGGTGCAGCGGGAATTCGCTCACTTTATGGTGATCGCATGCTGATTGTGCCTTATGTGATGCCCGGCTTCGTTCTTGCAAAAAAGGTGGCCGAGCTGACGGCTGGCATCGATTGGTCGACACTCGATGGGATGGTGCTGATGAGTCATGGCATCTTCAGTTTTGCCGATGATGCAAAGGAGAGTTACCAGCGCATGATCCATTTTGTCAGTCAGGCGCAGGATGCTCTGGGGCAGCGACCACCGCCATCGGTAGACGGCGTTGCTGTGCCGTCTTTGGTTTTGGCAACTCTGCGTCGTGAGGTCAGTCGTGTAGCGGGCACAGCCATGCTGGCCCGGTTCGATGGCACACCTGCGAGCCACGCCTTTGCCAATATTGAAAATGTTCGCGATATTGCGACCCGCGGCCCCCTGACGCCCGATCATGTAATCCGCACCAAGCGAGTACCTCTGATTGTTGATGGTGAGCCAGCGTCGGCGGTGGATTCTTTTGCGCGAAAGTATCAGGCCTATTTCGAAGAAAATACAGACGGTACATTGACCATACTGGACAGCGCACCACGTTGGGCTGTCTGGCTTGCCAAAGGAACCGTCGCATTTGGTACGCGAGCGACAGAAGTCAGCATCGTCAGCGATATTGTGGCCCATACGATAGGAGCGATATCAGATGCCGAACGTCTTGGCGGTTGGTGCGCGCTACCAGCGGCCGATATCTTTGCCGTTGAATACTGGGAACTGGAGCAGGCCAAGCTCGGCAAAGCACCAGCGGGATTGCCCCTGCAGGGACGATGCGCCGTGGTCACGGGTGGCGCCAGCGGCATTGGTTACGCTTGTGCAGTGGCATTGGCCAAGCAGGGTGCGCAGGTGACGGTTCTGGATATGGACCCCGCGGTGACCTCAGTTTTTGATTTACCTGCCATTCATGGTGTGGTTTGTGATGTGACTGAGGCCGCGGGAGTGCGAGACGCTATTGACGCTGCAGTTGCCCGCACCGGGGGTCTGGATATTCTGGTCAGCAACGCAGGGATATTTTCCGCCAACGATCTGGTGGGAGCAATGCCCGAGGAGGAATGGCAGCGTTCTCTGGATATCAACCTTACCGGCGCAATGCATGCGGTTCGCGAAAGTATTCCGTACCTGCGATTGGGCTGGGAGCCGGCTGTTGTCATTATCGGCTCCAAGAACGTACCTGCGCCAGGCCCCGGTGCCGGTGCATATTCGGTTGCCAAGGCGGGCCTGACCCAGTTGGCCCGGGTGCTGGCGCTGGAACTGGCTGGCGATGGTGTCCGGGTGAACACAGTGCACCCCAACGCGGTTTTTGATACGGCGATATGGACTGAAGAGGTGCTGGCCAGTCGCGCTGCTCGTTACGGGATGAGCGTCGAGGAATATCGCAAGAGCAATTTATTGCATCAGGAAGTCACTTCCAACGACGTTGCAGCCATGGTCTGCGCTATGGCAGGTGCAACTTTTCGTTGTACTACCGGCGCCCAGGTGCCGGTTGACGGCGGTACCGAAAGGATCGTGTGAGACACTAAGGCAGGAGCGTTACTATTTGCAGGTCAGCCTATTGTCGGCTGGCCTGCAATATGAGGAGGCGGGGTTTGCGTAAAACCATAAGGCAATTTGAAAAAATGCTGGAGCCTGCCGGTATCCAGTTGAATGGTTCGAACGCCTGGGATATACAGGTGCACGATAACACTCTTTTTCTGCGGTTGGCGCGCGATGGAACACTGGGGTTGGGTGAGGCATACATGGATGGGTGGTGGGACTGCCCGGCTCTGGATGAGATGATCGATCGCGCATTCCGCGCTGGTCTGGAAGATAGGGTGCGTAATAATTCCCGGTTTCTACTGTATTTGCTTGGCTGTCGTTTGCTCAATCGCCAAAGTCGCACCAGGGCGTTTCAGGTCGGAGAGCAGCACTATGATATTGGTAACGATGTGTTTGAGAGCATGCTGGATCCTTATATGAATTACAGTTGCGGCTATTGGGATTCAGCCGGGGATCTTGAGCAGGCACAGATCGACAAGATGCGGATGATCTGTGCCAAATTAAAACTTGAACCCGGTATGCAGGTACTGGATCTCGGCTGCGGTTGGGGCGGGCTTTCTCGCTGGATGGCTGAGCGCCACGGTGTCGATGTAACGGGAGTTACCGTTTCAAAAGAACAGGCGCAACTGGCTAGGGAGCGTTGCGCCGGACTGCCGGTAACCATTGAAGTGCGGGATTATCGTGAACTGGACGGCGAGTTCGACCGAATCGTCTCGGTCGGTATGTTTGAGCATGTTGGGCAGCGTAACTACCGAGCTTTTTTTCAGAAAACCTACTCCCTGTTAAAGTCAGAAGGACTGTTTCTGTTGCACACGATTGGCGCCAGCCGTGGCGGGTTCGCGACCGATCGATGGATAGAAAAGTATATTTTCCCAAACGGGGTACTGCCGCCTGCCCAGGTCCTTGCCGAGCGCGCTAGTGCTTTCTTCACGATAGAAGACTGGCACAATTTCGGTGCGGACTACGATCCAACGCTGATGGCCTGGCATAAGAAATTCAACGCAGCGTGGCCACAGTTGAAGGCGCAGTACGGGGAGCGTTTTAGGCGGATGTTCGATTATTACCTGCTGGTCTGTGCCGGTTCATTCCGATCGCGTGAAAACCATCTTTGGCAGGTGATGTTTGCGAAAGGAAGGCTTGCCGGGGGCTATCGGGCTGCGCGTTGGACCGTATCGTCTGGATAAATGATCTGAACCGGGCGGTCCTTTTTCACCTGACGAGTTGAATCCACACCCGGTTATCATGAAAGGCGGCACCGCCAACAGGTGCCACCGGGTCGGCACCGGTCAGCACGTTGATCCCCTTGCCGCCGGCAAAGGCATGGTTCGGCCAGATGCTCTCCACAATAACAACGCCCCGCTGTACTCCGTCGAAAACCTGTGCCATCAGGGTCAGTTCTCCGCGAGCGCTACCTACTTTAACGGTATCACCATCCGTAACCCCGAGTTCGCTGGCATCGTTGGGGTGCAGCATGATACTGGGCTGTTGCTGGCGACGTTTTGACGTGGGGGTTTCGGTAAAGGTTGAGTTGAGATAGTGGCGTGCGGGTGCCGTCACCAGCCGATAGGGCATTTCAGAATTAGCCTCCTCAATCACGTTCCAGTGGTCAGGCAATCTCGGCATTACCGTATCGGATGGGCCAAAGCCCTGGGGCATAAGCGCATTCCAGTCTGGCGAGAAGTGAAAGCGACCGTTTGCATGGGCAAAACCATCAAGATAATGGGAATCACGAAAATCCGGCTGACAGTCAATCCAGTGTTCTCGCTCGAGTCTTTCGAGATTTCCCCAGCCTGAATTGCACAGCGTCTGATCGATGATCTCGCGCGAGGTCATATCAAAGCCTGGATGACTGGCACCAAGACGTTTGGCGAGGGCGCAGATCACTTCGTGATTGGATCGGCATTCCTTGGGAGGATTGATGATCTTCGGGCCGAGGGTAATGTGCTGGTGGCCTCCCGATTGGTAGAGGTCATTGTGTTCCAGAAACATCGTCGCCGGAAGCACTATATCAGCCATTTGCGCCGTTTCAGTCATGAACTGTTCATGCACACAAACAAACAAATCCTTGCGGGCAAAGCCTTCATGAACGCGGTTGAGATCTGGCGCGACCGACATCGGGTTGGTGTTCTGTATCAGCAACGAAGTTACCGGTGGTCCTTCGCCAAGATCTTGGGGATCGTTAGTCAGAACAGCCCCGATCCGAGACTGATCGAGCACTCGCACGGTAGGATCGATACAGTCGAGACCTTCAATGAGAGTCTTGTCCCAATGGTAGATGCCACCATTGCTATGAAAAGCGCCACCACCCTCGTGTCGCCAGGCGCCGGCAACAGTCGCCACCGACAACGCGGCGTGCATATTGGCCGCACCGTTTCGTTGGCGAGTAAAACCATAACCCAGGCGAAAGAAAGTGCGCGGGGTAGCACCGATCATCGCAGCGAGGGTTTCGATCTCCTGTTTGGTTACCCCGGTAATTGACTGGGCCCAATCTGGATCACGCGAAGCAAGATGCGCCTCGAGTTCATCAGGACAGTCAGTGAATTCTTTGAGGTACGCCTGGTCGGCGTTGTTATCGCGAAAGAGTACATGCATCAGGGCGCAGGCCAGTGCGCCGTCGGTGCCGGGGCGTACACAGAGGAAAAGATCGGCCTGTTTCGCTGTGGCGTTGCGGTAGGTATCGATGACGACGATTTTCGCGCCTCTTTCACGGCGTGCCTTGAGCGCATGGGTCATCACATTAATCTGGGTGCTGGCGGCATTGGTGCCCCAGATAATGATCAGATCAGATTGAGCCATTTCCCTGGGATCCACGCCAGCCAGGCGCCCGGTGCCCGCCATAAAGCCATTCCACGCCAGTGTCACACAGATAGTTGAATACATTCCGGAGTAGCGTTTGACATGACGCAGACGGTTAATGCCATCACGCATCACCAGGCCCATGGTACCGGCATAGTAGTACGGCCAGATCGTCTCAGCACCGTAGCGCTGCTCTGACTGAAGAAAGTTCTCGGCTACTTGGTCCAGGGCATCTTCCCAGTCGATGGGCTCAAAGTCGCCGCTACCTTTGCCGCCCTTGCGGCGTAATGGCTGGGTCAGGCGGTCAGGATGGTGGATACGCTCATGGTATCGGGCCACCTTGCTGCAGATCACCCCTGCGGTGTAACTGTTGGCCGTAGCGCCACGTATCTTACCGATGGTGTATTCATCGATCTTCTCGACTTCCAGAGCGCAAGTCGAAGGGCAGTCATGTGGACACGCGCTGTAGTGCGTCATGGGTCAGCTCCGGGGGTCGATTGGTAATTGGGTGCAAATCCCTGCCAACTCTTCAAACGCCAAGGCGGCCGACAGCAGTCGGGCCTCTTGGCGAGGCGCAGCCGCGATCTGCAATCCTACCGGCAGGCCACTTTGGGTAAAGCCGCATGGTATTGACAGCGCCGGCGCACCGATGATGGTAAAGGCATAGGCGATCGAGCACCACTCGATATAGTTAGAAAATGTGTAATCGCCGATCCGCTCAACAAAACGTTGTTCTACCGGGTACGGAGGCACTACCGTCGCCGGTGTCAGGATCAGGTCAGTCTGTGCAAAAAAGCGCTGCGCTCGCTGGTAGATCTGCGAGCGCGTAACCATGGCGGCCATGATTTCATCCGCGGTGAGCGCCAGGCCTTTCTCCACGTTCCAGACAATCTCGGGCTTGAAGATAGAACGGTTTGCTTCCAGTAGCGGGCCAAAACTGGCGGCATAGGACATGGCGCGGTGTACCTGAAAGACCTCTTGCAGACCCGAAAAGTCCGGATGGTCGTGTTCGACGATCGCGCCCAGTTCGGAAAAGCGCATGGCGGCGCGCTCACAGATCTGGGCGACTTCCGGGTCAACCGGGGTCACCCCAAGATCGGCCGAAAAGGCGATACGCGGCGGTACCTGGCGTTGCAGGGCAACTTCTTCAAAAGAAATTGCAGGGTCATCCAGAGACATCGGATCACGGGCATCGTACCCAGCCATCACATCGAGCAGCAGTGCCAGATCTGCCACGTTGCGGGCCATGGGGCCATCGGTTGCCATATGATTAAAGGCCAGGTTGCCAGGATCCGAGGCCACACGGCCCTGGCTCGGGCGTAATCCTGCTACGGCGCAGAAACTGGCCGGGTTGCGTAAAGAGCCGCCGAGATCTGAGCCTGTGGCCAGCCATGCCATACCCGTCGCAAGGGCAACTGCTGAGCCGCCAGAAGACCCGGCAGCCGAAAGGGCTGTGTTCCACGGGTTGCGGGTAAAGCCAAACACGTCATTAAAGGTATTGGCTCCTGCACCGAACTCGGGGGTGTTGGTTTTGGCATAGACAATGCCTCCGGCCGCCTCGATTCTTTCCACCAGCAGATCGGATGTCTCGGGCACATGGTCGCGGTAGGCCATGGAACCCCATGTGGTCCGTACCCCGGCAACTGCGATCAGATCTTTGATTGCCACCGGTATTCCAGCGAGCGGCGAAGTGGAGAAATCCCGTGACTGAGCCCGCTCCCGGGCCCGGTCAAAGCATAAGGTCGGCACGGCATTGACGGCTTCGTCAACCTCGGCAATACGCTCTTCCAGAGCATCCAGCAGTTGCAAAGGTGAGATGTCTTTGCCGCGCAACAGTCTATGCACCTCGCGCGCCGACAGTTTGATCAGTTCATTAGTCATAGTATTAGGTTACCGAGAGTCTGACATCACCAGGCAGGTCATATTCAGCAAGCAGTTCTTCTCCGGGCGCGCTGTCATAGATATCGGTCATGACGCCGGTAGTGATCACCTCACCGGCCATCAGGGTGATGCCCATCGAGTTCAGATGATTAGCCAGCCATGCCACAACCGCGAATGGCCCGCCGTCGACGTTGGTGGCACACCCCTCGCGCACGACCCGGCCGTTTGCCGTCAGGCTGACTTGGGCATCTTCAACTTGCTGTTGTGACCAGTTGGCGATTTCATTTCCCAGCACCAGTTGGCGATGTACACCGTTATCGGCGATCGCACTGAGAACACCCATCAGCGGCCAGGTGGAAAAACGACTTTCAACGATTTCGATGGCAGGCATTACCTCACCGATATGTTCGATGACATGATCCGTGGTCCACACCTTTCCTGGCGCCAGGTCGCGCGCGATGCGCACGGCGATTTCTGGTTCGATACCGATCATATGCAATGCATTGGCATCGATGGATGTGGGAGAGGACACAACCTGGCTTTTAAAGCAGCGGCCGCTGAACGGAAAGTCCAGTTTGAGCATTTGTCGAGCGGTGATGTTGGTACAGCCGACTTTGTAACCGATGGGGGGGCCGGTCTCGTTGCTGAGGAGTCCCACCAGTTGCGCCTGGGCAGCGTAGGCATCGGTCAGATCGTTCGGCAGCGCTGCGGCCGGCAGGGCAGTCAGTGCCTCTCCCGGGCGGCGTGCCCGGTGGAGCATCTGGGCCGCAAGTTGAGGGTTTGACATCGGAGAATTCCTGAGCAAAAAGCACACGGTATCTGCAAGTGTAGTCCGGCGCAAGGCCAGTTTCCGTGCAGCTTGTTGCAGCATTTTTTCTGGTAACTGGCCTGTGGCGCCGATATCATTGCGCGCTCCCTTTCAATTCAGCAATCGTTTCAAGGCTATGTCTTCTAAGTCACAACTTTTTCAACCACTCCAGATCCGCGGCCTGAGTCTGCCCAACCGCCTGGTTATCTCTCCTATGTGCCAGTACAGCGCTGATGATGGCCTGGCGAATGACTGGCACCTGGCGCACCTGGGCAAGTTAGCCCAGGGCGGCGCGGCAGTCGTGTTTACCGAGGCGGCCGCAGTGCAGCGCCGCGGCCGCATTACTCATGGGGATTTAGGCATCTGGACCGATGCCCATGCCCAGGCCCTGGCAGGGATTGCCCGGTTTATCTCCAGCATGGGGTCGGTGCCGGCGATCCAGTTGGCACATGCCGGGCGCAAGGCTTCCATGCAGCGGCCCTGGCATGGCAACGGACCGCTCGACGACAGTGATCGGGCTCGCGGCGACGAGCCCTGGCCAGTGGTTGGGCCTTCGGCTATCGCTCTGGGCGAGGGGTGGTTGGTGCCATCTGAGATGACCCAGGCTGAGATTGCCCAGGTGGTTGAAGACTTTGTCGCCGCTGCACGCCGAGCCGATAACGCAGGCTTTGGTATTGCCGAGCTGCATGCGGCACACGGGTATCTGGCTGCGAGTTTTCTCTCACCCATCAGCAATCACCGTACCGATATCTATGGCGGTGACCGGGCGGGCCGGTCTCGCATGCTGCTTGAAACGGCGGAAGCCGTGCGCGCTGCCTGGCCCCACGACAAGCCGCTGTTTGTAAGAGTGTCTGCGGTGGATGGCGCGCCGCAGGGTTGGTCACTGGAGGATACGGTTGCTCTGGCTAAGGATCTGAAAGGTCTTGGTGTTGATGTCATAGACTGCTCTTCGGGTGGAATCCTTGGCTCGGCCACAGCTGCCAAGGGTCCGCCGCCGCAACCGGGTTTCCAGGTGCCCTATGCACAGGCAGTCAAGGAAGAGGCCGGTCTGATGACTCAGGCAGTGGGATTTGTGCTGACTCCTCACCAGGCCGAGGATATCGTCGCGAAAGGGCAAGCCGATCTGGTTGCGATCGGTCGCGAGGCGCTGAATGATCCCAACTGGCCACTGCATGCCGCTTTGGCGCTGGATGCTGATCAGGCATGGGAGCATTGGCCGGTGCAATATGGCTGGTGGCTGTCGCGGCGAGCCAAGGCGCTGCACGCATTGCGAGAGACGACAACGACAACATGAGCAAGTTTGCGGTTTTGGGTGTTGCAGCCGCGGCATAGTAATCGTTACCCGAAATAGTTACCCGATCGGTCATACTTCGAAAGTCCATGCCGCAGTGACAGGTTGCCAGGACAAATACGAACACAAAGAAGAAGAAAACCATCGGAGATGAAGTAATGCAAGCCACTGTTGTCAGTTCATGGAATGATTTTGACCCCTTGAAGCATGCCATTGTTGGACGGGCAGATTTTACCTGTATCCCCCCGTCCGAGCCGGCGACCGAGGCCAAGATTCCGGACGATAGCGACATGCGGGGCATGTGGGGGCCGCGTCCTTTGCGCACTATCGAGCAAGCCAACCAGCAGCTCGATAAGCTGGTCGGCATACTGGAAGGGCGCGGTATCCGGGTCGACCGGCCCGAGCCGATCCAATGGAACCAGGCAACGATCACGCCGGATTTCACGACTGGCTCGATGTTTGGTTGTATGCCACCGCGGGATGTCCTTCTGACCGTGGGTAAGGAGATTCTGTCTGCGCCCATGTCCTTTCGTTGCCGCTACTGGGAATACCTGGCGTATCACTCGCTGATGCAGCGCTATTTCGATGAAGACCCGGGCTTTCGCTGGGAGCAGGCACCTCGCCCACGACTGACAGACGATGCATACCAGGCTGGTTACTTCAACGAGATCACAATAGAAGAGCGCTTAAAGCGCACAGCGGCGCTTGATTTCGTCACCACCGAGCACGAGCCGCTTTTTGACGCGGCTGATGTGTTACGTATTGGGAAAGATCTGTTTTGCCAGCATGGGCTCACCACCAATCGCCGTGGCATGCAGTGGTTGCAGCGCCATTATCCCGATCACAGAGTGCATGCCGTGAATTTTCCCGGTGACCCTTACCCGATTCACATCGATGCGACCTTTGTGCCGTTGCGGCCAGGCCTTATTATGAATAACCCCAACCGCAA
>JBBWVW010000112.1:0-1964 GCA_050256425.1 Arenicellales bacterium | reverse complement strand
CCAGGGACTTCGCTCGTTTTCGGTCAGCGGTCGGATAAATAGGCCAGGCGTACACCTTGCGCCGGCTGGCATTAGCGTGCGCGAGTTGATTGATGAATACTGCGACGGAATGCTGGAAGGGCACAGTCTCTATGCATATTTTCCGGGCGGGGCCTCGGGTGGAATACTTCCTGCCACGCTGGCCGACGAGCCATTGGATTTTGATACTCTACAGGCGCATGGCTGTTTCATCGGCTCGGCCGCTGTGATCATTCTTTCCGATCATGATCAAGTGAGAGATGCTGCGCGAAACATGATCCAGTTTTTCGCCGACGAATCCTGCGGCCAGTGCACGCCATGTCGAGTGGGTTGTAGCCGGGCGGCACAGTTAATGGAAAGCCCCAGTTGGGATGCTCCTTTGCTTGAAGAACTTGCCACGGTGATGGAAGATGCCTCGATCTGCGGACTCGGTCAGGCCGCACCAAACCCCATACGTTGTACGATCCGCTATTTTCCAAAGGAGGTTGGCTGTTAATGAACCTTTCCGATTCCAGCGTCGACGCGAGCGTTAGTTTCTCCTTAAATGGCCGCGAGGTCAGTGCAGGCCCGGGCGAGAGTATCTTGCAGGTCGCACGGCGCGAAGAGATAGAGATTCCGCATCTGTGCTACGCAGACGGCCTTGCCGCCGCCGGCAACTGTCGCGCCTGTATGGTAGAGATCGACGACGAGCGGGTGCTAGCACCTTCGTGCTGTCGGATACCGGTCGAAGGAATGCGCGTTGTCAGTAACAGTGCCCGCGCTAAAAGTTCTCAGTCGTTGATACTTGAGTTACTGCGTGGCGAGGTTGGCGACTCCAGCCACACCCAGGCATCTGAACTTGATGAGTGGTGCAACAAGTTCGACGTGCGTACAAGCCGTTTGGCGGCCGAATTCAACCCAGTGCAGATATTTCCCATCCGGCGATCGCAGTTAAGCTGGAGAGCTGCATTCAGTGTACCCGTTGCGTCAGAGCCTGTCGCGACGAGCAAATGAACGATGTGATCGGGCTGGCCTTTCGCGGCGCTCATGCGCAGATCGTCTTCGATCTGGGCGATGCACTTGGTCAGAGCTCATGCGTTGGTTGCGGCGAATGTGTACAGGCCTGTCCTACAGGCGCGTTGATGCCGGCCCACGACGTGGGTCTGGAAAAGATAGACAAGACGGTTGATTCGGTTTGCCCGTACTGCGGTGTCGGATGTCTTTTGACCTATCATATAAAAGATAACCAGATTCGCTACGTAACCGGCCGTGATGGACCCGCTAATAAAAGCCGACTTTGTGTAAAAGGGCGATATGGTTTTGACTACGTCAGCCATGCTGAGCGCTTGACGATCCCCTGGGTTCGAAAAGAAGGAATCCCCAAGGGGCTAAACGAACATTTCGATCCGGCAGATCCGGCAAAAATGTTTCGCCCAGCTTCCTGGGAAGAGGCGCTGGACATTGCCGCCAATGGACTAAAGCACATTCGGGGTGCGCATGGGCCTAACGCATTGGCCGGATTTGGATCGGCCAAAGGAAGTAACGAAGAAGCCTATCTGTTTCAGAAACTGGTGCGCACCGGCTTTGGCACGAACAACGTTGATCACTGTACCCGGCTTTGTCATGCTTCATCGGTGGTAGCTCTGCTTGAAGGCATCGGCTCGGGTGCGGTCTCCAATCAGGTGGAAGACGCGGCCTTGGCGGATGTGATCGTGGTGATCGGTGCCAATCCCACCGACAACCATCCGGTCGCCGCGACCTTTATCAAAAACGCGGCGCGACGCGGTGCGACGCTGATCGTGATGGATCCCCGTCGTACCGACCTCGCACGCCACGCAGATCATTTTATGCAGTTTCGTGTGGATACTGATGTCGCATTATTGAACGCGATGATTCACACCATCATCGATGAAGACCTTGTCGATTCGGATTTTATTGCATCACGTACCCATAACTTCGAGGCCTTA
>JBBWVW010000111.1:0-11352 GCA_050256425.1 Arenicellales bacterium | reverse complement strand
AAAGGAGTTATGCAATGCGACGTTTCGGGAAAGGTTTCTTAATAATGGCGTTTAGCTTGCTGAGCGTATCCGGCAAGGTTGTCTTGGCAGCCGATCCGGTTGAGCGGGCACTCATAGCCTGCGAAAACGAGTTAACCACCTTTTGCAGTACCGTCACCCCGGGACAGGGTCGATTGATGATGTGTCTGGGCGCGCACGAGGATAAGATTTCCATTGGTTGCGCGATTGCGGTCTACGACGCGGCTGTGGCCATTGATGCCCTGGCGGGCCTTATTGTTGCGATTGGTACATCCTGCGAGCAGGAGATTGTCGATCATTGTGCAACGCCGGGCAGTGACACAGAACTTGTTGTCGAGGTTGGGCAAGGGCAGGTAGTAGCCTGCCTGGCGGCACACGAAGCGAATCTTGGCAACGCTTGCAAAGCGATCATCGGCGAACTGCTAAGCAATTAGTTATTTGAGCGGGGGGGGTACAGCCTTGCCCGCATCGAGATTTCCCGTTATCGTTTAATTCGGGATCCCCTGCCGGACGAGAATCAGCCGGGTCGGCTAGCGTAAGAAGCCTTGCTCGCCGGAGCAGGGATGGCTCCACCTGCAGTCGCTAGGTGTGCTTTAAGTTCCCCTTTGGGCTGCATAGGCATACCACTAAGACCCAGGCCCAAGTTCGGTGGAGGCAAGGTCTACTCCCGAAGATTCTGCGGATTTCACAGCCAGTGGATCCGCTCAGAGTCTTCAAATAGATTGGTTGTTCCTCCTATACTCGTCACCATGCAACTGCAGCCCATCGACGATGCACCATTTGGGGTTAGTGCGCCTGGGTTCGACTGTGCATCAGCGGACCCTGGGTCGATAAAGGAGATTCGACGCGCGCTGCACCGCGATCAAGTTGTGGTCTTGCCCGGGCAAGCGCATCTGACACCGCAACAGGAGGTTGTGTTCTATCGTTTGATTTATCCCGGTGGCACCACCGTCTGGCGTGATCAGACCCATAACCCCTGGGAAAGATACAAGGTTGAGCAGGGCAACAAGGCCGGCACTTACCAGATTCCCGAAGTACCGGGCGTGCTCGTGCTAGGCAAGGGTGAGATCGAACACTACGGTCTCAACGTGACTCTCGGCGGAGACCGCGCCGCGTACGGTGAGCAGGAAGGTTCACAAGTACTGGGTGGTGGTGTGCTCCAATGGCATATCGATGGTGCGTTCTACGAACACACCCCTGGCCACTATACGCAGATGCGTTGTATCGAGGCTCCCGCAGGAGAGGACCATTGGCTGACCTGCACCGATGACGAACAGAGACGTCTGTGGTGCCCGGCCGGATCGACCGCCTTTGCGAGTGGGCGCATCGCCTACGACTTAATGCCCCCTGATGTCCGACAACGATGCCTGCATACCCAGGTGCATTATTTGCCTCGGCCGTTCGAGGCGACCTATGGATTAGGTAACAGCAGCAACGGTCTGCGGGTCGTCGATCCCGAGGCCGAGGCCCGTTTTAAGAAGGGGTCCGAACCGCCTGGCACGGCTTTCAACGATCCGATGGCGCAGGTCTACCCCCTGGTGTGGACCTGCCCGGAAACAAGGTTGCAGGCTCTTATGCCACAGCCGCGTTGTCTGTCCTGCCTCGAAACAGAAACCGATTCGGAATTCGTCTTTCTTGGTATTACTGAGTCGAGACATCTGGCGGAATCCTGGATGCGTCCTGCAATAGCTACGGAAAGCGTCTACGTGCACGCCTGGCAACCAGGCGATCTGGTAATCTGGCACAACCGCTCGGTCTGGCATTCAGCCACCGGCGAGCTGGCGCGAGACGACCGGCGCGTCATGCACCTTACCGCTTACAACAGCAGTGAAGTACCAGTTTGTATGATTAACTGAAACGCGTTGCGGGGACGGCATACCTAATCGGTGGATCAAGAAATGGAAGAAGACCACATACTCAGCTTTGATCTGGGAAGTCATGTCTTTGCAGTCAGTGCCGAGTCTGGCATGGCGCAACGCCTGTTTGACCAGGGTCTGAACTGGTGTTTTGGCTTTAATCAGGAAGAAGGGCTTGCCTGTTTCAAACAGGCGCTGGAGTTTGACCCAAGTTGCGCAATGCTGCATTGGGGAGCGGCCTATGCAGCAGGACCGTTCTATAACATGCCCTGGTGTGATTTCAGCGAACCCGAAGCCATTGACTGCACTGCGTTTTGTCGGAGCCATATTGATCAGGCGCTGGCGCTGTCGGATAACGCTACGCCACCTGAAAAGGCACTGATCAGGGCGCTGGCTCTTCGAGTTCAAAAGTCACACACCGTCAGTCAATCGGAATATGACAGCTGGGATGATGCTTACGCAGAGGCGATGCGTAAGGTCTACTCTGACTTCCCCGAAAACCAGGACGTCATGGCTCTGTTCATTGAGGCAATGATGACCCGTACGCCATGGCGGCTGTGGGACGTCAAAACAGGGCTGCCAACGGTAGGGGCCGACACGCTGGAGGCTATCGCAGTCTGTGAAAAGGCGATTGCCTTGGCCGATGAAAGGCGTGAACAACAACACCCGGCGATTTTACACCTGCATATACACCTGCTTGAGATGTCTCCCACGCCGGAGCGGGCGATGGACTCAGCCGATCGCCTTGGCGGGCTATGCCCGGATGCAGGTCATATCCATCACATGCCCGGGCATATCTATGTTCTGTGTGGCGAATATGAAAAGGCCAGGATCACGAGCGAAAAGGCCATTCGTGTGAATCGCAAATACCTCGCCTATGCCGGGCCTTACAACTATTACACCACGGCACGGTGTCATGACCTGCATCTGATGATGTATACCTGCATGCTTCTGGGACAGTTCGGCCCTGCAATGGCCGCCGCCCAAGAGATTTGCGAAAACCTGCCCCCTGATGTGATAGATATGAAAAACAAGCCGTTTATCGCAAGCACAATGGAGGGCTATTACGCTATGAAAATGCACGTGCTTGTGCGTTTTGGAAAATGGCGTCAAATCATTGATACCCCAATGCCCCAAGACCCAAAGCTTTATTGTGTTTCGACCTGCATGCACCATTACGCAAAAGGGATTGCGCATGCAGCGATGAAGTGTTTCACAGAGGCCGAAGATCACAAGCGCCAATTTTATGAGGCTCTTGAACGGGTCCACCCGAGTCGAAAATCCTTCAATAACTCGGCAATCGAAACACTGGGTGTTGGCGAACAGATGCTGCTGGGAGAATTGGAATACCACAAAGGCAATCACAAGATTGCTTACGCGTGTTTGCGCGAAAGTGTGCAGCGTTGCGACGATCTACACTACTCTGAGCCGTGGCCCTGGATGCATCCGCCACGCCATGCTCTGGGGGCTTTGTTGATGGAGCAAGGTCACTACGCAGAGGCAGAAGAGGTGTATCGTGCAGACCTCGGTTTAAATGATGATGTGCAGCGCTGCGCTCAACACAAAAACAATGTCTGGTCTCTTCACGGTTTGGTTGAATGCCTAAAGCATCGCGGCGAAACCAAAGAGCGCACTGATCTTCAGGTGCTCTTGACGAGTGCACTTGCGAATACCGACGTCGCTATCACGTCCTCGTGTTGTTGCCGCAAACCGGTTGTTGATACTGGCAACTTCTGAGCGGCCACCCGCTTGAACCGGGGCTAAGACCCCTTCGGATCGACCTCCGCGCGCATCAGTTCATCCGCACGCATCCACTGGCGAACGCTATCGGGTGGAGGTATGGGTGCACCGTGGTAATTCATGGTCCTCAGCAAGTCGGCAGTGGGTATGGATCGTCCACGCGTCCTGAATAGACCGCGAGCGGTGGCTCGGGCCGCACGGGTGTCGCCGGTCAGTATGTCGTGGCGAAAATACAGCCACTTGTCATCCCAGCCGAGAATACTGCTCTTCAGCGAAATTTTCTCAAAAGCATGCAGCGGTCGCTCAAAGCGCACCATGACACCTCCGGCAATTGGAAACCAGCGCTGGCGCAATACCAGACCCACCAGGCCGCACTGGGTCATCAGATCAAAGCGTCCCAGATCCATCAGGGTGAGGTAGCGCCCGTTGTTCATATGCGCGTTGGTGTCCAGATCGTTGGGCCACACCCGCATGGTGATCACCGATGGCCGCAGGGCAGGACTAAGTCGGGTAGTCAGCGCCCGACCGAACACCCGGCTGGCACGCAAAAAGGGGTACACGCGCTAATCAGCTTGGCAAACCGCCGGTGGAATAGTTAAAAGGCGTCATCTGGAAAGGCCATCATGGTGGCGCCACCCGACATGATGGATGCAAAAAGCGCGCCGCTTTGCGGCAGGATGCGCTCCATGAAAAAGTGCGCAGTGGCGATCTTGGCCTGGTAAAACCCGGTGTCATCATTGTCTTGTTTTTCCAGTGCGACTTTGGCCATCTTTGCCCACAGGAAGGCCAGCGTCACCAGCGCAAAAAGTTTCAGGTATTCACTGGAGGCAGCGCCTGCCTCATTGGGGTCTTTCAGGCCGGCCTGGGCAATCTGTCCGGTGGCCAGTTGCAGGCGGCCAAAGGCCTTGGCCAGCGGCAGCACAAAGGGCTGCAGTTCGGTGTTCGCCGTGTTGCTGGAAATCCAGGCCTGCACCGGATGAAAGAAGCGCCGCAGGTAGCGACCCATGTGGGCCGTCAGTTTTCGCCCCACCAGGTCCAGCGCCTGGATGCCGTTAGAACCTTCATAGATCATGGCGATGCGCGCGTCACGGGCGTATTGCTCCACGCCGTTGTCGTGAATATAGCCATGGCCGCCGTATACCTGTATTGCCATCTGCGCCGTGTCGTGGCCGACTTCTGAGAGATAGGATTTCACCAGCGGGGTGAGCAGTTGCACCAGGTCATCGGCCTGTTTGCGCTGTTCGGTATCTTCGCTGCGATCGCGGATGTCGATTTGCCGGCCGACCCATACGGCGAGTGCCCGCGTACCTTCGGTAAAGACGCGCATGGTCAGGAGCATCCGTCGGATGTCGGGGTGTACCAACAAAGGGTCGGCGGCCTGCTCGGGGTAGCGTGCCCCGGCCAGCGCACGGCCCTGCTGACGATCACGCGCATACTCGACCGCGGCCTGGTAGGCGCTTTCCCCCAAGCCCAGTCCCTGGATGCCGACACCGAGTCGGGCATCATTCATCATGGTGAACATCGCCCGCATACCCTTGTGCGGTTCACCGATCAACCAGCCGGTGGCGCTGTCCAGGCTCATCTCGCAGGTGGCCGAAGCCTTGATTCCCATCTTGCTTTCTATCCGTGTGCAGCGTATCGGGTTGCGCTCGCCGGCTTCTCCATCATCGTTGGGCAGAAATTTGGGCACAAGAAATAAACTGATGCCTTTAATACCCTCCGCGGCATCCGGCAGCCGCGCCAGCACCAGGTGAATGATGTTCTCGGTCAGGTCGTGCTCCCCGGCAGTGATGAATATCTTGGTACCGCTGATAGCATGCGAGCCGTTTTCGTTGACTACTGCCTTGGTGCGAATGAGGCCCAGGTCGGTGCCACACTGGGGTTCGGTCAGGCACATGGTGCCCGACCAGATGCCGCTGACCATCTTTGGCAGATAGCGATTTTTGAGCTCATCGCTGGCAAAAGTATTTATCGCGCGGTAGGCGCCCCGTGTCAGGCCGATATAGGTCGCAAACGCTACGTTGGCCGAGCAGGCCATTTCTTCGAGCAGCACGTTGAGCGCTCCGGGCATGCCTTGGCCACCGTACTTCGGGTCACAGGGCAGGCCGATCCAGCCGCCCTCGGCATACTGACGGTAGGCCTCGGGGAATCCAGGTGGGGTGGTGACCTTGCCATCGTCGTATTGGCAGCCACTGGTATCGCCGCTGTGGTTTAAAGGAAAAAGTTCGTTCTGCGCCAGTCGGGCGGCTTCTTCAAGCACTGGATCGACAAGGTCAGCGGTGGCGTCTTCACAGCCGGGCAGGGCGGTGATCTCGGCAGGGTCGAAAAGCTCGTTGTAAACAAACTGCATATCGCGCAGCGGCGCGGTGTAGCTGGGCATGGTTTTCTCTCTATCGGGTTCAGTTACGCAGAGGCTTGCCGGTCTCAAGCATATGCTCGATACGGTCCAGGGTCTGCGGCGTACGCAGCAGACTGACAATCGCGTTGCGTTCCAGTGTGAACAGCTTGTCCTCGCTAAGGGTTTCGGTGGGGTCCACCTTGCCGCCGGCCAGCACGTGGGCCAGTTTCTTGCCGACGGTGACGTCATGGTCGGTGGCTTTGCCGGCCCGATGAAAGTCATTCAAAGCCAGTGTCATGGCCGCTTCGCCGGAGGGGCCCGGCAGGGTGAGTTCGCGTGGTTCGGGTGGCGCATAGTCCTGCGCCATGATGAGCGCACGCTCTTTGGCACTTGCCAGCAGGCGGTCGCGGTTCATGACGATGTTGTCTCTGGGTCTCAGGTACAGCAGGGCTCGCGATTCCTCCGCCGATTTGCCGACCGTCGCTGTGGCTACAGTTTCGAACACTTTGCTTACGGCTGGCATCGGGCCCTTGGGATGTCTTGGGTTTTCGCTCCAGCGCAGCAGCATCTCCTTGCAGCCACCCCACGCCGGCACCAGTCCTACACCCACTTCGACAAGGCCCATGTAGGTCTCGGCGTGGGCTTCTAATGCATCGCAGTGCAGTAAGACCTCGCAGCCACCACCAAGGGCCATGCCTGACGGGGCGCCGACCACCGGGAAGGGTGCGAACTTGAGCGCCTTGTACACATCCTGACCCTGCTTTACGGACTCGGTGATCTTGGGCCAGGCTGCGATATTGGCAGCAAAAAGACCTACACCGACATTGGCGCCCACCGAGAAATTCGTACCTTCGTTGTGAATCACCAGAGCCCGGTAACCCTGTGCCGGGATAATCTTGAGTGCCTTGGAGGCTACCGCCATGATGCCCTCGTCAATGGCATTCATCTTGGAGTGAAATTCCAGGCACAGCACCTTGTCGCCGATATCCCACAGACTGGCCGAACGGTTGCCATCGATGCGCTCCCCGGCGCGCTTAATGTCTGCCAGCAGCAACACGCCATCAGCGCGGTCCACATTGTGGTAGGCACCATCGGTGCCAAAATACTGCAGTTTGCCGTTTTCTACTTGGTAAAAACTGCCTTCACCCACCTGTTGCAGCAATGGCGGTACCGCCATGCCCTGTTCTGTCAGTTTTTTTGCAAACCATTGTGGGCCGAGTTTGTCGATCAGCTCAAACGGACCCCATTTCCAGGCGTAACCATTTTTCATGGCCTCGTCGACCGCGTGAATGTGATCCGCGATCTGCGGTACCAGCGCGGCGGCATAACTTAAGGTGTGCGAAAGCACCCGCCAGGCGTACTGGCCGCCACGATCGGGGTGTTCCACCAGAGCACGCAATCCCTTGCGCCCGGCTTCGACGCTGGCGAGCGAGGGTTTGTTGGCTGGGTGATATTCACCGGTCTTAAGATCCAGTGCTTCTTTCACCTTTTTGCCGCCGGTACGGTTGAGGCGATAAAAGCCGCCTTTACCTTTGCGTCCAGTAGAGCCTTCGGCAATCATTTTTTCGATAAAGGCACTGGGCCGGTGGATGTCGCGGTACATGTCCTCGGCTGGCAGTGTTGCCAGCATCGAACTTTCCACGTGCGGCTGCAGGTCTATGCCGACGAGATCCAGCAGGCCGAATATCCCGGTCTTGGGAATGCCCATGGGCTTGCCGATGATCGAGTCGGCCTCTTCGACAGTGAGGCCGTCCTCAAAGGCAAAGCGCACGGCAACCCCCATCCACAGGATGCCGATCCGGTTGGCAATGAAGCCCGGGGTATCCTTGCAGTCCACCACCGATTTACCCAACATGCGATCACCGAAATCCCGTAGGGTGGAGACCACCTCGGCGTGGGTATCGGGCCCTGCGACCAGTTCCAGCAGCCGCATGTAGCGTGGCGGATTAAAGAAGTGGGTCACGGCAAAATGCTGGCGAAAATCCTCGCCCATGCCTTCGACAAGATGAGCGAGCGGAATGGTTGAGGTGTTGGAGGTGACGATCGTGCTGGTTTTGCGGTGTTGGTCGATCTTGCGGTACAGCGCTTGCTTGATTTGAAGGTTTTCAATAACGACCTCGATCACAAGATCGCAGTCGGCAAGCCACGTTAGATGATCCTCGACGTTGCCAGGCCGGATACGTTTGGCATTGCGTTGATGCATCAGCGGCGCTGGGCTGGTTTTCAGCATTCGCTGGATAGCTCCTTTTGCGATCGCGTCCCGGTCCGACCCTTCCTTGGGGAGGATATCGAGCAGGATTACGTCCATCCCGGCGTTGGCCGCCTGGGCGGCAATGCCCGAACCCATGACACCTGAGCCGATAACAGCCACTTTTTCTATAGCTGACATTCAGGCTGCCTCAAGCACGGTGGCAATACCCTGGCCCCCGCCGATACATTGGGTCGACAGGGCATAGCGACCTCCATCGCGTTGCAGGACCTGGGCCGCTTTGCCCGTGATCCGTGCGCCAGTTGCGCCCAGTGGGTGACCAATGGCGATCGCGCCACCATCCATGTTTACCTTGGTCGAGTCCAACTCCAGGTCGCGTATCGAGGCGATAGACTGAGTCGCGAAAGCTTCGTTGATCTCGATCACATCCAGGTCTGTGGTGCTGATACCGGCACGTGCCAGCGCTTTACGTGAGGAGAATATCGGGCCAAGCCCCATGGTCTCGGGCTTGCAACCCGAGACTGCAAAACTGACGATGCGGGCCATTGGCTCAAGACCGTTCGCCTTGGCGTAATCGGACGAGCAGACCAGCGTCGCTGCGGCACCATCGGTCAGTGGTGAGGCGGTGCCGGCGGTTACGCTACCGTTCTCATCGAAGGCCAGTTTCAGGCCAGCCAGTCCTTCAAGGTCGGTAGTCGGACGCAGACAGCCATCAGCATCAATGGTGCTGCCATTAACCTCAATCGGCACTATCTCGTCAGCCAGCCGGCCTTGTGACTGTGCGTCACCGGCTTTTTGCTGACTTGCGACAGCGAAGACTTCTTGCTCCTCCCGGCTGATCTGATACTCACGGCCGACGTTCTCGGCTGTCTCACCCATGGACATATAAGCCGCCGGCATGCTTTGGCACAGTGCAGGATTCGGCATGGGGTTAAAGCCTGACATCGGCACACGGCTCATGGATTCGACCCCGGCGCAAATAAAGGCATCACCCGCGCCCATTTGAATAGCACCAGCAGCCATGTGGATAGCCTGCATGGATGAGCCGCAAAAGCGGTTGACAGTGGTGCCGGCAACGGAAATCGGCAGACCAGCCATCAGCACTACCAGGCGGGCCATGTTGAAACCCTGCTCGCCTTCAGGAAAGGCGCAGCCGAGGATCAGATCCTCGATATCATCCGGGTTGACCCCGGTGCGTTCGATCAGCCCCTTGACTGCGTGGGCAGCAAGATCGTCCGGACGCACCTTGGCGAGCCCCCCTTTAATGGCAAAGTGAAAAGGCGACCGGGCATAGCCGGCGATGACGATGTCTTTCATTCAAATACTCCTTTGGAAATCGATAAGAGGTCGTGTTCAGTAATTCAGTATTCAATAACTAAGGTATCAGTTGCCGGCCGCCGCCCGGACCGGCTCTTCATCAAGCGCGATCAGGGCCTGCTTGCGCACGCTGGCAAGCTCTTCCAGTGTCGCGTCAAGATCAGTTTTTTGTACTTCCAGCGCCGCAATACGAGTGTTGACCTTTTCCAGCAACATCAGAATCTGGTCATGCCGGGCTGGGTCCGCATCGTACAGATCAAGATATTCGCCAACATCGGTGAGGCTGAAACCCAGGCGCTTGCCGCGCAGAATAAGTTGTAGCCGGCCACGTTCCCGGTGGGTGTAGACCCGGGTGGTACCTGCCCGACGCGGGTTCAGCAGGCCCTTGGTTTCATAAAAACGGATCGCCCGAGGGGTGATCCCGAGCTCGCGAGCGAGCTCGGTGACCGTCAGCATGTCGTTGGTTGATACCGTCATGCCGTGCCAGATCCTTGGTGTTTCTCAGCCTCCTCGGCTACCAGTTCTTTTTTCGACAGTTTGCCAATGATGGTTTTGGGTAGTTCGAGACGGAACTCGATCCGCGAGGGCATCTCTATCTTTGAAATCTTGTCTGCAAGGAAGGTTTTCATCTCATCTTCCGTGATCTTTTCTCCCTCCTTCAGTTTGACGAAGGCCTTGGGGCTCTGGCCGCGGTAGTCATCGTCAATACCGATGACGGTCACCTCGGCAACAGCGGGATGCAGGTAGATAGCTTCTTCGACCATTCGCGGATAGACGTTGTAGCCGCTACACAGAATAAGGTCTTTGAGCCGGTCAACCAGGAAAAAGTGTCCGTCTTCATCCATGTAGCCCACATCACCGGTGTGAAACCAACCTTCGCGCAGACTGTCGGCAGTTTCCTGTGGGCGGTTCAAGTAGCCTTTCATGACCTGTGGGCCTTTTATCCAAACCTCGCCACGCTCGCCGGTGGGCAGAGCGTTGTAAGGTGCTTCGAGATCGTGAATCGAGATTTCTGTACCCGGTACGACCTGGCCGATCGAACCGGGCTTGTTAATATCCTGCATGGCGTTGCAGGTGGCGACCGGGGCGGTCTCGCTCAAGCCGTAGCCTTCGACCAGTCGGCATCCTGTCAGGCGCTCAAAAGTTTCTTTGACTTCAAGCGGCAGCGGCGCACCACCGGAGATGCAGTAGCGCACGGCAGACAGGTCGTACTTCGCAAGATCCGGCGCCTGGTTAATTGCGGTGTAGATGGTCGGCACTGCCGGGAAAATGGTTGGCTTTTTTTTGTGGATAGTCGCCAGGGTCTGGCCCAGTTCGTAGCGGGGCAGCAGGATCATCTGTGCACCTGCGGCAACGGCGAAGTTCATTACCGCTGT
Source organism: Arenicellales bacterium (assembly GCA_050256425.1). Taxonomy (GTDB): domain Bacteria; phylum Pseudomonadota; class Gammaproteobacteria; order Arenicellales; family UBA868; genus UBA868. The sequence continues at coordinate 498 of JBBWVW010000111.1, read as the reverse complement.
CATAGCGAAGACATGAAAAAATGGCAAAACCCCGAGCACTTTTTCTTCTCCGGGGTTCAGATCCACATACCATAGAAGCATCTGCGACACGTTGGCCGAAAGATTACCCTGGGTCAGCATTGCGCCCTTGGGCTGCCCTGTGGTTCCACCGGTGTATTGCAGAACAGCGATGTCTTTGTCCAGGTCGACGTTAACCAGCGTCGGGTCGCCGTCATTATCAAGCAGGTCCTGGAAATGAACAATCGCCTCGCTGGGCTCAATGTTGGCAATCTCTTTGCGTTTTAACAGGCGAAACAGCACGCTTTTAATCTTGGGTAATATCGCTGCCATCGGGCAGACAATGATCTTCTTGAGGCTTTCCGTGCGTGAGAGCATTGTCGCTACTTTCGGGTAGAGCGCTTCAAGATCCATGGTGATCATGATCTCGGTATTGCTGTCATCAATCTGGAAGGCCAGCTCACGTTCAACATACAACGGGTTGTAGTTAACGACAGTGGC
>JBBWVW010000110.1:0-32118 GCA_050256425.1 Arenicellales bacterium | reverse complement strand
AGTGGAACCAAGTGTTGGAGACAGCAAACCGCAAACCTCCCATGACGTTACGGGTCAACTCTTTGCAGATGCCCCGTGATGAATACCTCGAGTGGCTGCGGCAACAAGGGTTCAGTGCGCAGGCCTCAACGCTTAGCCCCTGGGGTGTGATTTTAGACAAACCTGTGTCCGTGGCTGAACTTCCTGGCTTTGCAGCCGGCAAAGTGTCAATACAGGATGCTGCGGCGCAAATGACCCCAATATTTTGCCAGCCCGCTCAAGGGGCTCGGGTCCTCGACGCCTGTGCAGCGCCCGGCGGAAAATGTACCCACCTGCTCGAGGTGTATCCGCAGATCAAATCGCTAACCGCGCTTGATCGACCAGGGCGTACAGAAGCGATCAGTGACAACCTGACTCGACTCGGTTTGACAGCGAAACTCATCGCGGACGACGTCCTACAGCCCGAAACCTGGTGGGACGGTCAATTGTTTGACCTAATCGTATTGGACGCACCGTGCAGTGGCACCGGAGTCATGAGGCGACACCCTGATATCCGCCACCATCGGCGAGCTTCTGACATCATTGCGTACGCAAGAACCCAGGCACAGATGGCAGCGCGACTGTGGCCTTTGCTCGCTCCAGGGGGCCAATTGCTTTACATTACCTGCTCGGTCCTGCCAGAAGAGAATGACGGCCCCTTGCTTGAGTTACACCGTAGACACTCTGGAATAAAACAGGACAAACCGACCGTATCAGGCGCCTTGACAACTGAACTGGGAAATCAGTTTCTGCCTAACGAAGAGCATGATGGTCTGTATTTTGCATCGTTATTCAAGGATTAAGGCTACGAACATCGGCAAGACCGTATAATTCGGCCCAGCCCGGAACTCACCCCCTATGTTTTTTCAGCCAAATTCCGGCGCCGCCCGGCCAATCCGCCTGCCCCAAGCACTGCTGCTGGCAATGCTGCTCACCGGTTTTTCGATACCAGCGCACGCCCAATTCGCCGTTAATTCGGGGCAATCGAAACTGGCTGGGGGCTTACTCAGCACCTCGGCACGATTGACCCTAAAGATCACGGGTGATCCTGCTCAAGCGCTGTCCAAAGGTATTGGGCTTACCATAGTGGTACAGACCCGACTTTACCGGGCCAGCCTGGCATCATGGTACTTTAAGTTAGCAAACTGGGAGCAGCGCTTCCGCGTGGAGCACCATGCCTTGTCCAATCGTTACACCCTGACCCAGGTCGCGACGGGGGCGACCGACAATTTCCCTACTCTGACTGAAACGCTGAGCGCCATAGGTCGCTTTGCAACGACAGTTGACTTGCCCGCGGGAATCAATGAGAACGATGACCTGCAGATGCGTCTGCGGGTTTCGCTAGATCGCAAAAGCCTCCCCGGACCTTTGAAACTGGTTGCCCTTATTTCTAAGGATTGGCAACTGCGCAGCAGTTGGGGACGCTGGAAGGTCAACACCCGGTGAATCGATCCCTGGGGTTTGCGCTCACGCTAGCCCTGTCAATCGTTCTGCTGGTGGCATCTATTCTGCTCAGCCAGAGCGCAAAGAACGATGACCTTTTTGGTGACCACTACGCGGCGCTCATCATTTTAAATATTGCGGGAATTGCCATCCTGGCGGTCCTAACCTTCTTCCAGATCCGCAGGCTCGTTATCCAGTTCCGCAATCGGATTCTGGGGTCCCGACTGACGCTTCGCTTTATCGGGACCTTCGCGATCCTCGCTGTCGTGCCGCTCGCGATGGTCTATTATTTTGCAGTCCAGTTTCTGAGTCAAAGCATCGACTCTTGGTTTGATGTCCAGATAGAACAGGCTCTCGACGATGCACTACTCCTGGGAAGAAGCACACTGGAAGCAACCAAACTCGATGTGATCCAGCAGGCGCACAAAGCCGCACGGCTAATCGAAACGACTACCTCCTCGTTCCAACTGTACAACCTGCTTGATAGGCTTCGCGAAGCAGGAGCATTTGAAGAAATGAGCCTACATTCGGCCAGCGGCCGAATTCTGGCATCCAGCAGCAAGATGGCGATCTCACTGGTACCTGATGTGCCGGATAAGCAAGTTCTGAGAAAAGTCCGCCGCGACAAGATATTCGCTGAATTTGAGCCCACCCAGGACCGCGGGCTGATGCTCCGAGTAGCGGTACCGGTGCCTGGCCTTGGAGTTAGTGCGCCGGCAAGAGTGTTACAGGTACTGCATCAATTGCCGCTGCATTATTCGCGCCTAGGAGAGAGCGTAGAGACGGCTTCGACAGAGTATGAAAAACTGAAATACCTGCGTGGCCCACTGACCGTCAGCTTCGTATTAACGCTGACACTGATTACCGTCATGACATTGCTGATCGCACTATGGGCGTCGATATATCTTGTCCAAAGACTGGTCGCGCCGCTTCGCGACCTGGCCGAAGGCACCCAGGCGGTTGCCCGGGGCGATTACAATAAACAATTACCGGTCCACAGCGGAGACGAACTCGGTGTGCTCGTTGACTCCTTTAACCGGATGACCCGCGAAATCGGCAACGCCCAGCAAGTCGCCCTGGAAAGCCAGCAAAGAGCCGAAGCGGAGCATGCCTACCTCAATACCGTACTGACACATCTTTCGGCTGGAGTGCTCTCGTTTGATGGGCAACAACACCTACGCACCTATAACGCGGCGGCAGAACGGATTCTTGAAGCGAAGCTAGAGAACTTCATTGGTAGCGGAATCAACCCATTGCGCGATGCGTTGCCCGGGGCGGCTACTCTGTTGAGTGCAGTAGAAAATGGCATGAGACAGCAGACCAAGGAATGGCAGCGTGAAATCAGCGTCACTGGGGCCAACAGCCGGCATGTTCTGATCTGTAGCGGTACTCGACTAGATGCCGAAAGCGTCGACCCAGGCTATGTGGTGGTTTTCGAAGATGCTACCGAACTACTCAAGGCGCAGCGGGACGCCGCCTGGGGTGAAGTGGCGCGCCGGCTCGCCCATGAGATCAAGAACCCCCTGACCCCAATACAGCTCTCAGCTGAACGTATCCGCAACAAATACCTGTCGATTGTCGATCCTGAACAGCGCGAAACACTGGATCGATCAACTAGAACCATCGTGCAGCAGGTCGAAGCGATGAAAACCATGGTCAATGCCTTTGCCGAGTACGCTCAGCCGGCGCCGTTGCAATTGCTCCAGATCGATATCAACCAGTTAGTCACCGACACCGTCGAGTTTTTCCGGTCCGGAGCAACACCCATCAAACTACTGACCGATCTGGACACCACGCTGGGACAGACACGGGCTGACCCCAACGCCTTGCGTCAGGTTCTGAACAATCTGGTTATCAATGCACAAGATGCCCTTGAGAGTGATTCGGGTGAAGTCATAATCAGTACTCGCCTGAACGAAAGCACTCAAGGAATCAGCCTCACGGTCCATGATAATGGCCCGGGGTTCGATCCGCAGACCATTGACCGAATCTTTGAGCCTTATGTAACCTCAAAGGAAAAAGGCAGCGGACTGGGACTGGCAATCTGTCGCCGGATTGTCGAAGAGCACGGTGGCAATATCCGCGCGACCAATCTGCCCAACGGCGGGGCTGCCGTTATAATTTCGCTCCCGCTACGCCAGTAATTCCCAGGGCCCTCAAACGCGAATAACCCTATGAGCCCATTTACTGTTCTTGTCGTCGATGATGAGCCGGATATACGGCAAGTAATCAGCGATATCCTGAGTGATGAAGGGTACGCTGTAACAACCGCCCAGGATGCGGCAACGGCCCGCGTACGCTATGTCGAGGATCGCCCTGACCTGGTGCTACTGGATATCTGGATGCCGGACACCGACGGCATCGCCCTGCTTCGCGAATGGCGCAAGGATTCGGGCGTACTACAAACCCCAGTCATCATGATATCTGGTCACGGCACGGTAGAAACTGCGGTGGAAGCCATTCGCGTCGGTGCCTATGATTTTTTGGAGAAACCGCTGTCCACCGCCAAGCTACTGGTTACCGTAGCCCGAGCACTTGAAAACGTGCGGCTGCAAACTGAAAATCTGCAATTGAGAACACGCCTCGAACCTGCCGCCGGTTTGATCGGCCACAGTGAATCCCTAGCCGAACTAAAGCAACTGATCAGCCGGGTGGGAACCACCGATCAGCCAGTTATGATTCGCGGGGAAGCGGGCTCAGGCAAAGGTGTTGCGGCCCGTGCATTGCATCAGGCCAGCAGACTTTCCAGCGGACCATTTATCGAAGTGAATCTTGGCGCGCTGCCGGCTGAAAGCATCGGCGCTATCCTGTTCGGGACAGAAAGCGAAGGTGTCACTCGTCCTGGGCAACTGGAGCAGGCCCACGGTGGCACGTTGGTGCTTGACGAGATCGGTGATCTAAATCTCGACGCCCAGGCCAAACTGCTCAACGCCCTTGAAGGTGGCCGTTTCTTTCGCTTGGGCGGCACAACACCACTTGACTTGAATACCCGCCTCGTGGCCACTTCGAACCAAGCTCTGGAACAAAAAATGGCCGACAAATTGCTACGGGAAGACCTTTTCTATCGTATCAATACGGTTTCGATACAGATTCCACCCCTGCGTGCACATCGAGAGGATATTCCGGATCTGATCAACCACTACGTTCAGCAAATTACTGAGAATCAACGCCTACCCTTTCGTCGATTTTCCATCTCGTCGATCAATTACCTCCGTAACCGCCCATGGCCAGGAAATGTGCGTGAGTTGATCAACTTCATTCACCGTATGCTGCTGACAACAACCTCCGAGGAGATTGAGGCTGAAGAGACTCGTGAGGTCATGGGCCAAAGCGCAGCTCCGCTTGACCAAGTCGAGGAAAAAAATGCCTGGCGGGATTTCGGTCAGCCGCTTAGATCTGCGCGAGAAGGTTTTGAACGTGACTACCTAGAATTCCATCTGCACCAAACCGGTGGAAATATCAGTGAACTGGCGCGGCGGGCCGAACTCGAGCGCACGCATCTCTATCGCAAACTTAAAGGCCTGGGCATCAACCCCAAGGCTGAAAAGTATCGTCAGTGAAACTCGTTAACCGCAGGGAACAGTATCCGTGAAAATAATCATCCTGGGCGCAGGACAAGTCGGCACCTCCATGGCAGAGATTCTCTCCCGCGAAGACAACGATGTGACTCTGGTCGATATCGACAATGAAAAACTCGAGGGACTCCAGGATCGACTCGATATTCGTACCCTGCACGGGGCTGCCTCTCATCCAAGCATACTGGAACAGGCTGGCGGGCGAGACGCTGATCTGGTGCTCGCGGTAACCAACCAGGACGAAGTCAATATGGCGGCCTGCCAGATTGCCCACTCACTGTTTAATACGCCCAAAAAAATCGCGCGAATCCGGTCAGCAGAATACCTCTCCCATCCAGGCATCTTCACCGACGAAGCAATCCCGATTGATGTCATTATCAGCCCCGAGCATATCGTTACCAAGCATATTCTGCATCTGATTGAGTATCCAGGTGCATTGCAGGTGGTTAATTTTGCTAGTGATCGAATTCAGCTGGTGGGAGTTCGGGCTGACAGGGAAAGTCCTCTGATCGGCCGCGAACTTAAAGCTCTGCGCGAAGACCTGCCCAACGTGGACACCCGCGTTGCTGCAATCTACCGTCAGGATCGGGCGATCCCCCCTGAAGGTAATACTGTTATTGAGCCAGGTGACGAGGTATTTTTTCTGGCTGCCCGCGAAAATATCCAGGCTGTCATGAGCGAGCTTTGCGCGGTAGAAAAGCCCGGCCGCCGCATTATGCTCACCGGCGCAGGTAATATCGGGTTGCGCCTGGCGCAAACCCTCGAACAGTCCCATTACCACGTCAAACTGGTTGAGCACAATGCAGCCCGGGCAAAACAGGTTTCCGGGCAACTCGACCGTACCGTTGTCCTGCACGGTGACGCTGCAGATGAAGAATTAATGCATCAGGAGAATATCGACAATATCGATATATTCTGTTCGCTGACTAACGATGACGAGGCCAACATTCTCTCTGCCATGCTTGCTAAACGACTCGGAGCGCGACGTACCATGGCTCTGGTAAACCGCTCTGCTTATGTTGATCTGATAGAAAACACACTGGTCGATATCGCCATATCACCACGCCTTGCGACGGTTGGCTCACTGCTCACCCATGTCAGGCGCGGCGACATGGTCGCGGTTCATTCTTTGCGACGCGGTGCTGCCGAGGCCATTGAGGCCATTGCCCATGGAGACAAAACCAATTCCCGAGTCGTCGGTCGCTCGGTTGAAGACATCTCGCTGCCTCCAGGCACCACGCTGGGCGCTATTCTCCGGGGAAAGGATGTCGTCATCGCCCATCACGACACGGTGATTGAATCGGAAGACCACGTCATTCTTTTTGTAGTCGACAAACGCCACATCCGTGAAGTCGAACAACTCTTTCAGGTAGCGGTAACCTTCGTCTAAGGGGAGCCTAGAGCCATGTTATCCACCGCTGTGCTGAAGATTCTGGGCGTGTTGCTGGTCATGTTCAGCACGACACTACTGCCGCCACTGATGATCGCACTGATTGGCGGCGATGGTGGAGCGCTTGCGTTCTTTGTCGCCTGGCTAGTCACCATTGCGGCAGGGTTAGCTTTGTGGCTGCCACTACACGCAACAAAACGTGAGCTTAGAGTGCGAGACGGCTTCCTGGTCGTGGTGCTGTTCTGGACCGTATTAGCTCTGTTCGGCGCATTGCCGCTACTGCTTTCCCCCGATCCGCAGTTGAGTATGACGGATGCGTTATTCGAATCGATGTCGGGCCTGACAACTACTGGCGCCACTGTCCTCACCGGCATAGATCAACTGCCGGCTTCCATCCTGTACTACCGCCAGCAACTGCAGTGGCTCGGCGGTATGGGCATCATCGTACTGGCAGTCGCTGTAATGCCAATGCTCGGAGTCGGTGGCATGCAACTTTACCGTGCCGAGACTCCGGGGCCAATGAAAGGCACTAAGCTGACGCCACGGATCACCGAAACCGCTAAGGCGCTGTGGTATATCTACTTGGGGCTCACGGTCAGTTGCGCCCTGGCCTACTGGCTGAGCGGCATGAGTGTTTTCGATGCAGTTGGCCATGCTTTTTCCACCGTGGCGATCGGCGGCTTCTCAACCCATGACCTGAGCATGGGCTTCTTTGATAGCCCGGCAATCTCGATTATTGCAAGTTGTTTCATGCTGATATCAGCTGTCAATTTCGCACTGCACTTTACCGTAGTGCGCTCACGCTCACCGCTAGCCTACCTGCAGGATTCAGAAGTGCGAGCATATATTGGTTTTTTTTCGGTCATTATCCTTCTTACTGTCACCATGCTCCTTTACTGGCGCGTCTACCCGGATATCAGCGATACCTTGTGGCATGGCATTTTCCAGGTGATCTCCATTGGCACAACCACTGGCTTCACTACCACTGGTTTTCACTGGTGGCCGTCGTTCCTGCCAGTCATGCTGATCATGATGAGCGCCGTCGGCGGATGTGCCGGCTCCACCGCCGGCGGCATGAAAATGATCCGGCTGGTCCTGCTGTACAAACAGGGTAGGCGTGAGATCAATCAACTGATACACCCCAGTGCATTCATCACCATCAAGCTGGGAAATAAGCCGGTGCCCGATCACGTTGTTAACGCGGTCTGGGGGTTTTTTGCCCTGTACATTCTCAGCTACGTGGGCCTGTCAATCGCCATGACGGCAACTGGTGTCGATCTGGTCACTGCCTTTTCCGCGGTAACCGCCTGCCTGAACAATCTTGGCCCGGGGCTGGGTTCGGTTGCGGACAATTACGCCGGGGTGACAACGGTGGGTAAATGGGTACTGTGCACCGCAATGCTGATGGGACGTCTGGAAATCTTTACCCTGCTGGTATTGCTGACCCCTGCCTTCTGGCGCAGTTAAGTTAAGGCGTCCATGGCTCAGATGCCATCAACGTGCGGCCAGAACCTCGTCTATCGCCTGGCCTACCTGGGCGACGGTGATCCGACCAATACAGCTACGTGGACAATAAGAACGCCGGTAACAACGGTGACAATCAGTGTCGGCGCGAACAACCACCGAACCTTCACTCCGCGGGGCTACCCGGGATTCATCGGTGGGACCAAAGAGCACGACCAGAGGGCGATTGTAGGCTGATGCTACGTGCATTGGCAGGCTATCCCCGGTAACCACCAACTGGGCAATACTCACCAACGCGAAATACTCAGGCAGCGATAGGCGCCCGGCAAAACTGGTGGCACGCGTCGGCGCCAATCTTGTCGTCGCCTCACTGATAAGCGCCTGCTCTGCAGCGGTGCCGGTGAAGATCACAAAAAAATCTTCCGGAAGTTTTTTAACCAGATCGACAAATTCCGACAATGGCCAATTCTTGGTCGGCCAACGGGTGAGCGGACAAAAGACTGCAATGCGCCGACCACGAACGCCAAGACGGCCCAAGCGTTCATCAATCGCCTGATTATCCGTTGCAGAAGCGTGCAGCACCGGGCTGTGCTGGCGAGGCTCAATGCCGCAAAGACGCAACACCCCGTCCATTTCGGCTATCGCATGCAACTGGGGCTGATGGAACCGCTGGGCAAACCACCAGCGGCCTTTAACATAGCGCCGGCGAGCACGAGCTGTCCATAGAAAAATAACCGTTTTCCAACTCCCCTGCAGGTCCAGGGCGATGTCGTAATTGTGTTCGCGGACCGCGCCAAAGGTGTTTAGAAAATGCTTCGCGGTCCACAATGGTCGTCGCCACCAATCAGACTTTACCCGGTAGCGGTCAAAGGTCAGTAAACGATCAACATCTGGATTACCACGGAAAACATCTGCAGCCGTAGTCGAGGTCAGCACTGTAATTGAAGCTTCTGGGTATGCCAGGCGAACCGAATGTAGCGGCGCAGTGGCGTGAACCACATCGCCAAGCGATGTCTGCTTAATCAGCAGGATATTCATTTAGGCGCCCTACCACGAGCAACGCTAGATCGCTGACAGCAGACAAACGCGGCATCAATCATAAGGAGAGCTTTCACCGTTGGGCCGGGTCCGGAACCAGCGCAGGGTCCACAAATACTGCTCAGGTGCCTGGCGGATACCGGTCTCGAATGCCGCATTCACCACGGTGGCATCGGTTAACGCATCACCCTTGGGGAAACCCGCCAGTGGCGAGCCCAGTGTGACATGATAATGACCACTATCGTCGAGTCGGCAGAATACCGGGATGACTTTGGCGCCTGTCATTTTTGCCATTCGACCAACCACTGGTAGCGTAGCTGTCGCGATGCCAAAAAATGGCGCGAATACCGACTGCTGACTGCCCAGATCTTCATCAGGCATAAAGTAACCCACCCAGCCCGCACGAATAGCCTTAACCAAGGGTCTTAGCCCCTGATCACGCATAAAGATTCGTGCGCCAAAACGGGAGCGGCCATGCCAGAGCCGCCAATGCAACAACGCATTGGACGGTGCCTTCATCATTGATGCTCCCGCGGCGACTTTGGCAAGCACCGCGCCCGCCATGTCAATACCAACCACGTGCGGGATGATCAGCAGAACTTTTTCACCGGCCTGATGCAATGCGTGTAACTCGGCCTCGCCAGATAACGTACACAGGCGATCCAGCCGGCGCCGGGGCGCCCACCACACCAGGCCAAGATCAAGGATGGCCTGTCCGTAGCGAGTCAGATGCTCACGCAGCACGGCCTCACGAGCTGCCTCATCCCAATCAGGGAAACACCACTGAAGGTTGATACGTGCAATTCGCGTACGTTTGTGATTGCGATGAAAAAATGCTTTACCGATCTGACGGCCAAGTACCAATACCAACGGCCGGGGCAACAACAGGCATAAGCCGATGATGCCGGCCAACAGCCAGGTACCCCAGTACCGGGGTCCAAGAAAGGATAGCCGGAAACGCGGCGACTCTGGGTGGTGATTTTTCAACTTGCCCTGGGTGACTGGAGCCGACACGGATAGAACCAGCATCTGCATCAATGCCTCCGGTTTCAGAGTCGACCCTTCCTCCCGGCAATTCTCAACCTGAGTGCATTCAATTTGATAAAACCATCGGCATCACCCTGGTGATACGCTCCCTGATCATCCTCAAAGGTGACTACGCTCTCATCAAACAGCGAATCCGTATCCGAGCGCCGGCCACAGACCGTTACGCTGCCCTTGTACAGTTCGAGCCGTACCACACCGTTAACCCGCTCCTGAGATTCATCGATCATTCGCTGCAACATTTTTCTTTCCGGGGCAAACCAATAACCATTGTAGATGAGCGTCGCATAGCGCGGCATAAGTTCGTCCTTCAGGTGGGCGACCTCCCGATCCAGGGTAATGGACTCGATCGCCCGATGCGCCTTGAGTAATATGGTTCCCCCGGGGGTTTCATAACAGCCCCGACTCTTCATGCCCACGTATCGGTTCTCAACGATATCTGCGCGCCCGATACCATGCCGAGCGCCCAACCGGTTAAGCGCCATCACCATCTGACCGGGACTGAGAGATTCACCACCGATCGCTACCGGGTCTCCGGCTGAGAAGGTTAACTCAACTGCCTCAGGCTCATCCGGCGCCTCGTGTGGTGACACAGTCCAGCGCCACACGGACTCATCGGGTGCAGTCCAGGGATCCTCAAGCTCGCCACCCTCGTACGAGATATGCAGCATATTGGCGTCCATGGAGTAATCAGCACCGCCATCCTCGCGCGTTTCGACCGGGATAGCATGTTCTCGGGCATACGCAACCAACCGTTCGCGAGAGTTCAGATCCCATTCCCGCCACGGCGCGATCACTCGAATCTCCGGATTAAGTGCGTAAGCGTTTAACTCGAAACGTACCTGGTCGTTACCCTTGCCTGTCGCGCCATGGGCGATGGCGTCGGCTCCGGTTTCCGAGGCAATTCGAACCAGGTGGCGAGCAATCAGCGGGCGTGCAATTGCAGTTCCCAGCAGGTACTCCCCTTCGTACAGGGTATTAGCGCGGAACATTGGAAAGATATAGTCGCGGGCAAATTCCTCGCGCAAATCCTCAATGAAGATTTCCTTAACACCCAGAATCCTAGCCTTCTCCCGAGCGGGCTCCAATTCCTCGCCCTGGCCGATATCGGCAGTAAAGGTCACGACTTCACAATGATACTGATCCTGCAACCATTTAAGGATAATTGAAGTATCCAGTCCGCCAGAATAGGCAAGCACTGCCTTGTTAATTTTTTCCACGATGTGATCCGTCTGCTGAGCGGGGCAAGTCACCGACTACGCGGCGAAATGCACCCCATTATATCAGCGGCCAAACAGGCCTCGGTTGCAGAATCTATCGCCGAACCCTAGAATTTCCAGTTTAAGCGCCCTTTAAGTGGGCGTTTTATTTTTTGTGACACGCCACCTTCGGCAGATCGACAACATGACGCGACATTTCCTGACTTTACGTGATCTGTCTCCCGCAGAACTGGGAGATATTATTCGCCGGGCGATCACCTTGAAACGTGCTCAAGGAGGCGGACAACGGCTGACCCTGCTTGATTCTCGAACCATGGTGTTGATTTTTGAAAAATCATCGACCCGCACCCGGGTCTCATTTGAGGTCGCCTGTACGCAGCTGGGTGGTTCGTCCGTTTTCCTGTCACCCGGTGACAGTCAGATGAGCCGAGGAGAATCAATCAGCGATACCGCACGAATCGTCTCCAGCATGGCAGATATCATTGTCCTGCGCACTGGGCCACACGACCGGGTAACAGCCATGGCGGCTCACTCACAAGTGCCCGTTATCAATGCCCTGTCCGATGCCTTCCATCCTTGCCAGTTACTTGCGGATATCCAGACTTTTTGCGAGCACCGAGGTGAAATGCGTGATGCCCGGGTTGCATTCGTTGGCGATGGGAGCAGCAATGTCTGCCAGTCATGGATTAACGCGGCCGCACTGATGCAGTTCTCACTGCATATCGGGGCGCCGGATTTGTATCGCCCCCATCCTGAGATAGTCACCGCCGCTGGCAGGCGTTGTACGTTAACAAACCAGCCAAGCGAAGCGGTGGCCGGTGCTGATCTCGTGGTCACCGACACCTGGGCCGGCATGGGGCAGGAAGCCCAAAAAGCTGAGCGGCTCAAAGCATTCCACGGGTTCCAGGTCGATAGCCAGATGATGGCTGATGCTGCTCCGGATGCACTATTCATGCACTGCCTGCCGGCCTACCGAGGTCAGGAAGTTGCAGCTGAAGTGATCGATGGACCCCAAAGTGTTGTTTGGGACGAGGCAGAAAACCGCCTGCATGCACAAAAGGCCCTGATTGAGTTTTTGCTCGCCTAGGCGCTAGGCGACAAGCCCCACACAGAAGCGGGGTTCACCGTATCAGACCGTTGCGGCCACCCGCATTTGTTCCATTGCCCGTTTTTCAATCTGGCGAATCCGTTCAGCTGAAACCCCGTACTTTGCCCCCAAGTCGCCGAGGGTACTCTTCCCCCCCAATTCAACAAGCCAGCGCGCCTGGATAATATCGCGACTGCGGTCATCCAGACTGGCCAGCGCTTTACTGAGCTGGGCCTGGCGAGAGCGCTGCTCGTCTGCCTGGGAAACCAGTACCCCAGGATCCCGCGAAGAATCCCCCAGGGCTTCTGCTGGCGCCAAGAAACGCGGCGTCTCGTCATCGTTTGCTTCCGGCTCGAAGGCCACGTCATGACCACTCATGCGGGTTTCCATCTCCCGCACTGTTTTCGGATTCACATCAAGCGCTGTCGCCATCGACTCGACTTCATGTTCTTTCATCACGCCTAGTCGGGCCCGATTTTTGCGCAGATTAAAAAACAATTTGCGCTGGGCCTTGGTGGTAGCCACTTTGACCATTCGCCAGTTGCGAACGACGTAATCGTAAATCTCGGCCTTTATCCAGTGAACTGCAAAAGATACCAGTCGTATATCTCGCTGATGATCAAATCTTTTCACTGCCTTCATCAGCCCAACGTTGCCCTCCTGAATAAGATCAGCCAAAGGCAGTCCATATCCGGAAAAACCTCGGGCAACCGAGACGACAAACCGCAAATGGGAAAATACCAACTGCCGGGCGGCCTCGAGATCGTCGTCATCATGATAACGCTGGGCGAGTGATTTCTCCTCTTGCGCGGTAAGAATAGAAGCTTCGTTCACTTCGTGCAGGTACCGCGCCAGCCCCTGGCTAGGGCCAAGATCGGTTGCGATAGGTAGGGTCTGGCTCATAAACGTGTCATCCATATTTCAGGGTACACGCATATTTTAGCACTCTATTACCTTGAGTGCTAACCATTTTTTAACAAATTAAACTGGGAATATTCAATGTTTTCAATTCTTTATTTAATTTTTGCAATATTCACTGTAGCAACAAAGTTATTCATTTCTGTATTCAACAGCTCGATTTCAGGGATCAATACCCACCAGGGCTCTAGCAAAGCGGTCAGCATCGAAGGGCTGCAAGTCTTCAAGGGTTTCTCCGACTCCGATAAAAGGGATCGTCAGCGCACATTGGCGAGCCAAGGCAACGACGATACCGCCACGGGCAGTACCATCGAGTTTGGTTACACATACGCCGGTCGGCCCCACGGCATCCCCAAAGGCCGCCACCTGGGCTAAGGCATTTTGCCCTGTACCCCCATCAACCACCAGTAGGGTTTCGTGTGGTGCGGCCACATCTACTGCACGGATGACACGTTTGATCTTCTGCAACTGCGCCATCAGGTCTACGTTGACATGCTGCCTTCCAGCAGAATCGACAATAAGGACATCGATCTTCCGAGCCTGGGCGGCCTTCATCGCATCGTGCGCCACTGCCGCAGCATCAGCGCCATGTGCTTGGGCAATAACCGGTAGTTCCAGGCGTTCTCCCCAAGTCTGCAGTTGCTCGATCGCCGCAGCACGAAAGGTGTCACACGCCGCCAACATAACCGATCGCTCTGATCGCTGGAAGAATGCAGCGAGCTTAGCCGCAGTCGTCGTTTTGCCCACCCCGTTAACGCCAACCATGAGAATAACGAAAGGCGTCCCGGGTTGCGATTGGACATCGATTGAACGCTGCGCCTTACCCAGCATGGCTGCCAGCTCATTACTCAACAGATTCTTCAATGCCGGAAGGTTTTCAATCCTTTTCGATGCAGCGTATCGGCGCAGAGCAGCCACCGCCTCCGCGCTGGCCGTCACGCCCAGATCAGCCATGATCAGTTGATCTTCAAGCGCCTCGAATACGGCGTCGTCAAAGACCTCCTGTCCAGAACCCATTAATGCCGCCAACCCCCCAGAGAGTGCGTCACGGGTTTTCCTGAGTCTTGAGAAAAGCCCTTTCTTAGCGTTGCCTGTTGTCATCTTTACTGCCGGTGATCGGTGGTGCACCATACCCAAGTCGGGCTTTGGTCAAAAGCGGCGGATATCCTATCATCGGTTGTCAAACCGTCCTGAAATCCTTCTGTGATTGTGAAACGTTCTCAAATTGAACAGCATGGCCGCTTGCGTATCATCGGTGGTCAGTGGAAAAAACGCCTGATCCGCTTTCGTGGCGCAGCGGATCTGCGACCCACCCCCGACAGCGTCCGTGAAACGCTGTTCAACTGGCTCGCCCCAGTGATCGTCGGCGCACAATGCCTTGACCTTTTTGCGGGCAGTGGCGCATTAGGGATTGAAGCGGCCTCGCGCGGGGCCGCTTCAGTCAGCCTGGTCGAGATGCGTCGGGCGACCTGCCGTCAACTCAGCGACACCCTGTCAATGCTTAATGCCAGCAATGTCAGTGTCCACTGCGAGGAAGTGCTGGATTGGTTGGACCATTGCAACGCCCGTTATGACATTGTCTTTGTCGACCCCCCCTATGGCGAAGGGTTGGTTGATCGCTGCCTCAACCGACTTGAACGCTGCGCCGTGCTCAGCGCCAATGCCCAGATCTACGTAGAGTGCGGCGCACGGGAAAAACTGGTCATCCCATCTGGATGGCACCAGCTACAACACAAGACCGCTGGTCAGGTGGCCTACCGTTTATTCGGTGTGAGCGAGACTCGAGAAACGCTCGACTGAAAATCTCGGTCAGGCAGCCTGATCCGTACCTGAGCGTGCCGCAATCTCATAATCACTGGCGTTGTCATGGCGGAACAACCGGCGGACCATGGGCTCGAAAAATTCCAACGGCTCGTGGCGATAATCCGGATCAAAGCAGTTCTGATCATATTCCTCGCAAAACCGCACGGTATCGGCATACCAGGGATGATCCATAAACCGGTCACGGGCATTACGATCCCCGCCAGTATGGTGTGCGTAATAAAACATCTGGAACATCCCGTGATGCTTGATGATCCAGTAGGTTTTTTCTGTGACAAACGGGCGTAATACGGCTGCCGCCATCTCGCTGTGCGACATCGGGGCAAGCATATCGCCGATATCGTGCAGCAGCGCCGCCACAACCATCTCTTCGGCCTCTCCGGCACGGTGCGCCCGGGTCGCCGACTGTAGCGAGTGCGCTAATCGGCTGACGCGATACCCTGAAATCGACTGGTCCAGCGACCGCAGATGTACAAAAATTCGCTCTGGCAACCCATCAACGAACTCGCGCTCCATTTTGTCTAAAAACTCATACTCCTCGCGGGACCCGTCAGCCATTTGGGTAAAACCTACAACCTCCATCACTCCCCCCTGGGGATCGCGCCCCGATTTGCATTTGTAAAAGTATGGATGAGATCAACGGCGATTGGTAGTATCACTACTCAGCATCTCGCCATGTGGGAAGTTAACACCGTAAATGACCACCAAAGCAATATATCCAGGCACATTTGATCCGATTACAAAGGGGCACATAGATCTTGCCGAGCGTGCGAGCCGGCTGTTTGACGAAGTGGTAATCGCGATATCGGCCAGTCCCTCAAAACAGCCGTTGTTTGCCATTGAGGAACGGCTGGAAATGGCGCAGATCTCACTATCGCATATCGACAATATCAGCGTAGCGGGATTCGATGGACTGCTGATTGAGTTTGTCCGCACAGCCCAGGCCCAGGTGGTGCTGCGTGGCTTACGGGCGGTATCGGATTTTGAGTACGAGTTTCAACTGGCCGCTATGAACCGTCGACTCGATTCAACGGTGGAGACCATGTTTTTGACTCCCTCAGAGAATTACACCTTTCTCTCGGCCTCTATGGTCAAGGAAATCGCTTCGCTGGGTGGTGATGTCTCTCAGTTTCTCCATCCGCAGGTTAACAAACGACTCACCGACCGCCTGGGTCGATAACAAGACGCCTCACGCAAGGGTGCAGACGGCCAAGAACTATGGCGCTTTTGATCACTGACGAATGTATTAACTGTGACGTATGCGAGCCCGAATGTCCCAACGATGCCATTTCCCAGGGTGAAGAGATCTACCAGATTGAGCCAGGCAAATGCACTGAATGTGTCGGACACTTCGAGACATCACAGTGTGTTGAAGTTTGCCCCGTCGAATGTATTCTGGTCGACCCGGATTACAAAGAAGGCCGCGACACCTTGATGGAACGCTATCGTATGTTGACGGGTCTTGCGGCCTGTTAATCAGGCCGTTGGCAATTCAATATCCAAACACCGCCATAGATACCAGGTCGCAACGGATCGATAGGGCTGCCAACGCCTGCCGGCGCGGGCCAATCGTGAGGGTTTCGGCAGTGTCGCCAGCCGGCGCATTTTCTGGTAGCCCTTGAGTACGCCCAAGTCCCGGGTTGGGAGCACATCCGCGCGGCCCAGATAAAAAATCAGCAACATCTGCACCGTCCATTCGCCCACACCACGCACCTCGCTCAGGCGCTCGATAATCAACTCATCACTCATAGTGTGCAAAGTCCGAGTATCTGGTAACGCACCAGCGGCGCCGCGGTCGGCCAAGTCCAAGAGCGCGAGACACTTGGACCGCGAAAGCCCTGCCGCCCGCAAATGTTCGACCGGCATGACCAGTAGCTGACCCGGGGCGACCCGCCGACCGGGGAACAGGTCCAGTAACCGTCCGTGGATGGTCGATGCTGCTTTGCCGCTCAGTTGCTGATAGACGATTGAGCGGCACAGATACTCGAAGACCGACCGATTGCGACGCACCTCGAGTTGCAATTCGCCAACTCCGGCCATGATCCGAGCCAAACCCTTATCGCGCTGGGCCAGGTAAGTGCAAGCTACCGCTGGATCAAATTGGCGAAGGTGGTTCATCAGATGCTATCCGTAATCGACCGGTGGAACACGCGGGATCCAAATCCCACAGATCGATCTCATCGTTGTCTTGGCGAAACGAATTCAGGCATTCCCGAGTAAAGCAGTTACTCAGTTGGGCTTTGATTGCCATGTTGACCCCCTGGTGACCAACCAGCAGTATATCGCCGGCGGTGTCATCCAAGTTAGCCGCAAAGTCCTTGACCCGACAAGCGACGTCACGGATCCCCTCCCCACCGGGCGGAGGTTTCAGATAACATCCTTGACGCCAGTCGTCATAGGCGTCGCTGTCACCGGCCCGAATCTCTGATTCGAGGCGACCTTCGTAATCCCCCAGATCAAGTTCAACCAGGGCAGGCTCAACCGCGACATCGAGCCCCAGCGTTTGCCCGAGAATTGCCGCGGTTTCGCGCGCCCGCTGCAGAGGTGATGAAAACATTTGAGTCGGGGCGAACCCGCGAGCCTTCAATAAATCGCCAAGTTTTTTGGCTTGCTGATAGCCCAGGGCATTCAGTGGGATATCACTTCGAGACTGCCAACGATGCGCGAGGTTCCAATCAGTCTGTCCATGGCGGGCAATTAACAGGGCCATTAAATAAATTCCGGCAATAAGGCTGAGGTCCGATTGTTGCCCAAGCCGGCAATTTTTGCTTGAGAAAAACCCCAACCATCCTGGTGGAGACCTCAACCCTAGCTAAACCGATGCAAAAAACGTAACAGGTTGCGGCCGGAGGTTGACATATTTTGGTGTTCTCGTTACTATCTTTTCTGAATTTGTGCAATGCACAATTATTTTCTCATATCCTCCTCCTTAGATTAATCCCGTCACGTTCTTGTGTCGGTATTTTTTTTTCAAATATATGGTATTCTGTTTAATTACAGATAGATAACCATTATTCTCTATTTAATACTGCTTCAGTTTCTGGTTTTTCGAAGAATTTAATAGTTGTTACCTATGGTCTATAAACAGATATTTATATGTTGCGATGCAATATTCTAAATCTGAGGTGCGATAATACGAGATCATCAATTCACTTTAGTGATGCGCCATTTTGGTCAGGCCAACTCTACCTTTTGGAGGCTCCCGTATCCGACTTAGGAGCGACTGACCCGCACCAGTCCGGGGCTCATGCTCCAATGCGTACCGATGAGGCAGACGATACAATCGACCCGCCCCGCAACCCGCGTAGCGTTTGCCCCAACCATTGATTTTTTATGACAACTCCCTCGACCTCAATTCTTTTCGTTTTTCCGGGCCAAGGATCACAATATCCCGGTATCGGTAAAGATTTATTTAACGCATTCGAGTCGGTACGCCGACTCTATGGCCAGGCCAGCGAAGTGCTGGACTACGATCTTGCGCAGTTGTCGTTCGACGACCCTGAAGGGAAAATCAACCTGACCCGTTATACCCAACCGGCCCTGCTGACACATTCCATTGCCTGTCTGCAGGCATTCCAGGAGATGACCAACGGCGAAGTTCGCCCGGGCGTAACGGCCGGCCACAGTCTGGGCGAGTATTCCGCACTGGTTGCAGCTGGCGCTTTGGATTTTCCTTCTGCCCTTCAACTAGTAAAGACCAGGGGCCAACTCATGGCAGACCTGGGAGACGGCGAAATGGAGGCCTTGCCATTACCAATCGAAAGCGCTCAGGAGTTGGCTGAGCAGCATTACTGCGCCGTAGCGGCATGCAACCTGCCGGACCAAACCGTTGTCGGGGGACGCGTTGAGGATTTGGATGCTCTGGTCAATGACTTCCAGGAGCGCTACCCCGGAAAACGCACCGCGCGACTCAAAACCGAAGGTGCGTTTCACACTTTCTACATGATCGAGGCCGCACTACGATTCCGGGAAGCACTCAGTGGCGCACCTTTTTCCTCACCAGCCATCGAGGTGCTCTCCAACAGTTCCGGCATCTTTCACCGCAAAAATCCAGACAGTATCCGGGCAGGGCTTTTTTCGCAGCTCTTTAACCCGGTGCAGTGGCATGCCAACCTCATGCACGCCGTGACCCAAGGTTGCGACACAATCATTGAGTTCGGTGGCGGCATCGGCAAAGGCGAAACAGCCGCCGAGAAAAAACCCAACCTCGCCAGCATCATTAAGAAGTCTTTTCGCCGCCAGCCAACCCCGCCGCGCTACCTAAGTGTGATCAACCAGGAAACTCTGTCAGAAGCTGTATCAGTCTTTCGGCTGTAGACGCTGCCGACCAGGTTACGGTAGTGCACTCTAAGCGATTCAACGTGAGCGGCCGCGACGGGAAAGACAGTTGAACACAACTGCACTGTACCTTGTGACCGTGCTGATCTGGGGCTCAAGTTGGCTTGCTATCCGGTACCAGATTGGAATCGTGGCTCCAGAGATTTCTCTGATATACCGATTTGCACTGGCTACAGTGTTGCTGGTGCTGTGGTGCGCGGCGCGCGGTATTTCGCTCCGTTTTCGGTTGCGAGACCATCCGTACCTGGCCTTACTTGGGCTTTGCCTTTTCTCAATGAACTATCTGCTGTTCTACCAGGCCGCGTTCAATCTCGCGACAGGTCTGTTGGCAGTAATCTTCTCAACGATGACGGTGATGAATATTGTCAACAGTGCCGTATTGCTCGGGCGAAGAACCGAAAAGCAGACTATCCTGGGCGCATGCCTTGGTCTTGCTGGGATGGCGTTAGTCTTTTGGCCACAAATCCAGCAAACCGGGACGACGACATTTGCTGCGGTCGTTATCAGTGTCATTGCCACCTACCTCGCATCGATCGGCAATATCCTATCGGCCCGCAACCAGATGCATGGCTTGCCCGTGGTATCGGCGAATGCAATCGGTATGGCCTACGGCACCTGCTTTTTGCTGATCTACAGTTTGTGGTCGGGCGCTCCCTTTACGTTCGATACAGCCGGCTCCTATATCGGCTCGCTCGCCTTTCTTGCGCTTTTTGCCTCGGCGATCGCCTTTGGCTGCTACCTCACCCTGGTCGGTCGGATCGGTCCAGAAAAAGCGGCCTATGCCACAGTGTTATTCCCAATTGTGGCACTTTCGCTTTCCACGTGGGTCGAAAACTTCCAGTGGCAAGATCGTGCCATAGCTGGAGTCATCCTGGTCCTGGGCGGCAACGTCATCGTGCTCCTGGGACAAACACACTTCAACGCCCTGATCAGGCTGCTGCGCCGGTGAAGCTCAAGGACTTGAAGAATTAATCGGTTTGTCTGCGCCGGCCCAGCCACAAAACCATACCCAGAGCCAACAGCACCGCAGGGAGTACCGAGTAATTCAGTGCTCGCCAACCCACCCACTCGTGTAGAAAGCCCGAGCTGAGCGCGGTCAGCGCAACCATGCCAAATACCAGTAGGTCGTTAAGGCCCTGGGCCTTTGCCTTTTCCGGCGCGGTATATGTTTCGGTGAGAAGAGTGGTACCACCTATGAAGAGGAAGTTCCAACCCAACCCCAAAAACACCAGTTCAAAAAGAAAATGGAACACACTAATACCGCCCAGGCCAATCAAAATACCGGCAAGCAGTAATATGGCGCCCACGCTCATGATACGGGTTACACCGAAACGGGCAATCAGGTTTCCGGTAAAAAACGATGGCGCAAACATAGCGAGCACATGCCACTGGATGACGAGTGCCGTATCAGCAAACCCATGATCGTGATCGGCCATCGCCAGCGGTGTCGACGTCATCACCAGATTCATTACGCCGTACGCGATCATGGCGCCGGTCACCGCTACCAGGTATTTTGGTTGCCTGGCAATATGCGCCAGAGGCCGTTGCTCACCAGAACGCTCTCGCTCTCCCGGTACGGCTATCTGGATCTGTGAAACCAAGAGGATCGATAACCCATACAGGATCAACAGACTTGCGTAACTCCCGGCAAAAGGAATTCCTATCAACATATCCCGGGAATAGTTGGCAAGATTAGGCCCAATGAACGCCGCAAGGATGCCACCGGCCAGCACCCAGGAAATCGCCCGGCCGCGATACTCTTCACCACTGATATCCGCTGCTGCGAAACGGTAATACTGGCCAAAGCCATTCAGGATGCCGATCAAAAAGGACCCTACTGCAAAGGCAAAAAAATTGTGGTCCACAATAGCCCACGTGGCGACCATGGCGCCCGCAAACCCGACCATGAGGCCGATAATAAAACCGGCGCGCCGCCCTATCCGTTTCATCAAAACTGAAGCGGGAAAAGTCACTGCCAGAGTACCGCAGTACATGCACGCTATCGGCAACGTCGCCCAGACCTTCTCCACGGACAGTGTCAGCCCGACCAAGGCGGAGGCCGCAACGATAAGCGAACTGCCAGACAGCATCAGTGCCTGGCAGACAGCGAGAATCAGTACATTGCGCCGTAGCGCCCCTACAAAAGGCATAGTGCTATCTGGTCCGGCCGGCCTAACGCTGACTTAGTAGTCCAGCACGCCTGGTCTCGTCAGAACATCCAAAGTCGTTGGATACGGCATGTATCGGGGCTCACATGCCCCGGCGATATTTACCACCCACTTGAAAAAGCGTGTCGGTAAGTTGGCCCAGTGAACAGCACCGAGCCGCTTCCATTAGTGGGTAAAAAACATTCTCTCCACGCAAAGCGGCATATTTGACGGCATCGAGTGCCGGGACGGTCTGGTTTTCGTGGCGGCGCTTAAAATCGGCAAGTCGGTCCAGCTGCCCCTGTTTTTCCGTTTCGGTGCCTCGGGCCAACTCTACATCGGCTGATGTGCTAAGCGCATCCCCGACAAAAGAGTTAACACCGATGATCGGGTAACTCCCGTCATGCTTGCGGGTTTCATAATACAGGGACTCTTCTTGTATCTTGCCTCGCTGGTAACCGGTTTCCATCGCGCCCAGGACCCCACCGCGCTCTGCCAGGCGATCAAACTCTGCAAGCACCGCCTGCTCAACCAATTCGGTAAGGTCCTCGATGATGAAACTGCCCTGATTGGGATTTTCGTTGCGCGCCAGCCCCCACTCACGATTGATAATCAACTGTATAGCCATAGCCCTGCGCACTGAGTCTTTGCTAGGAGTTGTAACTGCCTCATCATGGGCGTTGGTATGCAAACTGTTGCAGTTGTCGTAAACCGCGATCAAAGCCTGAAGTGTGGTACGAATATCATTGAAACTCATCTCTTGTGCATGCAAAGAACGGCCCGAAGTCTGGATATGGTATTTCAGTCTCTGACTGCGGGCATTCGCACCATAACGCTCCCGCATGGCAACCGCCCAGATCCGCCGCGCGACGCGCCCCATCACGGTGTACTCGGGGTCCATGCCATTGGAGAAAAAGAAAGACAGGTTCGGGGCAAAATCATCGATCTCCATACCGCGGGCCAGGTAGGATTCCACGTACGTAAAACCGTTCGCCAGGGTGAGCGCGAGTTGGGTAATCGGATTAGCGCCTGCCTCGGCAATGTGATAGCCGGAGATTGAGACCGAGTAGAACTTGTGCACCCGGTTGTCAATAAAGTACTGCTGAATATCGCCCATCATGCTTAAACTGAAATCAGTGGAAAAAAGACAGGTGTTCTGCCCCTGGTCTTCCTTGAGGATATCGGCCTGTACCGTACCGCGGACATTTTCCAGCGTCCACGACCGAATACGGGATAGTTCCTGTGCATCCGGATCGCGGCTTTGCTCCTCACAAAACCGCTCGACCTGCTGATCAATGGCAGTGTTGAGAAAAAATGCCAGAACAGTCGGTGCCGGACCGTTAATGGTCATGGACACGGATGTGGTCGGACTGCAAAGGTCAAAACCCTGATAGAGCGTCCGCATGTCCTCCACGGTCGCAATAGAAACACCAGAGGTGCCGACCTTGCCGTAGATATCCGGGCGTGGTGCCGGGTCGGATCCATACAGGGTCACTGAATCAAAAGCCGTAGACAGGCGCTTGGCCTCGGAATTAGCAGACAAAAGCTTGAAGCGGCGATTGGTGCGCGAGGCGTCACCCTCCCCCGCAAACATACGGGTCGGATCTTCGTTCTCGCGTTTGAACGGGAAAACCCCTGCAGTAAAAGGAAATTCTCCCGGCACATTTTCCAACAACTGCCAGATCAAACGATCCCCAGCGTCGGTATATCGAGGCAGGCTGACACGGGGAATCCGGGTGCCAGACAAAGAGGTATAGCTCAGCGCCTGCTCCCGCGCTTTGCCCCGCACACAAATACGCAGGCTGTCCTGGCGGTAGCGCTCAATCAAAGAATCGAATCCATTGATCCGTTCCAACATTGCTCCGCCCAGTTTCTCGGCCACGTCCTCAGCAAGCACCTGAAGTGTCTCGGTTGACTCTCCTGCCGCCGCGAGCAGATCGATACAGCTGTGCAGGTGCTGGTATCGGCGCGCCAAAACCGCCTGGCTTGTCGCCTCCTCGTGGTAGGTGCGAACAGCATCGGATATCTCAGACAGATAACGCTCGCGACCGCTGGGCACCACATCAGCCTGTTTCAAATTCAACTGTGGGTCAGGCAGCAACCCGAGGCTCGGGGTTAGCCCGTACTCCACCAGGGTGGTATTAATCGCCCGGTACAGCGCGGTCACACCTTGGTCATTAAAATGCGATGCCATGGTTGTGTATACCGGCATAGCCACGGGCTCCATACTGAAGTCACCACGGTTACGCTGCACCTGCTTACGTACGTCCCGCAAAGCGTCCTGGGCGCCTTTGCGATCACACTTATTGATCGCGATGAAATCCGCATGATCCAGCATTTCGATCTTCTCAAGCTGTGACGGGGCACCAAATTCCGGTGTCATGACATACAACGCACAATCCACCTGAGAGACGATGCCAGCGTCACCCTGGCCAATGCCAGGCGTCTCGATGATGATCAGATCAAAACCGGCGCACTGGCAGGCGGCGAGGATGTCCCCCATCTGCGGCGGTATCTCGGCGCTCGCACCGCGGGTGGCCAGTGAACGAAAAAATACGGCGTCCCCGTCAATCGCATTCATGCGGATACGGTCCCCAAGCAAAGCACCGCCGGTCTTACGTCGAGTTGGGTCGACTGCAAGCACTGCCAGGCGCAGGCGATCGCCGTAATCCATACGCCAGCGCAGAATCAGCTCATCGGTCAACGAGGATTTGCCCGAGCCACCGGTGCCGGTGATCCCCAAGATCGGCACCCGACACTCTTCACGAGCTGCGCCCGTGCGGACCTGGCGTAGAACAAATTCACTGACAGTCCCGTTTTCGATCTGCGTAATCAAGCGAGCCAGTTGCCCGCCATCATGTCCGTCCAGTCCGTCCAGGCTCTCTTGACTGTGATCGCCAGGATAAAAATCGGCTTGCGCCATCATGTCATCGATCATGCCCTGCAAGCCAAGACGCTGGCCGTCTTCTGGCGAGTAGATACGGCAGACCCCGTAATCATGCAGCGCGCGGATCTCTTCGGGAACAATCACGCCGCCGCCGCCGCCGAAGACGCGTATATCTCCCCGGCCGCGCTGGCGCAGCATATCGACCATGTAGGAGAAGAATTCACTGTGGCCGCCCTGGTAGGAACTGACAGCAATGCCCTGCACATCTTCTTCGATAGCCGCATCGACAATTTCCTGGACACTACGATTGTGACCGAGGTGAATTACCTCTGCACCGGAGGTCTGCAGCAAGCGGCGGATGATATTGATGGAAACATCATGCCCGTCGAACAAGCTCGCCGCCGTAACAAAACGGATCCGGTACCCCAGATCCGGATCGGATCGGGTTCCTGGACTGGGCAGGGGGGGCGCACTCTGGCTCATCGCTACCATTTTCGTCGTTAGACTGGGTGCAACATTTTAGTTTCCGTTTACGTAAACGTCAATTGAAGCTATACTGACATTATGGCTATGATGATGCAAACCAACCCTTCCAGAGACACTCACAATACTTCCTACTCGATCTCGGATCTGGCCCGAGAATTCGGGGTGACCACTCGGGCGATTCGGTTTTACGAAGACGAAGGGCTGCTGCGGCCTGGGCGATCCGGCCGACAGCGGGTGTACAGTACACGCGATCGTGTGCGACTGAAACTGATTCTACGTGGCAAACGCCTGGGCTTCTCGCTGAACGAGGTGGGCGAGATTATCGATATGTATGACTCCAATCCCGGAGAGGCGGGCCAATTGCGTTATTTCCTGGAGCAAATCCGCCAGCGCCGCGAGACCCTAAAGCAGCAGTACCACGATATTGACGTAACCCTGCAAGAGCTGGATACCATAGAATCTCAGTGCCAGGATCGTCTTACCGCCCTGAACTGATCTCTCCCGGGGTATTATCCTCTTCGTCCTATTCGCGCAGCGAACCGCACGTGCTGACAACTCAACATTCCAGTACTGGAACGCAGGTACTCCTGGTGCTTGCCTGCCTGGTGATTGTGATCGCCGGCCTGAAAGCGGCCAGCAGCATCGTAATCCCCCTATTGATGGCCATTTTCCTAGCCATTATTGCCTCCGCCCCCCTGCAGTGGTTGCGCCGGCGTGGGCTGCCCACCTGGGCCGCCCTGACCCTGATTCTGTTACTGCTGGGCAGCGCACTCATCAGTATCGGATCACTGATTGGCGCTTCCATTGATCAATTGAGCAATACCCTACCGCGTTACGAGGCGCAACTGCGCACCCTGATCGACAACGTAACGCTATGGGCCAGCGGCCTTGGCTTCACACTGCCGCCGAGCGGTCTCGAAGAGTTGATCAATCCAGCGGCAGCGGCTCAGTTGTTCGGGCGTCTGGTCAGCGGATTCGGTGGTCTGCTGGCTCACAGCATGCTGATTATCTTCACTGTGCTGTTTTTGATGGTGGAATCAGCCACGATTCCCGACAAGTTGCGTGCAATTTCAGCGGACCCAGACAAAACAATCGGCAACCTGTCTGCGTTCATGGAGTCGGTCAACAGTTACCTCGCCATCAAGGCGCTGATGAGTTTTATCACTGCGCTTGCGATCACTGTCTACCTGCTGGTACTGGGCGTGGACTTTGCAGTCCTTTGGGGCGTCATCGCCTTTTTCATGAATTTCGTACCCTATATTGGCTCGATTATCGCTGCTGTTCCAGCGGTGATCCTGTCATTGATTGATGCTGGACCTGCGATCGCGTTAGCTGTCGGGGCCGGCTTCCTCGTGGCGAACATCGTCGTCGGCAACCTCCTTGAGCCGCGCTACATGGGACGGGGGCTCGGGCTTTCGACTCTAGTGGTATTCGTTTCCTTGGTGTTCTGGGGTTGGGTCTTCGGGCCAGTCGGCATGTTCCTGTCGACCCCGCTCACCATGCTGGTGAAGATTGCTTTGGAAAGCGACCCGCGCAGCCGCTGGATCAGCGTGCTACTCAGCGCTCAGGCGCCAGGCAAATCCTCGCGCAGCTCCTGAACCGCGACCAATTATCTTTTCTTATCACGGTAAGGTAGGCCGCCTGCCCCGGGAAACCGCCACGGGCAAAGGGAGTTGAGATGAAATTCGACGCCCTGCGGTCACCACGCTACCGACGTTTCTGGCTTGGATCCATCGGCTCCACCGGAGCGACGCAGTTGTATTTTGTCGGCATGGCGTGGCTGGTTTTCGAACTCAGCGGGTCTGCCCTGGACCTTGGCCTGCTGGGGGGCGCCATGGCCGTTCCCACCATCATAGCCACGCTCGCAGGCGGATTAATTGCCGACCGGGGCAACCGCCGTAAAGTGCTGTTGATTACCTCCGTGCTTGCCGGCGTAGCACTGGCCATCCTCGCGCTACTGGATGCGACCGGATCGGTTGCAGTATGGCATGTGCTGTTAATCGCGGCCGTGCTCGGCCTGATCTCAGGCTTTGACATGCCAGCCCGGGTCTCATTCTTTCCTGCTCTGATTGAGCCAGAACAGATGATGAGCGCCGTGGCACTGAATTCCATACTCTGGCAAGGCACACGAATGGTTTTACCCGCGATTGGTGGTGTCCTGATTGCAGTTACCGATACTTCAGTCATCTTTGCACTTTGTACTGTTGGCTTCGCGGCCATGGCATTTATCCTCGCCAGGCTACAGGTGAACCCCACAACTGGCGTGCCGGCCCAAGGGGACCGGAGCCTTATGGCAGCCTTGCGCTTTATCTGGCAGGAACGCTTGTTCGCGGTTCTGATCGCGCTAACCTGGATCTTAATGTTCTTCGGAACATCGTACGTTCAGATCATGCCGGTATTCTCAGAACTGTTGGGCGGAGGCGAAAAAGGCTATGGCCTGTTGATCTCTGCAACCGGTGTAGGCTCAGTAACAGGCACACTGCTGGTCGGACGATTACAACAATCTGCGAAACTGGGGCGCATCATGTTGGGTGGCGCTCTGGTTTTCGCCTTGGCGCTGATCTGTTTTGCCATCGTCACCCGAAACGCCAATAACCTGCAATGGGCTTTCGTTGGGGCATGCCTTTTTGCCACACTTGCGAGCATTGGCGGATCATTCTTCCTCATCAGTTCAATGACAGTAATGCAGCTTGCAGTACCGGATGCACTGCGAGGCCGGGTCATGGGTATCCACAGCATCACCTTCAGCCTGATTGCGCTGGGCGGTCTGGTACTGGGCCCCTTGGCAGAGCTTTATTCGCCATCAATCGCCGTGATCTGTGGCGCATTGGTGGTAGGCGTGAGTGTTGCTACAGTTTCAGTCGGCTTCCCGCACATCTGGCGCCTGGATGGGGGAAAAAAATTCGAGGCACCATCTTGAATCGGATCATCAGTTCAGGCCCAAGATGCGCCTTTGTAGCCTTTTCAAGACAGGCACGTTTCGCAGCCCGGCCAGGATAGCTCAGCGCATGCTAAAATTCGTCTGGCGTTTTCCGCTCATTCGCACCCTTTCTTGAGCATTCCTGATTCCCATCCCCTAACGGCCCTGACCGCACTGTCGCCGGTCGATGGCCGCTACCAATCTAAAGTATCCGCTTTGCGACCTTTTTTTAGTGAATTCGCACTGATACGCTACCGTTTGACCGTTGAAGTCCGTTGGCTTGAGGCGCTTGGCGCCTGTAACGATATCCCCGAGGTCACGCCACTTTCGGCCTCGGCCACAGCCTTCCTAGAGGCGGTGGCGGACAATTTCTCTATAGAGGATGCCAGGCAGGTCAAGGAAATAGAGCGCACCATCAACCACGATGTGAAAGCGATCGAGTATTTCCTCAAACAAAGGATAGAGGGCGAAAAGGAACTACAGGAAATCTCCGAATTTATCCATTTTGGCTGCACCTCAGAGGACATCAATAATCTGGCCTATGCCCTGATGCTGCTCGATGCCCGCGAAGCGGTGATCCTGCCCGCTATCGACCGCCTGATCAGTACCCTGTGTCGATTGGCTATACCGCTCACCCAACAACCCATGCTTGCCCGCACTCACGGGCAACCGGCGAGCCCCACGACCCTGGGCAAGGAACTGGCGAATGTAATCGCACGGCTGGAGCATGCACGTTCCCAGGTTGCCAAAACAGCGATCCGTGGAAAATTCAACGGTGCCGTTGGCAATTTCAACGCCCACCTTGCAGCCTATCCCGACCTCGACTGGGCAACCATATCATGTCGCTTCGTAGAGAAACTGGGTCTCGATTGGCAGCCGATGACTACACAGATCGAGCCTCACGACGACATCGCCGCACTGTGCCACGCACTGATGCGTACTAACAGTATTCTGATCGACCTCGACCGGGACATCTGGGGTTATATTGCTCTGGGCTATTTCCGCCAGAGAGCAGTTGACGGTGAAGTCGGCTCAAGCACCATGCCGCACAAAGTCAACCCGATAGATTTTGAGAACGCAGAGGGTAATGCGGGCATAGCTAACGCCCTGCTGGGGCACCTTGCAGACAAACTGCCGATCAGTCGATGGCAACGCGATCTGTCTGATTCGACGGCCCTGCGCAACCTGGGGCCGGCTTTTGCACACTGCCTGCTGGCGCTGGAATCAACACTCAAGGGCCTGGGCAAACTTGAGGTCGACACCGGTCGGTTACAGGCTGATCTTGATACCTCCTGGGAAGTGTTGGCCGAAGCGATTCAAACCGTGATGCGCCGCTATCAGGTGCCAAAGCCTTACGAAAAACTCAAAGCACTCACCCGGGGACGCCAAGCAATGGATCCAACCACACTGCGAGGCTTTATCGAGCAACTGCCGATTCCAAAGGAGGCGCGTGAGCGCCTGGTACAGTTGACCCCCGCCACCTATACCGGCAACGCAGCTGAGGCTGCGGCGGCTTTCCTACAACGGCTGTCGGGCGATCGCTGACTTTCCGGGCAAGCCTGCGTTAGCCGGGATCCGGCTGTCCAAATTGATGGCACAGCAAGGTCTGTGCTCGCGGCGCGAGGCCGATCGGCTGATCGCTTCGGGTCGCGTGCTGGTCGATGGCGTGGTGGTTAATCAACTGGGCATACGGGTAAACCCCGATGCCGATATTCGCCTTAGCGCTCGAGCTGCGCGGCAAAGGGAAATCTTGGCGACCATCTTGCTGAATAAGCCGCCAGGGTACGTCTCCAACCTGCCCGAGAAAGGCTACCCCGAGGCCGTCTCTTTGATTCGACGTGAAAATCAACACAGAGGCAGGCCTGGCCACGGCAATGATTCTGTGCCCGCAGCGTCGACGTTGAACGTCGCGGGACGATTAGATATCGATTCCAGCGGCCTGCTCGTTCTGACACAAAACGGCAGTATAGCCAGGCGGCTGATTTCTCCCGACAGCCGGGTTGAAAAGGAGTATCGGGTACGGGTTTCCGGCTCTATTGATGACCACACTATCACCCAGCTTTGTCACGGCCTGTCGCTGGATGGCCGCGTACTGCGTCCCGCACGCGTCACACGACAGGGCGCCCACCAACTCATGTTTGTCCTGACCGAAGGGCGCAAGCGCCAGATTCGACGCATGTGTGAACTCGTTGGGCTTAAGGTCAATAGCCTGACCCGGACCCGGATCGGTGGTGTCACTCTGGGCCGCCTGCCTCGCGGGCAATGGCGCTATCTTGAGCCCGGGGAACAGTTTTAATGCCCGATTGGTATTCACCGCTTCGCCGGATACTGTTCAATCTTGATCCTGAAACTGCTCACCGGATTGCACTCGT
Organism: Arenicellales bacterium; assembly: GCA_050256425.1. Lineage (GTDB taxonomy): Bacteria > Pseudomonadota > Gammaproteobacteria > Arenicellales > UBA868 > UBA868. The sequence goes on along the minus strand of JBBWVW010000110.1, from coordinate 1,950 downwards.
TGCCATCGGTACGCTGGGACGGTTGCATCCACTGAACCAGTATATGGCTGATGCCTGGCGTGGCACCTTGCCCGCACACCCGGTCGAAGCGATGGGTTTGTGCTTCCCTAACCCTCTCGGTCTCGCCGCAGGCCTCGACAAAGATGCTACAGCCGTCGATGGACTGGCAAACCTGGGGTTTGGCTTTCTTGAACTGGGTACCGTGACACCTTTGCCTCAGTATGGAAACCCTCGGCCGCGGATGTTCCGCCTAACCGGTGCGCAGGCGCTGATCAACCGGATGGGCTTTAACAGTGCTGGCCTGAACCGATTCCTGGCTAATCTGAACCGCCACTGCCAGCAGGTGAGAATCGGGATCAATATCGGCAAGAACGCGAGCACCCCTAACGAGCAGGCTCAGCGTGACTACATCACTGGCCTGCGCGCCGTTTACACAGCGGCAGACTACGTCACAGTCAATATTTCCTCACCCAACACGCCGGGGTTGCGTGACTTGCAGGAGCGCCAGGCCCTCAATCAACTGCTCTCCTCACTTAAAGACGAACAGGCAAAACTTTCCGACCGCCATGGCTGCTACACCCCGATTGCCATCAAGATTGCGCCAGACCTTGACGAGGAGGCTATCGCGCAGATCGCTGATGCGTTGCTCGTACATGGTCTCGACGGGGTAGTCGCCACCAACACCACCACGACCCGGCCACTGGACCCAATCCGTTACCCCGAATCAACCCAAACCGGCGGCCTGAGCGGCGCTCCCTTGGCAGTACTTTCACAGCAGGTTGTTGCAAAACTCAAGAGTTATACCGGTAACGACCTGTCGATCATTGGTGTTGGTGGCATCACTGACGCGGCCTCAGCGCAGGCGATGCTCTCAGCAGGCGCATCCCTAATCCAGGTGTACACCGGCCTGATCTACCAGGGTCCAAGGCTGGTCCGGGAGATTCTTGAGACCCTAGAGCAATAAATACCGGCAAGGCTGGCTTTAGTCTTCGCTGCGGGTAAAGCACAGTGAGCGATTGTTCGATGGCATCGGCAAGTCCAACGACAAATCAAATGCGCAGGACGCGGCAAGATCTCGTACCGTATCGAAATCACGCACACCGCTCAGGGGATCACGTGCGCTGAGCCAGCGGTCGAACTCCTCGTTACTAGGCTCAAATGGCTGATCAGCGTAACGGTAGGGGCCATACAGGTACAGGACCTGTCCCGGTGAGAGGCAATCCCGTGCCGCCTTGAAGAGGTTCTGGACGCCCACCCAAGCCACAATATGGACGGTATTGATACAGACGATCGCATCGGAGCGCGGCAAGGACAATGATGCGCGCAGCAGATCAACCGCGACCGGCGCCAGACACTTATCGTTGCCCGATGGATCGCACCATTGCGTTATCCCCGGCAATCGGGATGGCAAATCACTGGGCAACCACTGCAGATGAGGTAGCGCAGCGGAAAAATATGCAGCATGCTGTCCGGTGCCGCTGCCGATCTCCAGCACTTGTCCCTGGTCAGGAAGAACACGGCGCAAAACCGCAAGGATCGGATCTCGGTTTCGGTCACACGCAGGCGCATAGGGCTTTGGCCCAGACTCACTACCTGGTTTCACGGGCACCTGTAAAGTCTGCGCACCTTCGAAGCCCTGGCAGTCAGGCCAGCACGCCAGCCAGAATATTACGCAAGGCAAGCTGATAATGATCAACCAGCATCAGGGCAAAGAGCATAGCCAGATACTGGATCGAAAAACTGAAGGTTTGGCGCGACAGATCATCACTGTAGTTGCGATAAAGCCGAACAACGTACATCAAAAAAGTGCCGCCCAACACCAACGCGCCGACAAGATACATCCATCCTGACATACCCGTGGCAAAGGGCAGCATGCTTACAGCAAGCAGCAGCACGGTATAGAGCAGCATTTGCAATAAGGTGTGCTTCTCGCCATGAGTGACCGGCAGC
>JBBWVW010000109.1:0-2698 GCA_050256425.1 Arenicellales bacterium | reverse complement strand
ATGAGGACGATGAGCATGATCTCGGCGCTCGCCACGTAGCGTGAACTCTGGATGAACAGAAAATGAACCACCGTCACGATAATGCCGCCCCAGAGCAGGCAGATCAGACTGTCGTGCACTGTCAGGTGATAATCAAAGCCGGCACCCGTGAGCCCGATACACATGCTAATGGCTCCCACAATGACGCTGACAGGCAGCATATTTCGGTCCTTCCCCAGGCGCAGAAATATCACGAACATCGAAAAAAACACTGCACACAGAAGCGCCAGGGCATTACCCACCACTGAACCCCCGCCCAGCCCATCGGCAACCATGATACCGATACCGATCATAGCTACCGCGATGGCAATGAGCGTTGACCGGGACAGTTTCTCGCGCAGTATGAGCCAGGCAAGCACCGCCGTGATGAGTGGACAGGCGCTCAGCGTAAACAGGGCATTGGCGATTGTCGTGTGGGCCATTGCCAAGATCACCGTAGGATTAGCCAGACCCAGGCAAACGCCGGCGCCGAGGCCAAACCAGCCGCAGTCCAAAAACATTCGCGGCAATTGCCAGCGGTAACGCAAGATCAGTATAGCCAGCACCGCGAACGTAAAGAACGCCTGGCGTCCGAAAATAACCTGCCACTCGTTTGCTGTTTCAATACTGCGCAGCATGAAGCCGTTGACGGAGATTAACAGGCTGCTGCAGGCAATCAGCGGCACCGCGAAACGCTCCGAGAACGTGCGCGCTGGGATTGTCGCGTAGGCAGTCATGGTGTGCGCGTGGGCTGGGAATAAAGCGTTGCTACGGACAAACCGACCAGGGTGGCAATGATGAGACTGCCGCCAATCAGTGTCTGCTGGCTCGGTATCTCTCCCAGTACCAGCCAGACCCAAAGTGGCGCAAGCAACGCTTCCAGGCGCATGATGAGGCTTGCCTCCGGCGCAGAGATATATCTTAGACTCAAAGTGATCAGCGCCACACTCACGGGCACGATCACCAGTCCCAGCAGTAGCATAAAGGCCAACGCTTGCCCGTGGATACTTGTCGGGGTGGCAATAGGCCAGGTTACCAGGCAGACGAGCGTGCCGCTCCAGGCCATCGCTGGAATCATACTTATTGCACGGTGTTTTCGAATGATGACAAAGTTGAATGCCAGGGCAAAGCTGACAGCTAGCGCGGCGAGATCGCCAGCGGTACTGCCGGCTTCCATACTGCCGGAGAAAACCAGGGCCAGGCCAGCAACGATAGTCACCGCGGCCAGCCAGGTATGAAGCTTGATAGGCTCGTGAAATACAAAGTGACTCAGCAGGGCAGCTATGAGGGGCGAGATGCTCATGATCACCAGTGCGTTGGCCACAGCCGTATTCATGATCGCGAAAACGAAACATAAAGAGCCGCCTGCAAAAATAATAGCAACCGTTATGCCGTGTCGGCCGATGCTGAAAAGCCGTCTCCAGCCCTGAGGGCGATCCAGCACCGATGTAATGAGGATCAGCCCAAGTGCGGAAAGGCCTCCGCGGTAGAAAACCAGCGTCCATACGTCGGCATTAATTAACCGCAGCAACAGGCTGTCCGGGCTGATCAGGATAATGCCGCCAAGGCATAGCGCGACCCCCTTGAATTCATCCGCTTTGTTCCTCATGGCCGCGCATTCTATAGAATGCGCTTACCCGCTCGGGAAAACTTTTCTGATTGGTTCGCAAGTGAAAACGCATCGTGGCGCAGATGATGCCGCGGGTGAGCAAGGCTACCCAATACGCTGGACTGTATTTGGGGTTTCTTTAAAAATTCCCGGCGTTGAAGTCGTGCACAGCCTGGATAATCTCCTCGTGGGTGTTCATGACGAACGGTCCATGGCGTGAGACCGGCTCACCAATCGGGTCGCCTGCGACCAACAAGAAACGACAGGCGTGATCATCTGCGACTACATTCACTTGTTTCCCGGGTCCGAGCACCGCAAGTTGACGACTTGATACCGTACGGCTATTTTGCGTTCCGCGTCCGCCAATAGTTATGGTGCCGTCAATAACAAACACGAAAGCCGATTGATCTGGCAGCAGTGGCTCAATAAATTCACTGCCCGGGGGCATACTGACATCCAAATACAGTGGTCGGGTTACCACGTTGGCGACTGGGCCCTGGGTACCGCCCGAGGTCGTTCCGGTGATCACGCGAATCCTGGCACCATTGTCGCGAACCTCTTCAGGGATATCGTCGGCGGGAAATTCGCGGTAATCGGGTGAGCTCATTTTCAAACGGCCTGGTAAGTTGACCCACAACTGAAAGCCAGCAAGGCGACCGTGTTCCTGTTCGGGCATCTCCGAGTGGATGATGCCGCGGCCGGCAGTCATCCACTGTATACCGCCGGCCTCGATAACGCCGCCGTGTCCGGTACTGTCTTCATGGCGCATTCTCCCGGCGAGCAGATAAGTCACTGTCTCGAACCCGCGATGGGGGTGAGCAGGAAAGCCGGCAATATAGTCATCCGGATTATCCGACTCGAAAAAATCCAGCATCAAAAACGGATCGAGGTGATCCAGTTGCGCTGAGCCGATATACCGGGTCAGGCTGACTCCGGCACCATCGGACGTAGCCATGCCCGGGATGATCTTGACAACTGTGCGCAGTTGGCTTTGCGATTGATCTGACGATTGCTCTGTCATGGCGTTAGTTTACAAAGATTCGACAACCTGTTTGACCATTGGGGTAAGTG
>JBBWVW010000108.1:0-2573 GCA_050256425.1 Arenicellales bacterium | reverse complement strand
CGCATCTGTGATCGCCGAGGAAGATTCGAACATCAACCATGTTCTGGTGACAGCGCGTGATGACCGCAATTCTGCAATTCGGTTTACCATTGAGGTAAGTGACCGTAAGCATCTGGCGAGAATCATCCGTCGGTTGCGGGCGCGTCGTTCGGTAATCCGGGTATCGCGCTCACGTGGCTGATGGCTATCACTTCCAAACTGTACCGACCGTGCCCCGTGCGCAAAGCCTGGACAGGCAGCCGTTGGACATACGCTGGCTGCACCATGAGTACGATGCTTGTTCGGCTATGCCGCCGCTATTAGAAAACGACTTATCTAATCCGCCTTAACAGGAAAAAAAGCCTCTCGATTAAAGAAGCCCCTAGATGCAAATGATTGTTTCTTTAGTTTGACTGCCAGACTGCGTAATCTTTACCCGAATTATTAAACTCATAAGCAATGAATTCTTCGTCGCCTACAACCCAAGCATCGTGACCAGGGGCAAAAGTATAGGCATCTCCAGCGGTGACTGTTATTTCCGATCCATCATCGGAAACCACGTGAATAGTTCCTTGTAAAACCATGCCTACATGCCCCGCCTGGCAGCTTTCACCGCCAACATGGGGTTTTATGCACTCTGACCATTTCCAACCGGGCTGAGCCACAATTTTTGTTGCTGCAACTGTCCCGAAATTCACCGTGGCAGCGTGAGTTTTTTCAGGTGTTTTCACGTCATCTGGGTCATCGAAAGATTTCTTCATTAGTGTTGTCATTGATCTCACTCCTTAGTTCAAGAACTGTGCCGTAAAAAAATTGATAGCTGCTAACAGAGGCAGACTATCCTCCGCTCACCTAACGATAGCAAATATTTATTCTGCGTGTCGAGCCAACAAGCAAGCCCCTACCTAAATTTCTGGCGTGACGTATGCAACAGAACGTCTGATGAAAACCCGATTATCCAAGACGGACAACCAGCTTACCGAAGTTCTTACCCTGCAGCAGGCCCATGAAGGCTTCAGGCGCATTTTCAAGACCATCGACAACATCTTCACGGTACTTTAGCTTGCCTTCGTCGATCCATCCTGCCAGAGACTCAAGGGCTTCTTGTTCCTGTGCTGCAAAATCCCAGACAATGAACCCACGGTAGGTAAGGCGCTTGACCAGAATATCACGCAAGATCAACGGCGCGGTATTTGGCCCATCGGGCAACTGGGTATCATTGTAGTGGGCTATCAGTCCACAAACTGGAATACGTGCAAAATTATTCAGCAACGGGGCCACTGTTTCAAATACCTTGCCCCCGACATTTTCAAAGTAGACATCGATTTTGTCTGGACAGGCTTCTTTGAGTTTTTCGGGAAAGTCAGACGCCTTGTGCATCAGGCAGTCATCAAAACCCAGTTCGTCTATAACAAAGCGACACTTCTCCATAGTTCCAGCAATCCCAACTGCCCGGGCACCGTGAATTTTGGCAATCTGCCCGACCACTGAACCCACAGCTCCAGAAGCGGCCGCCACCACAACGGTTTCTCCTGCTACCGGTTTCCCGACGTTCTTCATGCCGGTGTATGCCGTCACCCCAGGCATACCGAGTACCCCAAGGGCCAAAGAAGGGGAAGGCCACGAAGGATTAACCTTTTTGCATTCAGCCCCCTTTACTACCGAGTACTCCTGCCAGCCTCCATTGGCCACCACGAGGTCACCTTCACCAAAACCGGGGTGACGGGATTTGGCCACTTGCCCCACCGTGCCGCCCGTTATCACCTCACCCACTTCTACAGGCTTGGCGTAGGACTTGGCAGCGCTCATTCTTCCACGCATGTAGGGGTCCAAAGAGAGAAAATGGTTTCGAACCAGCAGATGGTCTTCAGTCACATCTGGAATTTTTGCCTCAACAAGACAGAAGTCCGCTGAAGCAGGATTACCGACTGGACGTGAGGCCATCTGAATCTGGCGGTTCATAATTTCAGACATTAATTGTTCCTTGGTCTGAGTAACTGTTTTGTGAAACTCAAATCAGCACAGTGAATCTACTGCTATCAAAGAGCTTGCTGGTGCTCGGATCGCAGGAGTTATGAAAATCGTTTTCTTCTTGCTTCGCCAACCAGAAGTGCTACTGTATGGCAGCTCATCAACTCCATGCAACATGTGCCGTGAGTATAGCTTCGGTCAGTCTGGAATCGTCTGAGATCGACCCCTATCTGCTCCAATCGCCAAACTAGTTATTGATATATCGTGTCCACACATCAAAGCGGATTTTCAACGGCCGGGTTATCTTGTCCACCAGTACTCCCTATACAGAAGAACAGTGGCTATTTGAATTTATCGATAGTGTCGTCTGGAAATATATCTCGACATGCGGACTCGTGCCATATCAGTGCGCTGGCGAGCTGGGAGTTAAGCCGCTATTGGGAACAGTCAAAAAGCACTACAACGCTACTATGAGTGCATACGCGCCCGGTCGCCTCGTATCTCCGTCGGCTACCTTAATTGGAAATTTGACGCGTCTTTCCATATGAATTGACATGGCACCACCAGCCACACCATTCAACTCCTCATCACTTAGCTCAGCACCTGCTGTTAAATCCTCAGCA
>JBBWVW010000107.1:0-8442 GCA_050256425.1 Arenicellales bacterium | reverse complement strand
ATGCTGTTGTTGGCGATCCCGTTCGTCTTTGGCAGTATCCGCTCAGGAGGTATGGGTCGGAACCTTTTTATCGGGATCATGATCGGAATTACCTTTTTTGCCACCAGCAAGGCGTTGGGCTATATCGTGCTGGTTTATGATATGCCGCCACTGGTGGGGGCCATTTTGCCAACTGCCGCCTTCGCAATGGCCGCAGGGATTCTCTACCGGCGGATCCCTTAAGCGCCAACACAAATGGGAAGCCCGGCGCTGGCTGGCCTACGATGGCCCACCCCCGTTATGACTTGATTGGGTTTGATGTCGGCCCGTGATCGCGCCTGGCTCGACTAGGTCAACCATATTGTGCCCGGGCTTACCTAGCAGATTGAACCGTCTGATTAGCACCCTGGAGCGTCGTGCGCCCCAGGGATGCGAGTCGATCAGCCTAGGGCAGTTTCTGGGTCGACATAGTTATAGCCCAGATGCTGCGCTACTTCTCGGCAAGTGATCTTGCCTTCATGCACGTTCAGGCCGTCGCGCAAATGACGATCCTCCTTGAGGGCCTGGTGGTAGCCTTTGTTCGCCAGCATCAGGACATGAGGCAGGGTGACGTTATTGAGTGCGTAGGTCGAGGTGCGCGGGACGCCGCCGGGCATATTCGCGACGCAATAATGCACCACTTCATCGACCAGATAAGTCGGATCGGCATGAGTCGTCGGCCGGGAGGTTTCACAGCAGCCACCCTGGTCGATAGCCACATCAACGATGACGGCGCCCGGCTTCATGGCCCGCACCATCTCGGCTGTGACCAGTTTGGGGGCTGCTGCGCCTGGAATCAGGACGCCACCGATTACCAGGTCGGCATCAAGTACATGACGCTCCACAGCATCTCGGGTTGAAAATACCGTATTGGTTGAACGACCGAACTGTTGCCAGTGCGTTTCAATGATCTCAGGGCTTCGATCGATCACCCAGACATCTGCACCCATGCCGACTGCAATGTGCGTGGCGTGTGTGCCGACCACACCGGCGCCGAGAATGACCACTTTGGCTGGGTCCACTCCTGGCACACCCCCGAGCAACACGCCCAGGCCGCCGTGGGGATGCTCAAGGCAATAGGCGCCCGCCTGTATGGCCATACGACCGGCCACCTTGGACATGGGTGCGAGCAGAGGCAGGCCACCGCGAGGCGACGTGACGGTCTCGTAGGCGATACAGGTCGCACCGCTGTCGACTAAGTCACGAGTTTGCTCCGGATCCGGTGCCAGGTGCAGATAGGTAAAGAGAATCTGGCCCGGGCGTAGCATGGCGCGCTCGTTAGTCTGCGGCTCTTTCACCTTGACGATCATTTCCGCGCTGGCGAAAATTTCTTGCGGATCATCAACAATTTGCGCGCCCACTGCTCGATATTCGTCATCGCTTGCGCTGATACCTTCTCCGGCGTTGGCCTGTACCATGACCTGGTGGCCATGGGCCACGGCTTCACGTACGCTGGCTGGTGCCATACCGACCCGGTATTCGTGGTTTTTTATTTCCTTGGGTACGCCGATTAACATTTAAAAAATCTCCCGGTTAATTAAAACATGACACCTAATAGCGCCTAATTAGATTTTTCGTACAGTTGCCAGACAATAACGCGCCCACTTTGACCCATAGGGCCAGTTGCGGTTTTCACGATATCCCATGGGTTGCTCTATTGGGGGCGCATGTCGGCACGGTCAATGCCTGCAACCGCTACCGGTGCCTTCATTGCATCACGACGGAAGGGTTCGCCAAGTTCCTGGTTGAGAACTACCTCGATAAAGGTCGTGATATTACTGTTCATCTGCTCGCTGACAGCGGTATTGAGCGCTGCAGTGAGTTCTTCCATGGTCTCAGCTTTAACACCCTTAACCCCACAGGCTTCGGCCACCTTGGCGTATTCCACGCCTGCGTTAAGTTCCGTACCAACAAAATTGTCCTGATACCATAATGTGGTGTTTCGCTTCTCAGCACCCCACTGGTAATTACGGAATATGATCATCGTAATCGGCGGCCACTCGTTACGGCCGCACGCGGTCATCTCGTTCATGGAGATCCCGAAAGCCCCATCTCCAGCAAAACCGACCACAGGAACATCCGGGCAGCCGATCTTGGCGCCGAGGATTGAGGGAAAACCGTAACCGCATGGGCCAAATAGGCCGGGAGCAAGATATTTGCGGCCCTGCTCGAAACTCGGGTATGCGTTGCCGATGGCACAGTTGTTACCAATATCCGAAGAGATAATGGCTTCACGGGGTAGGGCTTGCATGATGGCACGCCATGCCTGTCGCGGTGACATACGCTCAGGATTGCTGTCCCGCGAGCGTTGGTTCCAGGTAGTCCCTGGGTCATCTTGCTCGTGATCCATGCCGGCAAGCTCTGACGCCCAGTCGGACTTGCACTTTGCGATCAGATCTGTCCTTTGGGCACGCCCTTGGCCGCCTGCGCTGGAACTCAGTTGTGCAAGCAACTGCTCGGCGACCCGTCGGGCGTCACCTTGGATAGCCACATCTACTTTCTTGGTTAAGCCAATGCGATCGGCGTTGATATCTACCTGTATCAGGCGTGCATCTTTGGGCCAATAGTCAATTCCGTAACCGGGCAGGGTTGAGAAGGGGTTCAGGCGCGTACCTAGTGCGAGGACTACGTCAGCCCTGGAAATCAGTTCCATTGCAGCTTTGGAGCCGTTGTAGCCCAGCGGTCCGGCAGCCAGGGGGTGTGAACCGGGAAAGGCATCGTTGTGCTGGTAGTTGCAGCACACCGGCGCGCTCAGTCTTTCGGCGAGGGATACGGACGTTTCGATAGCGCCGCTTAGCACGGCACCGGCCCCGTTGAGGATGACCGGGAAACTGGCGTCGGATAGAAGTGCCGCGGCCTTGGCAATAGCATTCTCGCCGCCGGGAGAGCGCTCCACCTCAATAACTTGAGGCAGTTCAATATCTATAACCTGGGTCCAGTAATCGCGCGGCACATTGATTTGCGCTGGCGCCGAACCTCTTCGGGCTTTCTCGATGACACGGTTGAGCACTTCAGCGATCCGGGTTGGGTCGCGAACCTCTTCCTGGTAGCAGACCAAGTCCTGGAATATCGCCATCTGCTTTACTTCCTGGAAGCCACCCTGGCCTATGGTCTTGTTCGCAGCCTGGGGGGTCACCAGCAGTAACGGGGTGTGGTTCCAGTAAGCGGTTATGACTGGCGTGACGAAGTTAGTAATGCCCGGCCCGTTCTGGGCAATGGCCATGCTCATTTTGCCGGTCACCCGCGAATAGCCGTCGGCGCTCATTCCCGCGTTACACTCGTGCGCGCAATCCCAGAACTTAATACCGGCAGCTGGGAAAAGATCTGATATCGGCATCATGGCAGAGCCAATGATGCCAAAAGAATGCTCGATTCCGTGCATTTGTAGAACTTTGACAAACGCTTCTTCAGTGCTCATTTTCATATTTTTCTCCTGTGATCTGGAATCGCGTAGAAGTAGGCCAGGGTACCGGTGGAGATACGTCTCTTGACGAGACTTTCGATCTTCGTGTCGGATTTGACTACCCAGTGTGTTGCCGGGACCCGGATATGCGCTGGGTATTTGGACGGCGAACCATAGAACAGGTAAGCACCCACGCATAGGGCCAGCGTGATGTCATACGGTGTGCCAGATGTGGGTTCCCAAGCCTGATGTATCTATAAACCTAACTGTGACCGTTTTGGAAATCAATCTACGCCTGCCGAGGACTATCGCTGCGCTGGCAAATGGGCCTAAGGTGGAAAAGGTTAGTCACTGCAGGTGTGAAGTACTTCGCACCTGGGGTGAACTGTGTGAGCGCAGCGGCGCGTTACCCGGTGATACTCCGCTACAAAGCCCGCTGGATCGTCTGGCAACTCGCGGCAACGTGACACGGCAGGGCACCCTAAACAATCCGACGCCACCTGCTGGCCCAGCCGCGGGTAATGGCCGTGGGGGTTGTCAGATCAACTGATCCAGACCTGCGGACCAACTCCTTGCGAGTTAGCGAATTATCGCGCCACGTCCGCCAGTTTGGAGATACCAGGCTCGATACGATCAACCGGGATAGATGAGAATCCCAGTCTCAGGCAGTTTTGCGGCGCGGGCTGGGCCAGAAAAAAGACATCTCCTGCTTCAAATAGGATGCCCTGGGCCGCGCAATCCTGGTGTAGTTGTCGTGCATCCAGTCCTGGTGGCCCCTTGAGCCAAAATGATGAGCCGCCAGTCGAAGGGCTCACTGTCCACTCTGGCAGGTGCTGATTGAGCGCGTCGCGTAGCGTATGCCATCGATCCCGCAGTGAGTGACTTAGGCGTCGGACCAGGGCATCGTGATAGCCGCGCTTGAGGAACTGGGCGACGATCAACTGGTTGTTCGCTGGCGGATGGCGACTCATGAGTCGCCGTAGCGCGCGAGCTTCTCGAATAAATTCTGCTGGGGCAACCATGAAGCCGATCCGTAATCCCGGCGCGAGCGTTTTGGACAGGCTTCCGATATAGATCACGACGCCGTCCCGGTCCAGGCTTTTGAGTGCGGGTGTGGGGTCACCCAGAAAGTTATGTTCACTTTCGTAGTCATCTTCAATGATGACGAATTTGTCTTGCCGGGCTCTTGCCAGTAGCGCTTCGCGTCGCTCACGGCTCAACGTAACTGTGCTTGGAAACTGGTGACTGGGAGTGAGGTACAGGCACTGGCAATGCGAAAGCGCTGATCCAGGAACCAGTCCTTTGTCATCCACCGCGAGTGCTTCAATGCGGGCCGTACGGGCCGCAAAGATATTGCGTGCATCCGGATAACCAGGCTCCTCCATGGCGACCACCTGATCTTCCGTCAACAACAGATCTGCAATAAGATACAGCGCCTGTTGCGCGCCCAGCGTAACAAGGATCTCATCAGGCTGCGCCCACACTCCGCGTCTGGGCAATATGCGTGTGTGGATTTGCTCGATCAGTTCCGGATCATCCTGGTCAACTTGGTCGCCTGACCACTTGTGTATCGCGCCGATGCTGCCGGCATCCCGACAGCAATCGCGCCACTCATTTACCGGGAAGAGGCTGGCGTCGATCTGACCATAGATAAATGGATAGGGATATTGCTGCCAGTCTTCTGGCTTGGTGAGATTTCGTTGTGCCGTGGGTCGAAATCGTAATTTCGTCTCCCAGTCAATGGTGTCCTGTTTGACTGTCTCCGATGGGGGTGCCTTTACCCGGTCGAGCAGAATGTCTTCGCTGACAAAATAACCGCTACGTTCCCGGGCGACCAGGAAGCCCTCGTCAACCAGATGCTGATAAACCAGCACAACAGTATTGCGGGCAACTTTGAGTTGCTCGGCAAGTTTGCGACCCGAAGGCATGGGTGTGCCCGGCGGGATATGACCATCAAGTATTGCGCTGACGAGCATTTCCCGGATTTGGGCCTGCAGACTCGATTGCCCGTTGCGCGGTAATTCAAACAGGCGGTCTGGAATCACTGGACTCATCGGGCACACGGAACTGGCCCTACCTCAGGGTGCGTGGGAAGATTACCTTGGACCCCGACAGCAGGGATCTTACTCATCTCCCAGCAACTATAGCAGGCGCATTTGCCAAAGGAAATATCATGAAATACGACCCGGAATTTCTCGAGAACTACTGGATGCCCTTCACTTCGAACCGGGATTTCAAGTCAGATCCTAGAATCGTGGTGCGCAGCGAGGGGGTTTATATGTATAACGACGCCGGGGGGAGAATTCTCGACGGATCCTCTGGGCTTTTCTGTTGCGCTGCTGGTCATAGCCGGCCTGAGATTGCGGAGGCTGTCTACAGCCAGCTTAAAGAATCCGCCTACGTGCCACCATTTCAGATGGCACAACCGTTGGCATTTGAGTTGTCTCGGCGGGTCGCCAAACTGACCCCTGATGGCTTGGACCATATTTTCTTTGGCAATTCCGGATCCGAAGCGGTCGACACCGCAATGAAGATCGCCTATGCCTATCACTATGCGCGGGGCGAGGGCCAACGCCAGCGCTTCGTGTCGCGCGAACGGGCCTACCATGGGGTAAACCTGGCAGGCGTCTCTTTGAGTGGGATGATAAAGAACCGTCAGTCGTTTGGTCCCGGTGTTCCGGGGGTGGTGCATATGCGCCATACCTGGCTGCCTGAGAATCGTTTTGTTAAAGGCCAGCCTGAGACCGGGGTGGATCTTGCTGAGGATCTTGAACGCGCGGCCATGAACTATGGTCCCGATACGATTGCGGCTTGCATTGTCGAGCCTGTCGCCGGCTCCACGGGTTGCTTGGTGCCGCCTCGGGGCTACCTCGAACGCCTTCGTGAGATTTGTGATGCCCACGGTATCTTGCTGATTTTTGACGAAGTGATCTGTGGTTTTGGCCGATTGGGCACTCCTTTTGCGTCGCAAGCTTTCGGCGTTATCCCCGATATCATGACCATGGCCAAGGCTTTGACCAATGCGGCCCAGCCGATGGGTGCAGTGGCGGTCAGCGATAAGGTGCACGCAGCTTTCATGGACGCTTCGCCGGAAGGTGCCGTTGAGTTTTTTCATGGATACACCTATTCCGCTCATCCAGGCGCTTGTGCCGCGGGTATCGCGACCATGGATATCTTCGAAAAAGAGGGGTTGATTGACCGAGCTGCGGACCTTTCGGGCTATTTTCTCGACCAGGTATTCGCGCTGAGCGATATCTCCCTAATTACCGATATCCGTGGTTATGGGTTATTTGCTGGTATTGATCTAGCGACTATGGGTGCGCCCGGGGTGCGAGGTCTGGATTTTCAGAAAAGACTCTTTCATAACGGGCTGCACATCAAGATGACTGGGGATTCGGGGTTGATTGCTCCGCCGCTCATCAGTGAACGGCACCATGTGGATAGCATCTGCGAGATTATCCGAAAGACCTTGGCCCAGTACTAAGGGCTTCAAGCCTGGAAATTGGTTAAATGGGCTAGGCTTTTTGAAGATTACGAAACTTCATTGAATACTTGCCATGTATTGATCCGGTGGTATTAGAATGGCGTTAAGAGAGCGTTGACTCGAATTTATTATTTATTTATACGTCCTTGTTGAATCGCGGTTTGATCAGGATTTGGCATCAACGTGAATGGGCCCGGTCCTGGCGCATAGCGCGCAGGCTTGGGGGTAAATAACCAACTGGAGGAGAAATATGAGTCTGGAGAAAAATAAGAAGGGAGTTGCGGTAGACGCGGGTCGTCGATCATTCGTTAAGCGGTCTGCCGCGGTGTCAACGGCCGCAGCCGTAGGCCCGTGGATCATCAGTTCAAAGGCGCTTGCGGCTTCGGCTGAAGTCAACGTGCTGTTGTGGTCGGATTATTGTCCGCCGGGATTCCTTAATTCCTTTAAGGAAGAAACCGGGATTACCGTTAATTTCACCGGCATTGGTTCAAACGAAGAAATCATCAATAAGATGAAAGCGACCAAGGGCAAGGGTTTCGATGTCTGCAGTCCAACTAACATGCGATCGTTACAGTGGGAGCCATTGGGTCTGCTTCAACCAATCGATTATGGCCGTATTCCTAATGTTAAGAACCTGAACCCGGCGATGCTTGCGGTAGGCGATAACGAGTGGAGCTTTGGTGGGAAAGGCTCTCATTGGTTGCCTCAGATATGGGGCACTGAAGGAATTGCATGGCGCACCGACAAGTGGACACCGCCGCGTGACGGAGAAATGCCAAGTTATGGAGATGTCTGGCAAAGTGATGTAGAGGGTAAAACCATGATGCGCCCGCACTCGGGTATGCTCGGGGCAGGCTTGTATTTGGAAACCACGGGCGCCTTGGATCCAGGCGCTATGCGGGCGGCGTATGCGGATGAGGCGATCATGCGTAAGACCTGGCAGGTAGTCACTGATTTCTGCATCAAGCATAAGAGTCAGATTAAACTGTTCTGGAACGATGCCGATAGTCAGAAGAACGGCTTCATGAGCGGTGGCGTCGTCGTGGGGCAGACCTGGGATGGCCCGCCTACTGTGCAGATGAAGGAAGGCAAGCCTGTCATTTATCGGGCACCAATCGAAGGATCGCTGGCATGGGTGGATGGTCTGTGTATTTCTTCAGCGGCAGAAAACGTCGACGAGACCTACGCCTTCCTGGATTACTGCTTCGACGCAAAAGCTGCGGGGCGGTCGATTGACGGCGGCGGTATCGCTGACTGGGGACAACATGGCTACAACTCCGCTGTATTGGGCGCTGATCAGCACGCGAGTCCTGATTACGGCAAATGGTTCAACCAGATCTACCCCGGCGACTCGCTGGCTAAGCTCTGGCCATGGCCCAAAGAGCCACAGTGGTACGCGGACGTACGTACTGAGTACCGTAATAAGTTCGTAAACGCCTAATCAGGCAATAAAGCCCTCGGCTGAAAGCCGAGGGCTTTTTTCTGAGCCTGGGCTTGTTCGGGCGGGCAGAAATGAGCGCCGATAGACGCAGTGGCC
>JBBWVW010000106.1:0-7848 GCA_050256425.1 Arenicellales bacterium | reverse complement strand
TGCCATGCTTTGTGAGCATTTTCCAGAAACCATTGCCGGGGTTAAAGACAGCTCCAGTGATCTTGAACATACCCTCGAGCTCGCTTCTCGGTTTCCGCAGATTGCTATCTTCCCGGGTAACGAAACACATCTTCTCGCAACCCTGGAAAATGGTTGTGCAGGCTGTATCTCAGCGACAGCCAATGCCAACCCCCAGGGTATCCGGAAAATATTTGACAGTTGCCTTAGTGGCGATTCATCCGCGCATGCCCTGCAGGAGCAAGCCTTTGCGATCCGCGAAGTATTCGGTCGACACCCCTTGGTTTCTGCGCTTAAACAGCACGCCGCCTGGTCATCCGGTGATGACGCCTGGCTGCGGCTTCGCCCCCCTCTGACTCCGCTGGATAATAAAGCTGCGACAGCGTTGCGATCGGATCTCGACCAGACCACCCTTTGATCTGATGTTTTTCACAGGCTTGACCCAGACGCGGTAGCCAGATGAAGCAGATGCGCTATACGTATTTAAGAGTAGAAGATATCGTTAAGAAAATGGCCTGACAGAATGGCCAAGGGTTATAGAGAGATATTTAACGGAATCCCAATCAAATGATGACTTTCTAACCCTGCTGAACCTTTACTAAGTGCTTTCCCCTATACCGGACCTATCCATAAAGCACCATAAATAAAGGATTTCTGGGTCTCACAATCAGGAGCCTTTGAGGCCAAACACACTATTAGTTAAGGTGTTGCTGAACTTTCTCGTGCAGTCTTTCGGCTAACTCAGGGGTTTGCCCTTGAGAAGTCACCACAGGGGCTTAAACCATTGCCCGAGTCATAGAGAAGGCCCTGAGTCTGTTGAAAGTAAACTCCTTTACCTTATGTATTGAAGGGCGACCCCTTGGGTGGCGTCGGAGTTTCTCTCAGGCTTTCCAATAGTCAAACTTCGGCTGGAGCCTTTTCCGGAAGAAGGCCAATTTGTCACTTTCTTACCATTAGAATAGACCGACCATCCAAGTAGATAGACGAAGTCTGCTTGCCCTAAAACCCTTTCGAACAACATCAATTTTTGTATTGGAACAAATTGCGGCTCAAGATCGATTCAGAAATTCTCGTTAAACCTTTATCGGAGTTTTAGTCATGGCTGAGACAAAATCAGAACGTAAGGTCACAGTAATTCTTGCAACAGATGTTGTAGGTTACAGCTCCATGATGGAAGAAAATGAGGACCAGACCCTCAAGAATCTCAAAGCATGCCGAAACATCATTGAAGGTTTAATAAACGAGCATCACGGAAGAATCTTCAATACAGCCGGAGATTCGGTCCTTGCAGAGTTTCAAAGTGCAGTTGAAGCGGTGATCTGCGCCTCAGAGTTTCAAAAGACAATCAAGGAACGAAACAATTCCGTCGGTGAAGAGGAAATGATGCAATTCAGGATAGGCGTCAACATGGGCGATGTGGTCATCGAGGGGGATAATCTTTATGGGGATGGTGTAAATGTCACTGCGCGGTTGGAGGCGCTTGCGCAGCCAGGTGGAATCTGTCTGTCAAAAAACGTGTATGAGATCGTGAACAAGAAGACGGATTTCCACTTTAATGATATAGGAGAACAAAAAGTCAAGGACACCGTTGTGCATGCGGTTGATGTTGTTCTGGACGCATCGCAAACGAGGAAACTCAAAACCCAATCAACGTCCAAGTGGCCGCTGTTCGGAGCTATTGCTGCAACACTTATTTTAGGACTTTTTGGCATTTATTATTTTACCAACACCACTGAAGAAAAACCCTCTATCGAAACTGCTTCAGCCACATCTTCAAAACCAAGCATACTTGTCGCTCCAATAAAAGCGTCCGGATTATCGGAAGATCAAGAAGCCTTTGGAGTTGGGATAACTGAAAGTATGATCTCGACGCTTTCCCAATATAAAGCGATAAGAGTTTTATCAAGTAGTACTAGTTATCATGTTGGAAAAACAAGAATGCTAGATGCAGAAATTCGAGATCAATACGGTGTGGATTTTGTAATTCGAGGGTCCATCCAGGTAATGGGAGACAATGCGAGGTTAAATCTTGACATTACCGACCTAAAGTTAGGGGAAGTTGCAGTTTCAAAAAAGCGCGACTTTAATTTAGAAGAAATTTTCAAAGTACAAGACGATCTAAGTAACGCGATTCTGAATGAACTGCAGATAAACATGGGTGTCGGAAGTCGCCAAGGAAAGACATGGGCTTCTAAGTGGAAATCTATCGAAGATTTTACCAAATTTTTGAACTGGCGTGATGAATGGCGGACCTTTACAAAAGAAGGCTATTTAAACTCACAGAGAATGCTTGATGAATTAAAAACTGTTGATCACCAAGAAAGTATTATGTATTTGTTGGAAGCTTGGCAAATCTACCAAAGAATATTCATGCAATTCAGTACAGATAAAGAAAAAGATTTAGAGAGGCTTAGATTTGTAACGAACGAAGTTGTTGAATTAATTCCAGAATCCCCAGATGCATATGCTGCGAGAGCCTTAATTGGATTGCAGCTTCTAGACAGAGGTTGTGATGCCTCTCTTAAAGATATGACTAAGGTAGAAGAAATCGGTAGTACTGCTGATACTCTCACTATAGGTGCGAGGGTTTATCACACGTGTGGTGATTTGAAGAAAGCTATAGATTCCAATAGAAGTGCTTTAAAACTAGTGCCGAATGACACTGGTTGGTTTATCACAGGGCATCTGGTTAGCAAACTATATGAGTCTGGCCAGATAGCGGAAATTTATAAACTTATCGGTAATAACATAGAAGCCAAAGACATGGATCCAAACGCCTTGGCGATATTTGCTTTTCTCGAACATCAAAAAGGTAACAAAGAGTTAGCTGAAGAATATCTCTCGCGGGCAAAAACCAATGGCTTTTCGAGAACTAGATTTGAAAGATTGATACTCAGTAAAGAAGTGCGTGATAAAACGATTGAGGGACTCTTGGAGATTGGAAGTTTAGAATGAGCCCGGAACGACTCGAACTGATTGCTAAATTATTAAATCGTTAACGTAAGTTCCATAACTCCCAAATAGTTGCCGTCTAAAGTGCCGGGCTTGGCTGGACCTGAGTCGATCCAAGCAAATTAGAGAAGACGGCGTTGGGCAAATCGCGTCAGAATGACGAAAGTGATTGACAGGACAGCCCACCCGGGCAGGGGAACTCATCGATGTACGATCTGGTTTTGAAACGGGCACGCGTGATCGATCCTCAGGCAGGCCTTGACAAGGTCTGTGATATTGCTTTCAAAGGGAGTTCTGTAGCCATTATTCAGGATACTATTCCTGCCAGCGAGGCGCTAGAGAGTCGCGATCTGACCGGTTGCCTGGTTGTCCCAGGACTGATTGACCTACACACGCATGTTTATTGGGGCGGTGCAGCAATCGGTATTGAGCCCGATAGATATGCAAAGGCATCCGGTTTAAGCACATTGATCGATGCGGGAACTGCCGGTGCGGGGAACTTTACGGGTTTTCTAAAGCATGTCATCGAACCTGCCGAAACGAGGATTCTTGCATTTCTCAATATTTCATTCCCGGGCATATTTGCGTTCAGTAAGGAGGTCATGGTCGGAGAGTGTGGCGATCTACGACTGTTGAATCCTGCCGCATGTCTAAACATTGCGTCGCTTTATCCCGACGACATCGTAGGAATAAAAGTTCGGGTGGGGATGACGGCAAGCGACGGACAAGGTCCAGCGCCGCTGGATCTGGCATTGGAAGTGGCAGATGAGTTGGGCTTGCCCGTGATGTGCCATCTCGACAACCCACCTCCCAGTCGTTTGCAAGTCGTCTCCCGCTTGCGTAAAGGCGATATTCTGACTCATTGTTTTCGTCCGTTTCCTAACGCACCTGCCAGAATGCGAGATGGCGCTGTTCGGGAAGAAATCATTGCAGCAAGGGAGCGGGGTGTGATATTCGATATCGGGCACGGACAGGGTTCGTTCGGATTTGTCACGGCAGAAGCAATGATCAGCGCTGGTTTTTTGCCCGAGTGCATTTCAAGTGACGTGCATGTGTTGAGCATAGACGGCAGTGCGCAGAGTCAGCTCAACACGCTGTCAAAGTTTCTAGCACTCGGGGTTTCTTTGAATGATGTCATCGCAGCCAGCACCAGTGGTCCGGCAACTGCCATCGGCCGACCCGAGTTAGGGTCTTTAGTGCCGGGCAGCCCGGGCGATGTGACCGTTTTACATCTGGATGAGGGCAGTTTCGAGTTCACCGATGTGGAAGGCCTCATCCGTACAGGTAATACGCGGCTAACCGGTTATGCAAGGGTGCTTGGTGGGCGCTGGCACAATCCCTGAATCTTGTGCTGCAGTGCTGTCAGGCGGCAACCTATATGGTAGATCGCAGATTTTTATTTGATAGAGCAACTTGTAAAGTGGGATGCTACTCCCACCATTACGGGCACCACCGGTTAGGAAAAAGTGGCCTAAGCACAGCCCAGGCGCTCAATTAAGGCAAAGCGGTACGATGTTATGGAGAAAACGTGATGATTACTAAAGGCATTAAAGCATTGTGCGCCGAAGCCGAGAAAGAAGTGGAAACCTGGTCTCTTGATCAAGTGCATTCTCATCTGGAAGACGATGATGTCGTCCTCGTCGATATTCGTGATATTCGTGAACTGTGGCGTGACGGGGCCATACCCGGTGCTGTCCATGCGCCGCGCGGCATGCTGGAATTCTGGGTCGATCCAGATAGCCCCTACGCGCGTGATGTGTTCCAGTCGGGTAAGCGATTTGTCTTTTTTTGCGCTGGCGCGATGCGTTCGGCGTTGGCCGCCCAGTCGGTTCAGGCCATGGGTTTGAGCCCCGTCTGCCACATGGCAGGGGGCTACATCCAGTGGAAGAAACAGGGTTTTCCAACCGAAACCAAGGAAAAGACATAACGATCCTAAACGGGCGAGGGCGATGACCAAAAAAGAGCGCGGGTTTACTCTGGTCGAGGTAATGATCGTAGTAGCGCTCATTGGTATTTTGTTTGCAATCACGTTGCCGCAGTACCAGAACTATAAGACTGGAGGCAAAGTGGCTGAGGCGCTTGTTTTTAGTGCGAGTGTCCAGCGTGCGCCTATATCTTATTACTACGACAAGGGTATGTGGCCCCTTAGCAACGGCGAGGCTAGCCTGCCTGAAAAGGACAACTTATCCAGCACATACCTAAAACGCATAGAGGTTTTCGGTATAAGTGGCTGGCAGACTACGACAGGTGTTTGCTAGACCGCTGGAGCGACGGACAGACCCTTTACCCGGTGATGAGAAATTAATTGCGCTACTAACCCCGAGGCTTTGGCGGTCTCGATAAATGATCGAAGATAAGCCGCGCTCTCCTTACGATCGGTAGGGGTTCCAACGGCTTGTTGAACCGCAGTAAATTGGCCTTCGAGTAGCCGCGCCTGCCCCAGGGTTTCGGCATCAGATAACAAACGTGGTTTGAGCCCAGCCAGAGCGTCGAGACCTTCTTGCACGAAAAGCTCATATGATGCATCGAGCCCCTCAGCGCGGACAAGTTTGGCGTGCTTCAGGTGACGCGTGAGATACAAGTCGTAGGCGCTGCGGGCAGAGACGGCAATCTGAATCCCCGGTCGATCGATGTCTTCAAGTTGTTTTAAAGGTGAGCCCTCGAGGACAAGGTAGGTGGCTTCGATCTCGACGTACGCCGCGGTAAATTTGATGTGCTCGGCGCGAGCAGGTTCTGCGCCAATCAGCCCGATGTCCCAGGCGCCATCACTGACCGCATCGGCCAACTCCCCCGGCGTGGCGAAAGGCACGTACTTGATGTTGACCCCCAGGTCATCTGCGATGGCAGTGGCCAAATCGGGCGCTACCCCATCGGGGTCTCCATTGGTTTTTTTGCCTGTCACCAGAAGAAAGTTGGCGAGGTTGATGGCGGCGCGCAAAGCCCCGGTGGGCGCAAGTTCCATAGCGACTGGATTGGACATGAGATTCATTTTCAATAAATGGGGCGTTAGACGGCGATTGTAGGCACTTGCCGGTGGCGCGTCTTCCGTTGGGCTGAGAACCACCAGTTAGTGATGCAAGGGACTTCAACCCCGTTTAGCAATGAATACGCTCGCGCGATGCCTGTCCTGACATGTTATTGCACGAAGACATGGGCGCGTTTTACACATCGATTGAACAACGCCATACGCCAAAATACCGGGGTCGACCCATCGCAGCCGCGACCCGTGCGCTTTGGTCGCGGGCCGCCTTCAAGCAGCCCATGCGGCTATTGAGCGTAGGCGTCACCAATCTCGTTGATATTGAGGAGCATCAGCTAAAACTTGTTGGCTCGGTTCCGGGCAAGCTGCAGGGCGAGTTCAATGATGTGCTGGATCGAATTACCCATCGTTTTGGCACTGAGGCCATTGGCCGGGGGCATCGGCGATCGGTGGAACGGGCGGGCTTGACGCCGCAGGACCAGCGAGGGGAGAAATAAGCATTAGTCTGTCGAATCAGTGACCATTGGTAAGTTTCGATCGATAGCCCATTCGCTCAACGATGCGTCGTACAAACTGACATGGGGATGGCCGAAGAGAACGAGGAACATGGCAGTCGTGCTGGCAGCAATACCGCCGCCGCAATAAGTGATCACATGATCTGCCTCGTTGGCGCCGACCGCATGGAGGCGGGAGCGAATCTCCTCGCTGGGGAGGAATTCCATCGTCGCAGAGTCCACCAACTCATTGGTTGGGACATTAACCGAGTGCGGGATGCGGCCGGGTCGGCCGTAATGACCGAACTCTCCGTTATCAAGTCCGGCGTGTTGAACGGCGCGTAGCGCATTGATGGTGCAGGTGTTGTCGTCATCGATAGCGGATAACACGGTCGTTTTGTCCACGAGCAGCCCGTTACGTGGTTGTGTTGTCAGTGAAGCCGGTGGGTGGATAGTGGTCTTGCGTGAAACAGCGCGCCCATCTGTTTGCCAACGGGTGAGGCCCCCGTTCAACACGCACGCTCGGTCAAAGCCTATAGTCCTCAGTAACCACCAGATGCGGGTAGCCCATTGCGGTGTGGTTTGGCTGTACAGTACCGCGGTGGTGTTGTCTCCAATGCCCAGTCTGCCAAATCTTTTTGCAAGTTCATTCGCCTGAAGGCAGGTGAAACGATAAGGGCTAGCGGTGTCGGATAAGTCCTGTTGCAAATCGATAAAAGCGGCGCCGGGGAGATGTGCTTTATCGTAGTCATTTTTGCCTGACTGAACGACATACGGCGCGTCGGACTCCGGGCTTGATTGGTGAATAAGATGTGTGGTGCAGTCGAAGACTCGAAGATCCGGATCGGTTAGGTGCTGCGCGAGCCAATCGGTCGTGACTACAGCCTCGTTTAAGGCGTGTGTGTTGTCAGTCATTGAGATATCAGGAGATTAGTTTTGACGGTTCATTTAGCAGGATAGGGCGACCATAATATCGTTTGCATGGCAGAGTTGACAGGCCAACTTGGGTATCCTGTGGCTGTTGCATGGTATAGGAGCTTGAAAACACATACTAGTAAGAGTGCAAATTGTGTACTGTGGGTTCAAAAGAGAAGAGCAGGAGGCAACCTGGCCATTAGGGATAACAGCACTGATCTAAAACAGACAACGCCTAGGGTTCGGGTCCATTAATGGTGCAATCCCTCACATCTGCCAAAAGCAGATGCCTATCCCTAGGCGGTTACCGCCTGGCTTTAGCGTCTGTGATTGCGTCATTTGCATATGTTGCGATGCCGTGTGCCGTTATATGGGGATTGATGCTCTATTTTGAAGCGCCGCACAGGGTTGCTGTCATCGAGGTTATGCTGATCATCGGCAGTGGGCTTTAGCTGAGGCGGCGTGAATCATCAGAGGCAACCGTGAAAA
>JBBWVW010000105.1:0-50131 GCA_050256425.1 Arenicellales bacterium | reverse complement strand
CGCATTGGCTTCAGGCGAAGCCGCTCAACCGACAGCGGCTCCCCCGTGGGAAGATCCGGTGCAGGCACTGGATTGGGCTGCCGAGTGGGGACAGTTTGTGATCCCCAAAGTGGTTGGCTGGGCTGATGTTGGGCTCGAGTTTGCTGCGACGCTCAAAGCATATGCCCCAGGCTCTATCGGCAACTCAGGAAACATGCCTTTGTTACTGGGCCTGTTGGTCTTACTGCTTGGCTGGATCCTGATACGCCGTCGCAGGGGTCGCGGGGGTCGCAGGATCGACTTTGAGGAAAGGGGCGGCACGCCGAGCCCGGATCGGCTTCAGAAAGGCTCGATCTTCCGTTCACGAGCGACCGAGCCGGCGCCTGATCCAACAGCACAACAGGAGCCCGGCCAGCGCGAAGAAAGTATGGGCGCAGGGTTTGTAACCGAGATCGAGACCCAACGAGGCGTCGCGGTACAAAGCGATGAAGTAGACCCACTGGCAGAGGCTGAGATCTACCTTGCCTATGGCCGCGGTGCGCAGGCGGAACAGACCCTGCGTGATGCGATACGGCGGACTCCTGAACGCAGCGAGCTTAAGATTAAATTGCTCGAGGTGTACCAGGCCCTTGGACAAAAGGAGCAGTTTGACCGCCTAACCCAAGAGCTTTCAGCGATTCTTGAGCCAAATTCTCCGGAGTGGGCTAATGTAATTGCGCTCGGCCACACTCCCGTATCATCGAACCTGACCTTGAAAGACGTGAGTAGCGACAGCGCCCCAGTAGGCTTAAGTGAGAATCACCATGACCTGATCGCGCCAGTTGCGCTCACGCCGGTGACTACCACCCAGACCGTGGACGGGTTTGACGAGGGGATGGAATTCGAGATTGAGACTGATGCGAGTCTTACAATGCCAAGAGCTGAATCCGAAAAAATATCATCGGCTCCACAGAATCCGGTGATGGAAGGCGTCGAGGACGCAATTGAGTTCGACATCGAAGTCCCCTTGCCCGCGGAAGAAAGCCTTAGGGACAACCCCATGCCCGCCGTAACGCCAGAGGTGCTCGACGACACACTCTCCAGTTCGGAACTTTTGGCCGGCGCGGAATCGGCTACCCAACTGGATCTTGCCAGCGCCTATCTAGAGATAGGTGATGTCAAGACTGCAAGAGAACTGCTAGAGGCGGTCGTCCGGGAAGGTGATCCGGCGCAGATAACCAGGGCACAAGCACTGCTAGCAGATATAGAGACAACCTGATCGAAAGTGCCCGGGCGAGTTCTCAATTAATTAAGGAAAGGGTTATTACAGACGAACCCCGCTCGCCAGGTTAGAGACCAGCGAGCAGACGTTATCCAGCAGAGCCGGTAGGGGTCGACCCTGCTCATCCAGATTGTTCTCAATTTCCGAAATGATAGCAGAACCGACCACCGCGACATCAGCCGAGGCGGTCACGGTGCGGACTTGCGCGGGATCTTTAATTCCAAATCCTACTGCGAGCGGAAGGGTCGTATGAGTTCGTAGTCGGCTGATCGCATCGTCGATAGACTCGGAACTGGCTGAACGAGTACCGGTGATTCCAGCAATAGATACGTGGTAGACAAAACCGCTGGCATTTTGTAAAACTTTGGCCAAGCGCTTATCGTTAGTGGTTGGTGTCACCAGTCGTATCCAGTGTAGGCCAGCGGTCCGGGCTGGGTCGCACAGTTCATCATCCTCCTCAACTGGTAGGTCGACCAGAATGAGACCGTCAACGCCTGCGCTTACTGCGTCACTGACGAATCGGGTTGTTCCATACTGATAGATAGGATTGAAGTACCCCATCAGTATTACCGGGGTGCGCTGATCAGCGGTTCGAAATTCCGATACCATATCCAGAGTCTGTCTGAGTGAGGCGCCCTGCTTTAGCGCTCTTAAACTGGCCGCCTGAATGGCCGGGCCGTCTGCCATGGGATCAGAGAATGGCATGCCCAACTCTATGATATCCGCCCCCGATTGAGGTAAACGTTTCATTAGAGCGAGGCTGGTAGTCGGATCAGGGTCGCCAGCGGTAATAAAAGTTATCAGGCCGCCTCGTTTCATTTCAGCGAGCCCAAGGAAAGTATCAGCGAGCCGATCTGGACGGATTTGTGAAGTCACAAGTTGATCCCCAGCGCGCGTGCAACTGTAAAAATATCCTTGTCCCCCCGACCACACAAATTCATAACAATGATTTGGTCTTTTTCGAGCTCGGGAGCCAATTTTCGAACATGGGCCAAAGCATGTGCGGGTTCCAGAGCCGGGATAATCCCTTCGGTCCGACAGCACATTTGGAAAGCATCCAAGGCCTCAGTGTCTGTGACAGATACATATTCCACCCGACCGACATCATGCAGCCAGGAATGCTCTGGGCCGATCCCCGGGTAATCCAATCCCGCTGAGATGGAATGAGCGTCGTTGATCTGGCCGTCATCGTTTTGTAGCAGGTAAGTGCGGTTACCATGCAGCACACCGGGCCGCCCACCGGTCAGTGAAGCGGCATGCTGATCGGTATCAACGCCGAGCCCGCCTGCCTCGACTCCAATCATCCTGACGGGGTCATCAAGAAAGGGATGGAACAGGCCCATGGCGTTGGAGCCGCCACCGATACAGGCTACGAGGGCATCGGGCAGCCGGCCCTCGGCACTTAGTATCTGTTCACGGGTCTCACGGCCGATCACGCTTTGAAAGTCCCGGACCATGGCCGGATAGGGGTGAGGACCAGCCACTGTTCCGATAATATAAAAAGTGTCTTCAACGTTTGCCACCCAGTCGCGCAAGGCATCATTCATTGCGTCTTTGAGCGTGCCGGTTCCGCTGGTTACCGGAATCACCTCAGCGCCGAGAAGTTTCATCCGAAACACATTAGGGGCCTGGCGTTCGATGTCGGTAGCGCCCATATAAACAACGCAGGGCAGGTCGAACAAGGCACACACGGTCGCGGTCGCGACGCCATGCTGGCCCGCACCTGTCTCGGCAATGATTCGTGTTTTACCCATTCGCTGGGCAAGCAGAATCTGCCCGAGCGTATTATTGATTTTGTGTGCTCCGGTGTGATTCAGTTCATCGCGTTTGAAATAGACTTTTGCGCCAGCAAGTGCTTCCGTGAGGCTACGGGCAAAATACAGGGGGCTGGGCCTGCCGATGTAGTGCTCAGCGT
Organism: Arenicellales bacterium; assembly: GCA_050256425.1. GTDB lineage: Bacteria > Pseudomonadota > Gammaproteobacteria > Arenicellales > UBA868 > UBA868. The sequence continues at coordinate 46,976 of JBBWVW010000105.1, read as the reverse complement.
AGTAGTCAAACTCTTCTCGAAATTCAGCCGACCCGCACGCGGCGGCGTAAGCCGCTTCGAGTTCCAAGACCAGCGGCATCAGCGTCTCAGCAACGAAACGTCCCCCGAAAATCCCAAAGTGGCCTCTCTCGTCGGGTCCGCTTCGATACGATTCGAGCTTTTCGGGAACGTTGTTATCAGTTGCCATCAATATTGTTTCCGATCCAGTTCGGCTCTTTCAGAGCCAATTGAATGACACAACCCTTGCACTCAAAATGTTCGAAGTGAGAGGTACAATGGTCGCTGATTCTGAGCGGTGAATTCTACATCACCTACCTTTTTTCGGTGCCAAGTCAATGATTGATCACTCTGATGCCTTGTCGGCCGGCCAGCGTTATGCGCTCGGCGTTGAGTACGATGGGAGTCGTTTTCATGGATGGCAAGTGCAGTCGGGGGTGAGCACGGTGCAGGAGTCTCTCGAACGCGCTTTGGGCCGTGTTGCTTCACATCCAGTTCGGGTAGTTACCGCCGGGCGGACCGACACCGGTGTACACGCGTCCGGGCAGGTCGTTCATTTTGACAGCCATTCAGATCGGCCTCTTAAAGCTTGGTCGCGGGGTACCAACACGTTGACACCCCCCGGTCTGGTAGTGACCTGGGCAATTCCGGTGAGCGCCGGTTTTCATGCACGCTTCAGTGCGATCGGTCGGTCGTACCGCTACATTATTTTCACCAGGCCGATGCGGCCCACCTTTCTCTCTGGAAAGGTCACCTGGGATCACCGAAGTCTCAACATTCGCCAGATGGCTGAAGCGGCTGCCGCTCTGGTGGGTCGCCATGATTTCTCGGCGTACCGCGCCAAAGCTTGCCAGTCCCGACAACCTACTCGGGAAATACAATCACTTGAGGTTCGTGGTTCTGGCCCATGGGTTTGGATCGACATCGAAGCTGATGGGTTTTTGTATCACATGGTTCGAAATATCGCCGGAGTATTGATGGCGATCGGGTCGGAAGAACAGCCAGTCGGGTGGGCTCGGGAGGTTCTGGAAAGTCGTGATCGGCGGGCCGGCGGGATTACAGCGCCAGCACATGGCCTTTATCTCACGCAGATCCGGTACCCGGAGGAATTTGAATTGCCGCCAGCAACGCCGGCTTGCCGTTTCTGGTAACGGGGGGTCCCGCGGTTCCGGCGCTAGCCGTTAGAATACCCTGGTGCGGACCCGGATCAAGATATGTGGAATCACCCGTGCGAGCGACGCGGCTGTCGCGGTCGCGGCCGGGGTCGATGCAGTAGGCCTGATCTTTTTTCCGGCGAGCCGACGTGCCGTGAGCGTGAATGACGCAGCAGCAGTTGGCCGCGAGATTCCTGCGCTGGTCGACCTGGTCGGCGTATTTGTCGATCCTGCACCGGGGCAGGTGGAGGCGGTGCTGGACCAAGTGCCAGTGACCGTGCTTCAGTTTCATGGCAACGAAACAGCATCGGTCTGCGAGCAATTCAAGTTGCCATATATAAAAGCGGTGCGGATGAAACCGGGAATCGACCCTCTCCAAGCGGATCACCTGCATCCGAATGCAGGCGCTTTGTTGCTCGACACCTACCGTCAACAGGAAGTTGGAGGAACCGGTGCTTCCTTCGACTGGACGCAGGCTCGAGTCAAAACCCGGGCACCCATTATCCTGGCTGGCGGCCTTTGCGCCGATAATGTTCCCGAGGCTCTGGCCCAATCAGATGCCTGGGGGGTAGATGTCAGTACTGGTGTGGAAGTTATGCCGGGCCTTAAAGACGCTGAAAAAATAAAGATGTTTTGCCGAACCGTCAGGGAATTTGACGGGCAATGGCGGGCTTCCTAGACCGATGAGCTGGTTTGATCGGCTGATTCCGCCGAAGATCAAAGGTGCCGGGGTGGCCGCGCGCCGAGGGGTGCCGCAAGGCCTGTGGCGAAAATGCGACCAATGTAATGCAGTCCTGTATGGCGCCGATCTGGATCGCAGCCTTCAAGTTTGCCCAAAATGCGGACACCATATGCGCTTGTCGGCAAGGGCCAGGCTACAGGGGTTTTTTGATGATTCCAGTTTTCAAGAGATTGGATCCAAAGTTCGCTCGGTAGATGTTTTACGTTTCCGGGATAGCAAGCGCTATCGGGATCGTCTGGTTGAAGCACAAAAACGCAGCGAGGAAACTGAAGCGCTTCTGGCGGCTAGCGGTCTAATGCGCGGGATACCGGTAACTGCGGTGGCGTTTGAGTTTAGCTTTCTCGGGGGCTCGATGGGGTCGGTAGTGGGCGAGAAGTTCGTTCGTGCGGTAGATGAAGCGTTGGATAAGCAATCACCGTTCGTCTGTTTTAGCGCGAGTGGCGGCGCCCGGATGCAGGAAGGATTGTTTTCCTTAATGCAAATGGCGAAAACGGCTGCATCGCTCAATCGATTGCGAAAGGCGTCCATTCCTTATATCTCGGTACTTACTGATCCGACAATGGGCGGGGTCTCCGCCAGTCTGGCAATGCTTGGGGACCTGATACTGGCGGAACCTCATGCACTTATTGGTTTTGCCGGCCCCCGGGTAATCGAGCAGACTGTTCACGAGACTTTACCGGAAGGTTTTCAGCAATCCGAGTTTTTGCTCGAGCATGGAGCGCTTGACATGGTTGTGGAGCGCCCGGAGCTACGAGCGGTTATCAGCCAGGCACTGGAGACGATGGGTTTTGGCCCAATCGTAGTTCCCCGGGCAGAACTCGTTTTTCCGAACGATCATTCCCCTGCCTAAACGTTCCAGGAGCAGGTCGACTTCGATGGCTAGTCATGCGTCTTGGGCCGGACGCCCTTTAGCTCAGTGGCTGAACTATATCGAGTCGATTCATCGGCGCAGTATTGACCTTACACTGGATCGGACTCGGCGCGTATTGCATCGACTGCGGCCACGTCTACCTCCAATAGTAGTCACGATCGCCGGCACGAACGGTAAGGGTACGACCGCAGAAATGCTTAACGCGGTCTACTGTGAGGCCGGGTACCGGGTTGGGTGCTACACCTCGCCTCACCTGGTCAGTTACTGTGAACGAGTCAAAATCGATGGCAAGCCGGTGACTGAAGAGGTCTTTTGCGCCGCATTTGAGCGTGTCGAGCAGGCCAGATCTGGAGTTCCATTGACTTACTTTGAATTTGGCACGATTGCAGCACTGGATCTTTTGGGTCATGCGGAGGTTGAAGTTGGCATTCTTGAGGTGGGATTGGGTGGGCGACTCGACGCCGTTAATGTGATTAACCCGGACCTTTCTGTAGTGACCTCGATAGACCTTGACCACAAGGGCTGGCTCGGATCGACCCGGGACGCGATTGGCCGGGAAAAAGCAGGAATCTTGCGCTATGGCGGTAAAGTGGTGGTGTCAGATCCTAAGCCCCCGGAGTCTGTCCGAAGCGCATTGGAAACCTTGCGTTGTGACGCGAGGATATTAAACGAGGATTTCTGGATTGAATGGGAAGACGAGAACGTATGGCATTGGCGTTCTGATCCCAATAAATGGCCTGGCGTGGAATCACAGTGGAGTGGGAAGGGCTCGCAGGCAACTGACGGCAGGATGAATAATCTCGCCGGTGCCCTGGCTGCTGTCCACCAATTACAAAGTCGGTTACCGGTTCAGTCACACCATGTCGACGTGCTTAGCGGCTTGCAAGTACCCGGTCGCCAGGAATTAATCAGGGGTGATGTAACCCGACTGTTTGATGTTGCGCATAATCATCGCGCGGTCGCTGATCTTGCCGGGATGCTCCGTCGGGCCCGGCCACGCGGCAAGACGCGTGCTGTTTTTTCCCTGCTCAAAGATAAGGATCTCTTTAGTATCGTTGAAGAAATAAAGAGTCAGGTGGATTGTTGGTATCTGGCCGAGGTGGATAGCGAGCGAGGGATGAGCTTAGCGGAGCTCCGAACTGGCTTGCAAGGTATGAGTATCGCAGACCTGGATAAGTGTCACGGCCCTACGGACGCATACACCCAGGCACTCCTCGATTCAGCCCCAGGTGACTGGGTAGTGGTGTTTGGTTCGTTTTATCTAGTGGGTGCTATACTGGGATCGTTTCCTGAGAGGACCGTTGCGTAAATGGCTGCGTCACCGGATCTTCCGTTCAACTTGAAGCACCGTCTGATTGGCGCACTGATTCTGGTGGGCGGGCCGGTCATCATACTTCCTCTGCTGCTAACCGGGGCCGGGTATTTTCCTGAAAGTGTCGCGCCCAGTAGTGACACCTTGTTGCAACCCAGCAGTGAATTTATCTCCAAGATTGATCCGGTCACTGACTCAACCGGCCTCTTAAAAACAGGCGAACCGCCAAACGACAGCCTCTCAACCGGTAGCCAGAAAGAACATCAGCGCGAGGTTGATTTACCTGACTCACCGGCCAAATTGACCAGCGGATGGGTTGTACGGGTTGGCGTGTTTGGGGAACTGGCCAATGCAAACAAGCGCCGGTCCACCTTAGAGGCAAACGATATGATTCCTCAAAGCGAGGAGATTGAATTAAATGGGAGACGGGCAGTCCGACTGTATCTTGGACCTTTTTCTACGGAAATTGAGGCTGAGCGCGAAAGTGCTAAAGCGGTGCTCGTTACCGGGGAGCAAGCCTTTGTTGTGAGAACTCCATGAGTCATGCGTTACCGCTTCCAATTCTGCTAGCCACTGACGTTAATGTCTGAGTTAACCGGGTTTTCTCCCCCGGGGTTATTGGACCTCGCCTTGATAGGTGCAACCTGCCTGTCCCTTGGAATTGGCCTATTCCGGGGGCTGATTCGCGAAATTCTATCTCTGGTCTCGTGGGTTTTGGCGCTGTGGCTCGCCTATTTGTATAGCGATCTTGTGGCGGCTTGGCTCGAGACCTGGCTCGAAAACTCCCAGTTGGCGAATATCATCGGGGCGGTCACCGTTTTTATCGGGATCTTGCTGGCGTTGTCGGTCGCCGGAAGTCTGATCAGCCGTGTGTTCCGGGCTACAGGACTTACTGGTATGGATAGGCTGCTGGGAGCAGTATTTGGAGCGCTGCGTGCCTTATTATTGATCATCGCTCTTCTCCTGCTGGCCCGATTCACCCCAGCTGCGACCCAGGCTTGGTACAATCAGTCCGTGCTGGTACCGTATTTCGAGCCGGCCGTTGACTGGCTTTCGACCAAAGTTGGTCGCTCGCTTAATGGCTCAGAAGTTACACCCGGGTAGATGACCCTCCCGATTCTTGGTAATTCCACTAAATAACTTTTAGTCAAAGGAAGAAACGAACAAACTATGTGCGGCATTGTTGGGATTGTCTCTCACCAGCGAGTCAACCAGCTCATTTACGATGCGCTGACCGTCGTGCAGCACCGGGGTCAAGACGCCGCCGGCATAATGACTTGCGATGGCCGTCGAGTGTTCCTGAGAAAAGACAGCGGTTTGGTGCGCGACGTGTTTCAGGCACGGCATATGGTACAGCTTGAAGGTAATATCGGTTTAGGGCATGTTCGTTACCCCACCGCTGGAAGCGCCAACCGTTCCGAAGCCCAGCCTTTCTACGTCAACTCCCCGTTTGGTATCGCGCTGGGACATAACGGGAACCTGGTAAATGCTCGCGAACTCAGCCATGAACTATTTCGCGACGACCTACGCCAATTGAACACGGGCTCAGACTCTGAGGTTTTGCTTAACGTTTTTGCTCACGAACTAAAAGAGTCTGTTGGCCCAAGCCGCGCGAGGCTTGAAAGCGATGATATTTTTCGTGCGGTCGCGCGGCTGTATGAGCGTTGCCGCGGGGCGTATGCGGTGGTAGCGATGATTGTCGGATACGGCTTGGTCGCCTTCCGGGATCCTTATGGCATTCGCCCGCTGATTATCGGTAGCCGTGAGCAGGGTGCCGGCCCATCTGTCATGATCGCGTCCGAAAGTGTGGCTTTGGATGTTTTGGGGTACGACCACATCGGCGATGTCGCGCCTGGCGAGGCAGTGTTCGTTCGCGCCGACGGTACGATTGAGCGAAAAATATGCGCGCCCCGCCCACAACTTGCACCGTGCCTTTTTGAATATGTGTATCTTGCGCGCCCTGACTCAATTATCGATAAGGTAGCCGTGTACAAGAGCCGACTTCGCATGGGTGAGAAACTCGCGGAGCAACTCCGGCGCTCGTGGAAAGATCACGATATCGATGTTGTGATCCCTATCCCGGATACCAGTCGCACTTCTGCGCTCCAACTCGCCAACTCGTTGAACCTTAAATATCGCGAAGGATTCATTAAGAATCGTTACATAGGTCGCACCTTTATCATGCCGGGCCAGGCAGAAAGGAAAAAATCAGTACGCCAGAAACTAAACGCAATTGACCTCGAATTCCGGGGGAAAAACGTGCTATTGGTCGATGATTCTATTGTTCGCGGCACAACCTCCCAGCAGATCATTCAGATGGCCCGTGATGCGGGGGCTGTGAAGGTCTACTTTGCTTCAGCAGCTCCACCGGTGCGTTATGCCAATGTTTATGGTATTGACATGCCAGCGCCCGACGAACTGGTGGCTAGTGGACGTTCAGAGGAAGAAATCAGGGCTTTCATTGGGGCAGATAGATTGATTTACCAAAGACTGGACGATCTGGTCGCAACGATTAAAGAGGGCAATCCCGACATTGAGCAGGTTGACGCCTCTTGTTTCGACGGTAAATACATCACCGGAGATGTGACTCACGAATTTCTTCGCGGTGTGGCCGATGAGCGGGGTGATGCTTCTCGTGCGCCGGACTCTGGGGCGCTCGATGTTGCCGAGATCAGCGCCTATCACTAGATCACGAGGTGATCGCTTGTGCCGGCGTGCACAAGTTCAAGCGTGTGTTGATCAAGTTGAATAAAACTTGGAGCCTGACCCCAGTCCCCTAAGACAACGCGGTGGACGCTCTCAGACCCGGGTAGCGAAAACTGGTGAACTGCAGGTCGATGAGTATGGCCGTGAATAAGTAATTCAACGCCATGCAAACGCATAACATCATCAACAGCCGTCTGGGTGACATCCATGATAGCCGAAGCCTTCAAGGTTTTCCCTGATTCACTGCGGTAACGTACAGCCTTGGCCATCTCATCGCGCATGCTTAGCGGTCGGGAGAGAAAATCATCCTGCCAGGCGTGGTCCCGCACCATTTTTCGAAAGACCTGATGAGCGCGATCGTCTGTGCATAAGCTATCCCCGTGCATTAACAGTATCGGCTGGTCACCAAGCTGCAGCAGATGCTCATCATCAAGCAGCGTGATTCCGCAGCGTTCGGCAAAATCCTCGCCGACAAGAAAGTCACGATTGCCTCTCATGAAACTCGTGCGAATGCCTTGATCGGTAAGCTCGATCAGGGCCTGCTCTACCTGCTTTTGCTCCAGATATTCACAAGCGTCATCGCCCAGCCAATACTCAAAGAGATCTCCAAGAATAAAAAGTGAATCCCCAGGGTTAAGTTGCTTGAGATAGGTGCGGAATCGCAGCAACAGGACATCGTCGGCAGGGGTTAAGTGTAAATCAGAAATAAAATGAATCAAGGCGGATCTCCCCGGTGGGCCTCAGCACGCATTCCACAAATAGGCGGGTTACCCGGTTGGCGACCTGGAGCGTTTTGGTTAACATTCGCCCCCCGTTCCCCTTTAAGATTCTCGTTATGCCGTTGCGAATTTATAACAGTCTAACCCGGACCAAAGATGTCTTTACCCCGTTGAGCCCAGGGGTAGTGCGCATGTATGTCTGCGGTATGACGGTTTATGATTATTGCCACTTAGGCCACGCGAGGGTTCTGGTCATTTTTGATATGGTGGTCCGGGTTCTCAGGGCGAAGGGATTTAACGTCCGGTATGTACGGAATATAACTGATATCGATGACAAGATTATCGTCCGGGCGGCAGAGTTGAACGAGCCTTTCGACGTTGTAACAGAACGGTTTATCACAGCGATGCACGAGGATGAAGACCTGTTGAATGTTATCCGTCCAGACGAAGAACCACGTGCCACTGGATATATTGCTGAGATCCTGAATATGATTCAAACCCTTGAAGAAAAGGGTTTTGCCTACGCGGCAAAAAATGGTGATGTGTATTTTCGTGTGCGTGGATTCGATGGGTATGGCACTTTGTCAGGTCGCTCGCTCGATGCTCTAATGGTAGGAGCCCGGGTAGAAAAAGACGAGGCAAAAGATGACCCGCTTGACTTTGTCCTGTGGAAGGCAGCCAAGCCCGGGGAGCCGAGCTGGCAATCGCCTTGGGGCGCTGGTCGGCCGGGCTGGCACATCGAATGTTCGGCGATGTCAACGCGCTGCCTTGGTGATAGCTTCGATATCCACGGTGGCGGGATGGATTTACGTTTTCCGCATCATGAGAATGAAATCGCCCAAAGCGAAGCGGCAACCGGTCGCAAGTTCGTAAACACCTGGATGCATAATGGTTACGTTCAAATTGACCAAGAAAAAATGTCCAAGTCAATAGGCAACTTTTTTACGATCCGCGAGATTCTTGCTCAGGATACGGATACCTCCCGCGCTGGAGAGGTGATACGTTTCATGATCCTGCTAAGCCATTATCGCAGTCCTTTGAATTTCTCAGACCAAGGCCTGATGCAGGCGCGTGCCGGTCTGGAACGACTCTATCTTGTTCTTCACAAAGGGGAGGGACTGGATGCAGGGTCTGACGAAGAGTGCCCGGATCGTTACCGCGTGCGGTTTGACGAGGCACTTGAAGACGATTTCAATACTGCTGCTGCAATCGCCGTCCTTTTTGATGCCGCAAGGGACATCAACCGGGACTTGGCTGCCAACAATAGGGACATTGCCGCGGCGAGAATCAGACAATTACGCGAACTTGCTGGTTTGCTGGGATTGCTTTATCAGGAACCTTCCCGGTTTCTTGGGTTGTCCGGCCACTTGGGCGCGAGCAAGGAGGATATTGACGTCAGAGTTGGCATTCTGATTGAGCAACGCGTCCAGGCTCGGCGCGATGGCGATTACACGGAGGCAGACACAATCCGCTTGCAGTTGGAAAATCAGGGCATTGTTCTTGAGGACCTTGAGGACGGGACGACAACATGGCGCCGGCATTGAATTTACAGCATGCTACCGAACTGTTTATAATTTAAGTTGTTGGTTCGTTTCTGATTTCTACCGGCCACTAGCTAACTCCCACTCTTCTACCGAGGTTCATATATGGAACTGACCGGCGCTCAGATCGTCGTTCAAAGCCTGAAAGATGAAGGCGTCGATATTGTTTTCGGTTATCCCGGGGGCGCGGCGCTGCACATCTATGATGCCTTGTATGCCCAAGAGGAGGTGAGGCATATCCTGGTTCGCCACGAGCAAGGAGCAACCCATGCTGCTGACGGATACGCCCGTGCAACCGGAAAACCTGGCGTCGTGTTGGTCACGTCAGGCCCTGGCGTCACGAATACGATAACGGGTATTGCTACCGCCTATATGGATTCGATCCCGATGGTCATCCTGACCGCCCAGGTGCCGACGAGCCTGATCGGGGATGACGCCTTTCAGGAGGTCGATACTTTCGGGATCACTCGACCGTGCGTGAAGCATAATTATCTGGTTCGCGACGTCAAGGATCTCGCAACAACGATCAAGAAAGCGTTTTTCATTGCCAATTCAGGCAGGCCCGGGCCGGTGGTTGTCGATATCCCTAAGGATGTCACAGCCAATAAGACCAAGTATCTTTATCCGAAAACCGTGCAGATCCGTTCTTATGCCCCGGTCAAAAAAGGACATTCCAAGCAGATCTCGCGTGCAGCTAAGCTACTGCTTTTGGCCAAACGTCCGGTGATCTACTCTGGCGGCGGTATCATTATTTCCGGTGCGGCGGGTGAGCTTGCAGCCCTGGTCGACATACTGGGATACCCATGCACAAATACGTTGATGGGACTCGGTGGGCTGGCGTCGGATCATCCTCAGTTTTTGGGCATGCTTGGCATGCACGGAACCTACGAAGCAAACATGGCGATGTACGAGTGCGATGTGATGCTTGCGGTAGGCGCCCGTTTCGATGATCGAGTGACCGGCGACCTTAAGAAGTTTTCTCCGCACGCCCGAATTATCCACATTGATATCGACCCAGCATCGATTGGCAAGAACGTCCGGGTAGAAGTTCCTATAGTGGGCGATGCCTCGGTAGTGCTGGAGCAGCTTGTGAACGCGATACGAGGGAGCGCGGATCAGCCGGATGCCGAGAGTCTTGGCAAATGGTGGGAACAGATCAAACAGTGGCAAAGCCGCGACTCACTTGGGTTTGAAACCAGCACAGAGGTGATCAAACCTCAGTTCGTAGTCCAGAAATTGCACGAAATAACAGGTGGCGATGCGTTCGTTACCTCGGACGTGGGTCAGCATCAGATGTGGGCCGCCCAGTACTATGGTTTTAACAGCCCGCGTCGCTGGATCAATTCCGGTGGACTTGGGACTATGGGTTTTGGATTGCCTGCTGCCATTGGCGTCCAGTTAGCCCATCCTGAGGCCACAGTAGCTTGCATAACCGGTGAGGCCAGCATCATGATGTGTATCCAGGAGTTATCCACCTGCAAGCAGTATGATCTGCCACTCAAGATCGTTAATTTAAACAATCGATATATGGGCATGGTTCGGCAATGGCAGGAGTTTTTCTACAATCGGCGCTACTCACATTCATATATGGACGCGTTGCCAGATTTTGTTGAGCTTGCTGCCAGTTTTGGGCACGTCGGCGTCAAAATTGAGAATCCAGGAGATGTTGAGGGCGCTCTGCGCGAAGCCATCGCCACCACGGATAAACTGGTCTTTCTCGACTTCATAACGGACCAGACCGAAAACGTATATCCAATGATTGCTGCCGGCGCCGGACATAACGAAATGGTATTGAAGTCGAGCGCGGACGGTTCGACACCGACCGAACGGGAACTGGCCTGACGGATGAGGCGCATTATCTCTTTGCTGGTAGAAAACGAGCCTGGCGCCTTATCCAGGGTCGCTGGTCTCTTCTCGGCGCGAGGTTATAACATCGAGTCCCTTACGGTTGCCCCAACTGAAGACGAGTCCCTATCCCGGATGACTATTGTCACCCGGGGTTCTGACGAGGTGATTGAGCAGATTACGAAACAGCTCAATAAATTAATTGACGTGGTTCGCTTACTCGATCTTACTGAGGGGCGACATATTGAGCGCGAACTGTTGCTGCTGAAGGTTCGTGCCCAAGGTGCAGACCGCGAGGAAATCAAAAGACTAGTGGATATATTCCGAGGCCGTATTATCGACGTCGATGAGGAAACCTACACGATTGAGCTCACCGGCCCGGGTGATAAGCTCGATGCGTTTGTAGCTGCCTTGCCTTCAGCAGAAATTTATGAAGTGGTCCGCAGTGGGGTGTCCGGAATTGCCAGAGGGGATCGGGCCTTGCGTCTTTAGGGCCACGGATTCATTAATTTATTAAAGTCAGCGTATTGAGAGGAAGCGCCAACATGAAGGTTTTTTATGACAACGATGCCGATCTGAAGATTATTACCGGCAAGACCGTCGCCGTGATCGGGTATGGCTCCCAAGGACATGCTCACGCCAACAATCTTCGCGACAGCGGGGTCGATGTGATCGTAGGTCTGCGCGAGGACTCAGGTTCCCGGAGTAAGGCAGAGAAAGCTGGCTTGAAAGTCACTTCGGTCTCCGAGGCCGTTGCATCCTCCGATATAGTGATGATGCTGGTGCCGGACGAACTGGCCGCAGATTTGTACACGGAGTCCGTTGCTCCCAACCTTAGCGCCGGCGCTGCTCTGGCCTTTGCTCATGGGTTTAATGTGCATTTCGGTTTTATCGAACCTAGCCCTGAAATTGACGTAATTATGATTGCGCCCAAAGGCCCTGGGCACCTGGTTCGATCAACCTACACTGAAGGGGGCGGCGTGCCCTGTCTGATCGCGGTAGAGCAGGATCCGAGCGGCACGGCCCGCGAAACAGCACTGTCATACGCCAGCGCCATTGGCGGCGGGCGTGCCGGGATTATCCAAACGACGTATAAAGAGGAGACCGAAACCGATCTGTTTGGGGAGCAAACGGTCCTGTGTGGTGGCTTAACATCGTTACTACAAGCCGCATTTGAAACCTTGGTTGAGGCCGGATACGCACCCGAGATGGCCTATTTTGAATGCTTGCATGAGACCAAATTGATCGTCGATCTCATTTACGAAGGCGGAATTGCGAATATGCGCTACTCCATCTCCAATACCGCAGAATATGGTGATGTCACTCGGGGGCCTCGCGTCATCACTCCAGACGTTAAGGCCGAAATGAAAATCATCCTTGGCGAAATACAGTCCGGCAAATTCGCCCGTGAGTGGATGGCAGAGAGCCGCTCTGGCAGTGAGCGATTTAACGAGCTGCGAGAGCAGGGCCGAACTCACCAGATAGAGACGGTCGGTGCGAATCTGCGCGACATGATGCCGTGGATTCAAAAAGGTAAGCTGGTTGACAAGGAGCGCAACTGAGTTGCGCAACTTCGGGTACTAACAGCCGCCGTCGCCTCGAGGTAGGTCAGGCCGTGATTGCCCGAGAGGGCTGGACCCGAATTGCAACTGTCGTGGGAGTCGCGGCGGCAATACACGCGCTGGCCGGGCTTTGGTGGGCACTCCCATGGTGGCTTGTCAGCGCGCTGGTTATCCAGTTTTTCCGAGATCCCAAGCGCACCATCCCCATACAATCCGGGATAGTTGTTGCCCCCGCCCATGGCCGGGTGGTAAGCATCGGGCCCGGCGAAGATCCGTTCAGCGGTACCAAGGCAATACGAATCAGCATCTTCATGAATATATTCTCTGTTCATTCAAACCGGATTCCGGTGAGCGGCGATATAACCCAGCGCCAGTATCATCCCGGGCGGTTCTTTAACGCCGAGCTGGATAAGGCCTCTGAGGAAAATGAACGGTGCGCGATCAGCATCCGGACGGATAATGGTCTTGATGTCAGTTGTGTTCAGATTGCCGGCTTGGTCGCACGGCGGATACTGACTTACGTGGAAGTTGGCGAGCCAGTTCAACACGGTCAACGATATGGATTTATAAGGTTTGGCTCGCGGGTTGACCTGTACCTGCCCCCACAAAGCCGTGTGGTCGCCAGTCTCGGTAAGTGGGTCTTGTCCGGCAGTGATATCATTGCCTATCTACCTGCGTTCGACAAGCCATGACTAACTTTCGAAAAGTCACGCCCCTTGAGTCGACAGATAAACCCCCAAAGGGGATTTATATACTGCCGAATCTTTTTACCACAGCGAGCCTATTGGCGGCCTTTTACGCCATTATTCAATCAACCGTTGGCAACTTTGAGAATGCCGCGGTTGCGGTGATTATCGCTGCAGTGCTTGACTCGTTGGATGGCCGTGTCGCACGGATGACCAATACCGTAAGTGATTTCGGCAAAGAGTATGACTCGCTGGTAGATCTAGTCGCTTTTGGATTGGCTCCGGCCTTGATCCTTTTTGAGTGGGGACTGAAAGACCTCGGAAAAATCGGGTGGTTGACAGCGTTTATTTATGTTGCAACTACCGCCCTGAGATTGGCGCGCTTCAACACTCAGGAAATTTCGAGTAAGCGGTATTTTCGCGGCTTGCCGTGTCCTGCGGCGGCGGTTCTTCTAGCCGCCAGTGTCTGGGTTGCAGATAGTTACCAACTTTCCGGAGGCCTGTACACAACCTCTGGGTTGGCGGCCATGTTTTTGCTTTCCCTTGCCATGGTCAGCAGTTTGCCTTACCGCAGTTTCAAAGATCTAGACCTCAAGCACCGGGTCCCGTTTATGGCGGTCTTGGTATTGGTACTGGTATTCGTTCTAATCTCGTTTGATCCGCCGCGGGTTCTTTTTTTAGCGTTTAGTTCCTATGCGATTTCGGGAATCGTTACATGGGCTCTAAAACATCGCAAGGGCGAAAAAGTTTTTGCACTGCCAGAGGATGAGCCCCAGGCGTACGACGCGGTGCCAGAATCGACTCGTAACAAGAGGTCTAGTTAGCATGAGGGGATTGAGATAACGGCTGAGCAGGGTTTGATGCTGATGAGACCTTGCCCTAAAAGAGGGACGCGGTATACTGGCGCAATGCAACCACGTATTTCACCTCGAAACTTTGCACCAATCACAGGGCGGCTGCGAAGCGGCGCGCGCCTGCTTACCAGTCACGCTCTTCAGATTCTGCTGCGCCGTTTGGCGCACTAACTTCTCGACCATTTACCACACCGCATTATCACAGCCGCCGCTGCCGAAGCGAATGGCTATGATTCGGGGTTATCCGGCGCCGTTTCAGTTGGAAACACAATACCCGCTTTGGAGAGTTTAGTATGAGTAGGCATCTAATTATTTTTGACACCACCTTGCGAGACGGGGAGCAAAGCCCGGGCGCTTCGATGACAGCGGACGAGAAGGTGCGTATCGCACGCATTTTGGAAAAACTGAAGGTCGACGTGATTGAAGCCGGGTTCCCTGCCGCCAGCGTGGGTGATTTCGAGGCCGTTCGGAAGGTTGCGAGCCAAATAAGGGATAGCCGTGTTTGTGCCTTGGCTCGAGCAAATCCAGGCGATGTGTCTCGCGCCGCTGAGGCGATTCGCGGGGCTCGCGCTTCCCGTATCCATACCTTCATCGCGACCTCCCCAATCCACATGCAGGCCAAGCTACGCATGTCGCCTGAAGATGTGCTCGAGAAAGCCGTGGCAGCTGTTAAGCAGGCCCGAGCCAGCACTGATGATGTCGAGTTTTCAGCAGAAGATGCTGGCCGATCGGATGAGGATTTTCTTTGCCGAATATTTGAGGCCGTGATCGATGCAGGTGCGAGTACCGTAAACGTTCCCGACACGGTCGGCTACACCATGCCTGAGCAGTTCGGCGAGATGTTCGCAAGACTGATGAACCGTATTCCGAACGCCGACAAGGTAATATTTTCGGTCCACTGTCATAACGATTTAGGTGTCGCGGTTGCGAATTCCTTGGCCGCGGTTAAGGCCGGCGCCCGGCAGGTTGAATGTACGATCAATGGGCTCGGCGAGCGGGCTGGGAACGCCTCCCTTGAGGAGGTCGTAATGGCCGTGCGCACCCGTCAGGATTTTTTCCCCTGTGACAGCAGGCTCGACACCACCCACATTCTTGCTGCCAGTCGCCTGGTATCCAATATCACAGGTTTCCCGGTGCAACCAAACAAGGCGATCGTCGGTGCTAACGCGTTTGCTCACGAGGCGGGGATACATCAGGATGGTGTACTGAAACAACGCGACACCTACGAGATTATGCGTGCCGAGGACGTCGGCTGGAGCGCCAATAAGATTGTGCTTGGAAAACATTCGGGCCGGAATGCGTTCAGGGAGCGCATGGTTGCCCTGGGTATCGAGTTCTCGAGCGATGCGGAATTGAATCAGGCGTTCGACCGTTTTAAAGAACTGGCCGATAAAAAACATGAGATTTTTGATGATGATCTTCAAGTGTTGGCCGGGGACAGCGCCGCTTCACATCGCAACGAAACGTTACGGTTTGTTTCATTGAAAACCGTTTCCCAGACTGGTGATTTGCCGGTAGCTGAATTGACTCTTGAAAAGGCCGGCTCTGAAGAAACCGCCAAGACAACCGGCGATGGCCTGGTGGATGCATCCTTTAGGGCGATTGACGACATTGCGCCTGGGGATCGAACACTTCTACTCTATTCGGTTAATGCCATTACAGCAGGCTCCGATTCACAAGGCGAAGTCAGCGTCCGGCTACAGGAACACGGGCGTATCGTCAACGGGCAAGGTACCGATACAGATATCGTCGTCGCATCGGTGAAGGCGTATGTAAACGCCCTCAATAAGTTGCAGTTGACCCCTCAGCGATTTAATCCGCAAAGTGGCGAAACCGTTTAAGAAATCAGACCGATGAGGAGCCGGTCCCAGTATCTGCGTGAGATGGGATTGACGCCATGGACCCTGATCGCTGGCACGCGAGTTGCCGCTAGCCAACATGTCGAACCAGTTTCGAGCGATCTAGAGTCTCCAGCAAAGGCGCCACCTTCGGATTGGACCTCATTACAGCAACAGGTAGGTAATTGCATAAAATGCAGCCTACATGCCTCCCGGAAAACTACGGTTTTTGGCGCAGGAGATCCTAAAGCGGACTGGCTGTTGGTTGGTGAGGCGCCAGGCGCTGAGGAGGACCGGCAGGGGTTACCATTTGTAGGGCGCGCCGGTCAATTACTGGACCGAATGTTATTCAGTGTACATCTTGCCCGCGATGAGGTTTTTGTTGCCAACGTTCTTAAGTGTCGACCACCCGATAACCGGGACCCGTTTGGCGAGGAGGTGAGCACGTGTGAGTCATTCCTGCATCAACAGATCGAGTTTATTCAACCTAAAATTATTCTCGCAATGGGGCGCTTTGCCGCTCAGGCGCTACTTCGAGCTGATCAGACCATAGGCCAGCTTCGAGGGCGGGTCCACCGGTATCCTGCCTACGATATCCCATTGGTGGTTACGTACCACCCCGCGTATCTTTTGCGTTCACCACAAGCCAAAGCGAAAGCCTGGGAAGACCTGATTCTTGCCCTAGTCGAATTCGAAAAACTCAAATAGTGAGATTGTATGACAGTCCGCAGAGCTGCCCCGTTCGCATGCGTACCTGCGGCGCCGGTGCGGCGAGTTCCCTGGAGTCGCGTGCCTCCCTTGCGCCTTGGACTGAGCACAGCTTTTGCGAGAGCATCGCAGCTGGTCATGATTGTTGGGTATTACCTGGCAAGCCCTTGAGGGGATTCTTGATCGTTTCGATCGCTGCGGACGAATCACATTTGTTGAACCCCGCGGCCCTTCCAGAATACCAAGGGCAGGGCTTAGGTTCCCAATGGGCCCAATTTGCGATGGAACGCGCTCGCGACAACGGGGCCTGTCGTAGGTACCTGGAAGTTCGCCCGAGCAACCGTGTCGCCCGGCGGATGTATACGGCCGACCAGTTCAAACTGCTTGGCCGACGCAAAAGCCACTATAGCGGCTCGGCAGAAGAAGACGCATTAATCCGGTCACGTGCATTGGGGCAAAATCCAACGCCAGCGGAAGTTGCAATAAAGGTTTTGGACTGTGCACCCTAATGGTGCCGGGTAAAAACTTGACGGCATCAGGTGTGGCCGGCGCGGAGACCTTAGCCACCCATGCCGGACTCAAGGCCTGGTTTGATGGACCTCTTGGAAAGGCTGTCTCACGGGCTGCAGTTGAAAAAAGTTCTGAATTAATACCGCGCACCTATTACCCTACGGGGCTGCAACTGGGACCTGGTCCAGAAGATTTTCTTTCAAAGGTAAACCTTGGGCTCGCCATTCATTCTCCGAGCACCCGTGCTTCGAACCCCCAGTGCACAGTCACCACCGCAAGCGAGGCACTTCCATTTAGTGCGCGCTCTATCGATTTGCTTATCCTACCTCACACGCTGGATTTTTCGAATGAACCACACCGAGCCCTGCGCGAGGCAGGTTCGGTACTGGCGGCAGAGGGAATCCTCGTCGTTTGCGGTTTTAATCGATGGAGCCTGTGGGGTCTGAGGCGGGCTGTAACCCTTCACCCGAGGCCCTCGCCCTGGAGTGGCGATTTCCTGTCTCCCGCAAGAGTTCAGGACTGGATGCGTCTACTTGGTTTGGAAATACTAGGGGGTAAAATGGTGTTCTATCAGCCTCCCGTTAGCGCGACGGGCCTGCTTCGAAAAACCGACTTTCTCGAAAAGGCCGGTGATCGCTGGTGGCCGCTTCTCGGTGGGGTCTACTTGCTCGTCGCCCGTAAAAAGCAACCGGGACTCACCGGCGCCAAAGAAAGAATGGCGAGGCATCGGCCGTTCGGCATCGATGCGATGGCACCTACAATTCCTCGTCAAACTAAGATAGGAGGGCAGAGTTTGTGAAAATGGAGGCCGGGGATGAGCGAGAAGTTCGTATCTTCACCGATGGTGCCTGTCGCGGAAACCCGGGAATTGGAGGCTGGGGCGTACTTATTATTTGGGAGTCCTCGCAAACTGAGCTCTTAGGGGCTGAACCCGCTACAACCAACAACCGTATGGAGCTTAAAGCGGCGATAGAGGGTCTCGAAGCGGTAAGGCCCAGTCAACCGGTCGCGGTCTATACGGACTCACAGTATGTTCGCAACGGCATTACCGACTGGATGACTAAGTGGAAGCGAAATGGCTGGCGTACAGCCTCGCGCAAAGCGGTCAAAAATCAGGACTTATGGGAGGCATTAGACAATGCAAGGCAGGCTCGGTCAGTCAGTTGGCACTGGGTTCGGGGTCATAGTGGGCACCCCCAAAACGAACGTGCCGATGCTCTGGCAAATCGGGCCATAGACGATTATTTAAAGGACGGGGAGCGAAATTGACTACACGATTGGTTGTTTTGGATACTGAGACGACAGGGCTTGATGCAACGGCCGGTCATCGGGTGATCGAAGTGGGCGGCGTAGCTATTTCAGATCGCAAGCACAGTGATGAGCAGTTTCATTCTTACCTTAATCCGAAGCGCAGCATCGATGCTGCCGCGCTCGAAGTCCACGGGATCACAGAATCCTTTCTCGCCGATAAACCTTTGTTCAAAGATATACTGGAATCGTTTGTCGAGTTTGTAACGGGCGCAGAGTTGGTTATTCATAACGCCCCGTTTGACCTGGGCTTTCTTAATAATGAACTCGAGTTGGCGGGTGACCCCCGCAGGCTTGAGGACTTTTGTAAGGTAACAGACACTTTGCAGTTGGCCCGTGAACTTCACCCGGGGCAGCGCAACAGCTTAGATGCCTTATGCCGCCGTTATGGGGTAGATAACACCGGTCGAACCCTTCACGGGGCACTACTTGATGCTGAAATTCTGGCTGATGTTTACTTGGCGATGACCGGTGGACAGACCGAACTGCAGCTAGGAGGGGTTTCGGGTCAGATCGGAATGGATCGGCAACTGCGGAGGTCTGACAGTAATGCCGGGCGAAATTTCGCGATAATTCCCGCCTCGGATGAAGAGTTGGCTGCGCATCGCAAATGGGTTGAACTGTTGGGCGAAAGCAGCGTCTGGAATTCAGTGGATTCGCCTCGCGACAATGAATCCGGTTGAAATATCCCGATAGAAGAGTGTCACGGGCTTTTGGCTCTACTTCCTAACTTAAGTATCCATTGGCTTAAAATACGCGAAGAAGGGAAAAACTGAATGTCAATCGATCAAAGCAGAGGAGCGTCAGATGAGTGACAGTGTTGTTCACAAGGTTAATTCAAACTTTGCGCAAGGTGCCCATCTCAATGAAGAGCAGTACCTGCATATGTACCAGCAATCTATCGCGGACCCGGATAGCTTCTGGGCGGATCAAGCTGAGAAATTTGTCAGTTGGTTTAGTCCCTGGCATACGGTAAGCAATTGGGACTACCACACCGGGGAAATCCGGTGGTTCGAAGGGGCGACCCTAAACGTTTCCTATAACTGTATTGATCGGCACCTCGAAACCCGATCCGACCAGGTGGCAATAATCTGGGAAGGTGACGATCCGACCGACGACAGGAAGTTGACTTACCGGCAGCTGCATGATCAGGTTTGCCGTTTTGCGAATGTTCTCAAGGGCCGGGGTGTCAGCAAGGGAGATTGTGTTTCCATTTACATGCCCATGATCCCAGAAGCCGCGGTGGCGATGTTGGCCTGCGCGCGTATTGGCGCAATTCACTCAGTCGTTTTCGGTGGATTCTCGCCGGATGCGCTACGGGATCGAATCCTGGATTCTGACTGCCGGGTGGTAATTACTGCCGACGAAGGACCACGCGGCGGCAAGGCGGTACCCTTAAAGGCTAATGTCGAAACAGCACTTGCCGGGTGCCCGGATGTCCACACGACTATTGTGGTGCGGCGGACCGGCAGTGATGTGCCTGCCAGTGCCAGCCGTGATGTTTGGTATGACGAAGCTATGGCAGTTGCATCGCCTGATTGTGATCCGGAGCCAATGGGTGCCGAGGATCCACTTTTCATATTGTATACATCCGGTTCTACCGGGAAGCCAAAAGGAGTTCTACATACCTGCGGCGGATATCAACTGTACACCGCGATGACCCATCGCTATGTGTTTGACTATCACGATGGCGATATCTACTGGTGCACTGCTGACGTTGGCTGGATCACTGGGCACAGCTATATCGTCTATGGGCCCCTGGCCAATGGAGCGATAACGTTGATGTTCGAGGGGGTGCCCACCTACCCGGATGCCTCGCGTTTCTGGCAAGTGGTAGATAAACACCAGGTGAATATCTTCTACACCGCGCCCACTGCGATCCGGGCATTGATGGGACAAGGTAATCAACCGGTCGATTCGACCAGTCGCACCAGTCTCAAACTGTTGGGAACGGTAGGAGAGCCGATTAATCCAGAGGCATGGGAGTGGTATTTCAATACCGTCGGCGATGGGCGCTGCCCAATCGTTGATACCTGGTGGCAGACAGAAACTGGTGGAATTTTGATTACCCCGTTGCCAGGGGCAACCGACCTTAAACCGGGATCGGCCACACGGCCATTTTTCGGAATCGAACCTGCCTTGTTGAACGCCGACGGCCAGGTTCTCGAAGGCGCGGCCGAGGGCAACCTGGTGATCACGGGCTCCTGGCCTGGACAGATGCGTACAATCTACGGCGATCACGAGCGGTTTATTCAGACTTACTTTTCAGCGTACCCAGGTTATTACACTACGGGTGATGGGGCCCGCCGCGATGACGACGGCTATTATTGGATCACAGGTCGCGTGGACGACGTGATCAACGTTTCCGGGCACCGCATGGGAACCGCCGAGGTAGAGAGTGCCCTGGTTTCGCATGAGCAGGTCGCAGAAGCTGCCGTTGTCGGATACCCCCATGAGATCAAGGGACAAGGGATTTACGCGTACGTCACTCCTATGGCCGGCGTAACGCCGAGCGAGGAGCTTCGCCGGGAACTCATAGCCCAGGTACGCAAGGAGATCGGAGCCATTGCAAGCCCGGATATCATCCAATGGGCGCCGGGCCTACCTAAAACCCGATCGGGAAAGATCATGCGCCGTATCCTGCGCAAAATAGCCGCGAATGAGCTGGAAAATCTTGGTGATACATCGACTCTGGCAGAGCCAGCGGTGGTAGATGAATTGATCAAGAATCGAGTAAATTAGGTCGCTCGGCTCGGATTCGAGCCTAATTCGGCTTGCCTGATAACCCTTTGGCGGCTAGAATTACGCGCCTTCAGCGCTGAAAAACGCGCACTCCTTGCCTTACCGCGAAATATTGGGAGGCTACAACCCGAAGGGAGAATACTCATGCGACACTACGAAGTCGTGTTCCTTGTGCATCCAGATCAGAGCGAGCAGGTGCCCGCGATGGTCGAAAAATATCGCGGCCTCATCGAAGGGAACGGTGGCCATATTCATCGTTGCGAGGACTGGGGCCGGCGTCCACTTGCTTATACCATCGGCAAAGTGCATAAGGCTCACTATGTTTTGATGAACATTGAAATAGATCAGCCAACGATGGATGAAATGGCGAATATGTTCAAGTTCAGTGATGCCGTCATCCGTAACCTAGTGATCCGTCGACAAGAGGCTGTTACTGAAGCTTCGGCACTGGCGGATGAGCCTGGAGGAGGCGCAGTTGACCGTGGACAAAGGCCTGCTGAGACCGCCTCGAAAACCGATAGTAGTCCAGCCGAGTCAGTAGCACAGGTGGAGCCCGCAGAGGCTGACGGCCCGGACCTCTCTCGAGTCGAGGTGGATTCCGCAGAAACCCCGGAGACTCTGGAGGATGACCCACCTGTTATTGATCAGCCTGATGACCCGCCTGTTATTGATCAGCCTAAAGAGGACCAAGCGTGATGAACAGGTTTAATAAAAGACGCAAGTACTGCCGGTTTACCGCGCTAGGGATTAAGGAGGTGGACTACAAGGACCTCGAGACCCTTAAAGGTTTTATCACCGAGACCGGCAAGATTATGCCCAGCCGTAATACCGGCACCAAGGCCCGTTATCAGCGGCAACTAGCAACGGCAATCAAGCGCGCTCGGTTTCTAGCACTATTGCCGTATACGGATCAGCACTGAGGGACAGGCAGATGGAATTAATACTGCTTGAAAAAATCCAGAATCTGGGCGATCTGGGTGATTTGGTAAACGTGAAGTCGGGGTATGGGCGAAATTACCTGATCCCTCAAGGGAAGGCGGTTCCTGCCACCGGCGAAGCCCGTGACAAAGTGGAAACGCGACGCCGGGAATTGGCAAAAATGAATTCGGTACGACTTGAAGCAGCCCAGGCTAAGGCTGCATTACTGCCGGATAAGGTGACCGTGTCTCGGCTTGCCAGTGAGGAAGGGAGGCTTTTTGGTTCGGTCAGTTCGGCCGATATCGCCGAATTGCTTCAGGCGACAGATATCGCGATTCAGCGTTCAGAAATTGATATGCCCGAGGGCCCGATCAAGACCACGGGAGAGCACCAGGTCTCGGTAATACTCCACCCAGAAATCCAGAGTAATCTGGTGGTCTTGGTCGAAGGAGAGGCTTCGGTGCAGGCTCCGTCTGAATCAGAGGTTAAAGTATCGGACGTAGATCTCGAGGGTAGCACTCCAGAGTAAAAACAAGAAGTTGTCAATTCGCTCGCCGAACCGCTGACCTCTCTTTATTATGCTCATAGCCCTTGGCGGCTGTTAAAGCCGGGAGCCGTTGTCTACAATAGTTGTTCTGTAGACATAATCGTCACCTATGACAAACGGCAGCACAGCTTATGCCTCAGTCCGAACTTAGTAGAAAACCCACGGCTTTGGAGGCACGCATCCCGCCTCAGGCGCTCGAGGCCGAGCAGTCGGTACTCGGTGGCCTGCTGGTCGATGCCCGGCGTTGGGACGAGGTAGCAGAGGCGGTCGCAACCGAGGATTTTTACACGCGATCCCACCGGGAGATCTTTACTGCGATCCGTTCTTTGAACGAGAGCGGTGACGCGGTCGATATCGTTACGGCGTCCGAATGGCTAAAGAATAATGGGACTCTTGAGAAGTCAGGAGGCCTGGCATACTTGGGTGAACTGGCGAACCGTACACCAGGCACGGCCAATGTCACTGCGTATGCCCGGATCGTCAAAGAGCGATCTGTACTGCGATCGTTGATCAATGCAGCGGCTGAGATCACAGAAAAGGCCTATTACCCAGATGGATTCGACACAGCTTCACTGATCGACTTCGCGGAAAAACTGGTTTTTGATATATCTGATTCTGACCGACGACAGTCTGGAGCATTTCAACCGATTCAAGGTCTGTTGACTCAGGCGGTAGATCGGATTGAAGAGCTTTATGAGTCCAAACAGGCGATCACCGGTGTAGCGAGTGGGTTCAAAGACCTGGATAACTTGACCTCCGGGTTTCAGCCTGCCGACCTCATTGTGGTGGCTGGCCGCCCATCGATGGGAAAGACCAGCCTGGCGATGAATATTGCAGAAAATGCTGCAGTCGGAAGTAAGCTTCCCGTCGCAGTCTTCAGTATGGAGATGCCCGGACAGCAGCTGGCAATGCGGATGTTAGCCTCACTGGGGCGAATTAACGCCCACCGGGTCAGAACCGGTCAACTCAGCCAAGAGGATTGGCCTCGTCTGACCTCTGCGGTTGGGTTGCTCGATGAGTCGCCAATTTTTATTGACGATACTCCCGCGCTCACGCCGCTGGAATTACGCACGCGTATTCGCCGGTTGACGCGTGAGCATGGGCAGCTGGGCGTGGTGATTGTGGATTATCTTCAGTTAATGCAGACTGGCCAGAGCACCGAGAACCGTGCGGTTGAGGTGGCGAACATCACCCGGGCGTTGAAGATCATTGCAAGAGAGGCTCGGGTGCCGGTAGTGGTTCTGTCCCAGCTTAACCGGGGGCTTGAACAACGTCCCAACAAGCGCCCCATCATGTCTGATCTTCGAGAATCCGGTGCGATCGAGCAAGATGCAGACGTGATTTTGTTTATTTATAGAGACGAGGTATATAACGAAGACAGTCCTGAGAAAGGCACGGCTGAGATCATCGTAGCCAAGCAACGCAACGGGCCAATAGGAACGGTGCGCCTTACTTTTCTGGGCGAATACACACGATTCGAAAACTATACGCCGGCGTTTGAGAATTCTGGATATTGACCGAGCGGTGGGCTTGGATGGGCGTCGATACACTGGTTAGCACCTATTCTTCTCTGACACTTTTGCCCCGACCCTTTGGTGCCCATACTTGTTCGAGTGACTACTTTTCATAGCCGACAAGACATGCGCCAAGCCGAGTAATGAAGTGACCTGATGGCACGATCTGGAACCTTAACCCGCTATATCTGTGCCAGTTGCGGCCAGGGTTTCGGGAAATGGACCGGGCAGTGCGCCGGCTGCATGCAATGGAACACGTTGGCGGAGCAGGTCGTCGTGACGACTCGCTCGAAACCCGGGAAAAGTCCCGCGACGGCCCCCCAGTCTTTGTCTCAGGTGGGTGCGCAAGTGAGTACTCGCCACCTCACCGGATTAGGAGAGCTTGATCGGGTGCTGGGCGGAGGCATCGTTCCAGGGTCTGTGATACTGCTTGGTGGAGAGCCAGGGATCGGCAAGAGCACGCTTGCGTTACAAAGCCTCGCGAGTTTATCCCAGGATCAACCTACCTTGTATGCCAGCGGGGAAGAGTCTTTGGACCAATTAGCGTTGCGTAGTCGACGTTTGGGGCTTGAGGATTCCCAGATTCAGGCTCTGTCGACAAACCGCCTCGGCGCGGTGCTTGATGCCGCCGTTTCGGGTGCCACCCGTTTCTTGGTCATAGATTCTATCCAGACTCTTGCTAGCGATGAACTCGAATCAGCGCCTGGGAGTGTGGGACAAATTCGTGAATGTGCCGATCGCTTGATCGAATTTGCTAAAACCAGAGGCGCCGCTGTTTTATTGATCGGTCATGTGACCAAGGAGGGGGCCCTCGCGGGCCCGAAAGTCCTTGAGCATCTGGTAGATACGGTATTGTATTTCGAAGGGGATACAGCAAGTCGTTACCGCCTGGTTCGCGCTTTTAAGAATCGTTTTGGCGCGGTTAATGAGATCGGTGTGTTCGCAATGACCCAGGCGGGGCTGAAGCCGGTGAACAACCCGTCGGCGATGTTTCTGTCTCGCGGTGAGATTGACGCACCAGGAAGCGCCGTATTGGTCACCCAGGAAGGGACTCGCCCGCTTCTGGTGGAGGTTCAGGCACTGGTTGATCCGAGCACGCTTGGGAACCCACGACGGTTGTGTGTTGGATTTGACGCTAACCGTTTGGGGATGCTGCTCGCAATATTGCATCGGCACGCAGGGCTTTCCTTGTTTGATCAGGATATATTCGTTAACGTTGCGGGCGGTGTCAGAATCACTGAAACTGCGGCGGATCTGGCGATCAGTGCGGCAGTGATCTCCAGCTTAAAAGATAAAGTGCTCGGGCGGCAGACGGCGTTTTTTGGCGAACTGGGCCTTTCAGGCGAAGTCCGCCCCGTTCCGCGCGCTGAGGACCGATTGCGTGAAGCCGCGAAACTAGGATTTTCCAGAGCATTTATTCCACAGGGAAACCGAATTAAAGAAAGCCCTGAGGGGTTGAATGTTATTAAAATCAATTCGGCAGCCCAATTGTTCGAACAACTGAACGAGAGTTGATCGTCAAGCTACCGAATTTTGCCGATAGCAAAAACCCAAAGAGCCATAGCTCCGCGGAATCTAGAGATCTCGCAACAACTCGTTAATGCCGACCTTAGCGCGGGTTTTCTCGTCTACCTGCTTTACTATTACCGCGCAATACAGCGAATGAGATCCATCAGCCGCCGGCAGCGAACCGGATACCACGACCGAGCCGGCAGGGATTCGGCCATAACTGATTTGTCCAGTTGCGCGATCAAGGATCCGGGTGCTCTGGCCGAGGTACACACCCATGGAAATTACCGAGCCCCGTTCAACAACAACACCTTCGACGACTTCGCTGCGTGCGCCAATGAAGCAGTTGTCCTCAATGATCGTTGGGGAGGCCTGCAGGGGTTCCAGTACGCCACCAATGCCAACACCCCCCGACAGGTGAACGTTTTTACCAATTTGGGCACAAGACCCTACGGTTGCCCAGGTATCGACCATAGTGCCATCGTCAACGTAGGCGCCAATGTTGACATAACTCGGCATTAACACCACGCCTCGACCGAGGTAGGCCCCGCGCCGGACCATGGCGGGTGGGACAACCCGGTAGCCGCCAGCCTCGAAATCTTCGCCAGTAAAGCGATCGAATTTTCCTGGCACCTTATCAAAGTAACGAGTATCCCCCCCTTCGATAACCTCGTTGCTGTGCAACACAAAAGACAGCAGGACGGCCTTTTTTAACCATTCGCAGACAACCCAGTGATCGTTGATCGGTTCGGCTACACGCAATATTCCTGAATCCAGCTGGGTAATTGCCTCATTGACAGCGTCGTGGAGTTCCGAATTAGCGACCTGCGATAGGTTGTTGCGCTGTTCGAAGGCAGATTCAATCGCAGTTTGTATGTCTTTCATGAGGATTGGTTCCGGTTTAGCCCCGCCGAGGGGGTGGATTTGATGCAGGTAAGGCAGTGCGAATCATCTCGCTGATGCAGACATGTTGAACCGCGTCGGTTACGGGTTGGCCGTCGCGATCGGTAATAAAGAAAACATCTTCTGCGCGTTCCCCAAAAGTGCTGACTTTGGCAGTGACCAGGCGTATTTTGCAGGCAAGCAGGGCGTTTGCCACCTGGAGCAAAAGCCCCGGTCGGTCCTGGGCAATGACTTCCATAATGGTGGCGTCCGCGTTTTCGGAATTTGAAAAGCGCACGGTGGTCTCTATTGGGAAATATTTCAAGGTCCTGGGGATGTGTACTGGGTGTCCTGGTGGTTTTGTTTGAGGCTCAAGCACTTCGCGACGTAAACATTTCGCCGCGGCTTCCAGGTCTGCCGCTGATGGAGTCCCCTGTGCACCTGGGAGGACAACAAACACCATGATCACCAGGTTAGACCGCATTCGATGAACCCGGGCGTCGACGATATTCATGTTCAGCCTGTCAAAACCCGCGGTGACGTCACACAGAAGTTTTTCTGAATCTGGAGTGCACACGAAGAATCGAACGGTGCCAGAATCGTTGTCCTGGCGGGCGTCGATCAGTGGTAGTTCCCCAGCGCGCCGTTCCAGCAGTTGGGCAGCATGCCAGGCAACGGCATCAGGTGGGTTCCGCAAGAAATAGTCCTGGTCAAATAAGCTCCAAAGGTCGTCTGCTGCACCCGACTGAGTGGGGTCGAGGAGTTGTAAGGCCTCCACCTTCAGATCTCGCAGCTTTTCTTCAACCTGAATGGGCGCGCCCTTACCTCGCCGCAGCGCTCGGGTGGTTTCGTTGTAAAGATCGCCAAGAAGCTTTCCTTTCCAATCATTCCAGACTTTCGGACTGGTTCCACGAATATCGGCGACTGTGAGCAAATAGAGGTTATCCAGGCGTTCCTGATCGCCAACCCGGTTGGCAAATCGATCGATTACCTCGGGGTCAGAAATATCCTCTCGCTGTGCAACCCAGGACATCAAAAGGTGAGTGCGCACCAGCCAGGCCACAAAATGGCCATCGTAGTCGCTAAGATCGTGCAATTTGCAAAAGCGTAACGCATCGCGCTCTCCCAGGCTTGAGTGGTCACCTCCACGACCTTTGGCAATATCATGAAACAACGCAGCGAGATACAGACGGTGTTTTTTGAATAGGCCCTGCATAAGTTCGCTGCACAGGGGTAATTCGGCATTATGTTCCGGAATATTCATGCGCCTGAGATTTCGAAGTACGAACAAAAGGTGCGCATCCACTGTGTAGACGTGGAACAAGTCGTGTTGCATCTGCCCGACCACACGGCCAAAAGCCGGGATATACGCGCCAAGAATTCCATAGGCGTTCATTTGTCGAAGAGTTCGAGTTTGCCCAGATGCTGCTTTGATTATCTCCATAAATAGCGAGCGGCAACGGATATCGCGCCGAAAATCAGCATCTACCAGGTGAGCACTGGCGCGAATCAAACGAACGGTGTTTCCGCGAATTCCGCGCAGTCGTGAGTCCTGGGACAACAGCAGAAACGCCTCCATCAGAGCGAACGGTTGTCGCGAAAAGACCTGAGGGCCGACAGCCTCAAGCATTCCGTCAACGGCACGAAAACGACGGTTAATTCGTACGGTATGCTTTTTGCCTGGATGCAGAATAGCCTCTTCAAAATGCTGTAGCAGGATTTCGTTCAGCACTCGTAATTCTTTGATCGTGCGGTAAAAGCGTTTCATCAATTTCTCAACGGCGAGTTGCGCTGAGTCTTTGTAGCGAAACTGGCGAGCAATTTCGTGCTGGTAGTCAAACAACAATCGATCCTCGCAACGGCCGGTCAGGAAATGCAGTGCGTTTCTGAGCCGCCACAGAAAATCACGCCCCTTAAGAAGGGTGTTCATTTCGCCTTCGGTTAGAAAGTCCTCGGTTTTAAGCTCCCGAAGGTCAGGAGTACCGAAATAACGTTGCGCGACCCACTGAATTGTCTGAATATCACGCAAGCCTCCGGGCCCTTCCTTGAGGTGTGGTTCAAGGTTATAAGCGGTATCGCCGTAACGGGCATGGCGCACAATCTGTTCGCGCAGTTTTGCTGCGAAAAACTTGCGGGCGGGCCACATCTTATTTGTCTGAATTTTCCTTTTTAACCTCTCAACCAACCGGCCGTCTCCGATCAGCAGACGGGCCTCCATCAGGTTGGTCACGATGGTAATGTCAGATGCAGCCTGCTGAGCGCATTCTTTAAGAGTCCGGGTGCTGTGGCCGACTTCAAGTCCCATATCCCATAGAAATCGGATAAAAGCCCCGATGAACGCGCCCTGTTCACCAGTCGCTTGACCGTTAAGCAGAAATAGCAGATCAATGTCAGAGTAAGGGTGTAACTCGGCTCGCCCGTAACCGCCGACCGCTATCAGTTCCATTGAGGCCTTGTCAGCACCGGTATTGGGGAGATCATCCCAGGCGCGCTGTAAAAGTCTATCGACAAGCCAACTGTGAGCCTGAAGTATTTCTTCGGCAGCGGCGCCAGCGGCATAAGATTCGGCAAGCGCCGCCCGGCCCCGTTTTAGAGCATCCTTAAAAAGTTCAAGTAATCCGGACTTGCCCTGCGTGGATTCAAAAAGGGAATCGGGACTGAATATTTTTTCCCGGACGATGCGCACGGTTAAAGCTTATGACTTGGGTGCCGTTAGGATCTCGACGCCATTGTCGGTTACAGCAAGAGTATGCTCCCATTGGGCGCTTAGGGAATGATCTTTGGTGACCACTGTCCATCCATCCGACAGCAGTCGGGTCTCGGGTCGGCCCGCGTTGATCATTGGCTCTATCGTAAACGTCATTCCGGGCTTGATCTCCAGGCCCTGACCGACGGTCCCGTAGTGCAAGACCTGCGGGTCTTCATGAAAACCCCTGCCGATACCGTGACCACAATACTCTCGCACCACAGAAAATCCTGCGGCCTGGGCATGTTGTTGTATTACCGCACCGATATCGCCCAGGCGACTTCCAGGTCGAACCGTCGCGATTCCTTTTTCCAGGCATTCGCGACATGTCTTAATCAGGCGGCGGCCGAGGACAGACGCCTGGCCCACGGCGAACATCCGACTCGCGTCGCCGTGGAACCCATCCTTAATTACAGTGATATCGACATTAACAATATCGCCGTTTTTAAGACGCTTTCCACCAGGAATTCCGTGACAGACGACATGGTTAACGCTGGTGCAGATGGACTTGGGGAATCCCCGATAGTTTAAGGGGGCAGGGATTGCATCCAGGGCATCGACGATGAAACTATGACAGATCTGATCCAGTTCAACCGTAGTCACGCCGGGTTGAATATGGGGGCCGATCATGTCCAGCACTTGCCGGGTAAGATCACCGGCGATGCGCATTTGGGTCAGATCGAAATCTGACTTCAGGTGAATTGGCATGGAGTTTGTCGTCCTTGAAATCGTGTAATTCTAGTCCAAAAGAAGGCAGTCGCACCTTATGGGCTACGCCCATTCAGGGGTTTGCCCTAGGAGTGGCGTAACACGTGTCGAGCCGTTAGAATACGCCCCCCCAATCCTGGTGTGGTTTTATATTCGAACGTCCGGGTGCCCTCGTGAACGATGTCACGGGGGTCGGCGTTCGAAACCGCGCTGAATCCTAACCCGAAAGGAGAACAACATGACTGACGTTTCGATGCGCCAGATGCTGGAGGCCGGCGTACATTTTGGCCACCAAACGCGTTTTTGGTCACCGAAGATGAGCCCTTATATCTTTGGTGCACGCAACAAAATTCATATTATAAACCTGGAGAAAACGCTCCCGCTGTATCGGGATGCGATGAATTTCCTCGGGAGCGTTGCCACAGGGAAAGGCAAAATCCTTTTTGTCGGCACCAAACGCCAGGCCAGTAAAGCAGTTCGTGAAGAGGCCACGCGCTGCAACTGCCCGTTCGTTGATCACCGTTGGCTTGGTGGCATGTTAACCAACTTTAAGACGGTAAAGAATTCAATTGCCCGACTGGTGGAATTGGATGAAATGGCGAGCAGTGGTGCAAGCGCCGGCCTTACTAAAAAAGAGACCCTGATGCTCGAGCGTGAGCGGGCCAAGCTTGATAGAAGTCTTTCCGGAATCCGTGAGATGAAAGGGCTGCCCGATGCCTTGCTGGTGATTGATGTCGATCATGAGCGAATCGCGGTGTCGGAGGCACGCAAACTGGGAATTCCAGTTGTGGGCGTCTGTGATACCAATAGCTCCCCTGATGGAATTGACTACCCGATCCCAGGTAACGATGACGCGCTTCGGGCGATCAAGCTCTATTTGGGCGGTGCGGCAGATGCGATTCTCGAGGCCAGGGCGGTTGCGGCACCGGTGATCGAAGGAGATGCTGATGATTACGTTGAGGTAACCGAGGAAGTTCCTGTCGACATCAAAGCGGGACCTGAGAAGTCGCCGCAAGATGGCCCGGGACAAGGCGCTGAGGGCAACGGCACGCCTGAAGAAGCCTCTGGCGACCCGGAGATTTCAGTTGAGTCAATAAATGTTCCCAGCGACAAAGATGTACAGGCGAATCCAGGCTCCTGATCGGATCTTGACCAGCTTAAATAGCAAAAGGATAACTGATGGCAATTACCGCAACCCAGGTTAAAGAGCTTCGTGAGCGAACCGCAGCGGGGATGATGGAATGCAAAAGAGCGCTTGTCGAAACTGACGGTAATATGGAAAGCGCGATTGAGTTGCTGCGTAAAAATGGAGCCGCAAGTGCCGAAAAAAAGTCCGGTCGGATTGCAGCGGAAGGAGTCATTGCTTTAGCCATAGACCCTGACCAATCCCGCGGCGTTCTTGTCGAGTTAAACTGTGAGACTGATTTTGTTGCGAAAGATCAGTCGTTTCGCGCATTCTCAGAAGAATTGGCGAAGACAGTGCTGACCGAACACCCGGCTGATATGTCGGCCGTGTCGTTGATGTTGCTCGCTGGGGGGAAATCAGTTGAGGAGACTCGACAGACCTTGATCGCAAAGATTGGGGAAAATATTTCTGTTAGGCGGTTCGAAGTGATCCAAGGAGAGCCAGGAGAAGTATTTGGCTATTCTCACGGCACCCGTATTGGCGTGCTGGTCAAGATGGTCGATTCAGACACTCCCAGCCTGGGTCGCGATATAGCGATGCACGTGGCGGCCAGTCAACCGGTGTGTATCGACGAAACCGGGATGCCTTCCGATGTACTCCGAAAGGAACGGGACATCTACAGGGCCCAAGCGATCGACAGCGGCAAGAGTGACGAAATTGTTCAGAAAATGGTTGAAGGGAAGGTTCGCAAGTTCCTGAAGGACAACACATTGGTGGGCCAGCCTTTTGTTAAAGACCCGGATACAACAGTTCGGGACTTACTGAAGGTCCACGGGGCAGTTGTCGTCGCGGTGCCTCGATTCGAAGTGGGTGAGGGATTAGAAAAGCGAGCCGACGATTTTGTTTCGGAGGTAATGGCGCAGGCGCAGGCGGGCTGATCAGTGCAAAGACGGGGCGGTTCGTCTCGAGCCCGTTTTCTGGTAAAGCTGAGTGGAGAAGCACTGGGCGGGCCTTCAGGTATCGGTGTCGATGGCACTGCCGTAGCCAACATTGGGCGCGAGGTCGCCCAAGCCCACGACCAAGCTGAAGGTTTAGCGGTTGTTATCGGAGGAGGGAACTTTTTCCGTGGCGGCCGATCGGTACCCTGGTCGCTCGACCGGGTAACCGGTGACCACGTGGGGATGCTGGCGACAGTGATGAACGGGTTGTTGTTGCACGATTGGTTTAAGAGTTCCGGTGTTCGGGTTTCAGTTTTTTCAGCCCTGCCGGTATCCGGAGTAATCCAGCCGTATAATCCTCATCAGGTCCGAGATGACCTGGCGCAGGGAATACTGGTAATCCTGGCAGGCGGGACCGGGAACCCCTATTTCACGACCGATACTACCGCTTGTATCCGGGGGTTGGAGATCGGTGCGGCTGCTGTAATTAAGGCCACCCGCGTAGACGGGGTTTTTGACCGCGACCCGGAGACCGATTCATCAGCAATGCGGTATGATCGGGTTACGTTTGATTTTGCAATGCAAAAGGGTCTAGCCATTATGGACTCGACCGCGTTTGCGATTTGCCGTGACAACAAATTAAAGATTCGTGTTCTCGATATCGCTAAACCCGGTAATCTGGCCCGCGCGATCCAGGGAGAGCCAGTGGGTACTTTGGTGACCTGGGAACAGGAGACTGAATGATCAACGAGATCCTGAACGACGCTGAGCGGCGGATGAAAAAAAGCAGCGAAGCGGTTGCCACCGAGTTCACGCGTATCCGAACCGGAAGAGCGAGTCCCGCGCTGCTGAACCACGTAATGGTTGACTACTATGGTAATTCAGTGCCGATCGCACAGGCCGCGACGGTCAGCGTCTCTGACGCCCGAACTTTGCAGGTCCAAGCCTGGGAGAAAAGTATGGTTGCCGCGATTGAAAGAGCGATAATGGAGTCAGACCTCGGGCTGAACCCGATGACCGCCGGTGAAGTCATCCGAATTCCCTTGCCAGCCTTGAGCGAGGAACGGCGAATCGAGATGACAAAAATCGTTCGGCACGAAGGAGAGAACGGCAAGATTGCTATCCGGAACATCCGACGGGATGCACTCGGTGACGCGCGCGATCTGGTAAAGGAAAAAGAAATCGGCAAAGATGAAGAAAAGCGTGCCGAAGCTGAAATTCAGATCCTTACTGATCGTTTCGTCGGGCTGGTCGAACAACTGGTCTCGGAAAAAGAAACTGAGGTAATGGAGGTCTGAAGTTGGGTGTCAAAGCGCCGTCTCACGTTGATCGCGGCGAGGTAACCGGCGAGCCGACGAAAGACCGCTTGGTACCGCGGCATGTGGCGGTGGTGATGGATGGCAACGGTCGCTGGGCGCAAGTCCGCGGAAAAGCCAGAATTCAAGGCCACCGCCGTGGCGTCGAGACTGCCAGGCAAATGACCTCCCTGTGCGGTCGGGCTGGCGTCGAATACCTGACACTTTTTGCGTTCAGTAGCGAGAACTGGAAACGCCCCCCAGAGGAAGTGCGTTTTCTGACCCGGCTACTCATTACCTCGCTCGAAAACGAGATTTCCCGCCTTCAGGAGAATCAGATTCGGCTGAATATCATCGGAGATTTTCGACCCTTTGGCCAGAAGGTGGAGGATTTGATCGCCCGTGCACGTGAGCAAACCTCTAGCAACACTGCGATGACGCTTACCATTGCGTTGAACTACGGGGGGCGCTGGGACCTGACCGAGGCAGTTCGAAAACTCGCAAGAGCCTGCGAAGAACGACGTATGACGGCGAACGATATCGACGAGTCGACTCTGAGCCAGACCCTGAGTACCGGGAACCTCCCCGACCCCGATCTATTCATTCGAACCGGCGGAGAATTCCGGCTTAGTAATTTCCTGTTATGGCAGCTGGCTTATACCGAGCTCTTTTTTACTGACAGCCTGTGGCCTGACTTCAGTGAAGAGCACTTTGAGCAAGCACTTGACGCTTACAAACGTCGACAGCGCCGCTTTGGCCAGACCGGCGATCAAGTGACAACATGAATTTGAGGACTGGTTGAATGTTCAGGCAACGGCTTGTGACTGCAGTTGTGCTGGGCCTCGCAGCGGTTGCCGGTATAGTGTATCTGCCGACCCCGTTGGTCGCTTTACTGACAACGGTAATGGCAATGACAGCGGCCTGGGAGTGGATTCACTTGCCACAGGCGCCACAGAAAAAGCACCTCGCGTGGCTGTACATCGTGGCGATTGGAGGTCTCGTTCAGGTGGGATGGCGGGTCTTTGACCATTTCCCCGAAGCAGTGTTTGTGGGGGCGGCGATATGGGCAGTCTTGTTGGGAGGGGTCGCGGTTCGAAAATATCAGAATAGCAAGCAGATGGTTTTGCCCGGTTTAATATTGGGAGCAGTTGTCATCGTCCCAGCTCTGGCGATGGTGCCGGTCTTGCATGGGCAAGGGGAATTCGGCCCTCGTCTGGTACTGGCAATATGCGGGGTCATCTGGATAGGCGACATTGGTGCGTACGCGGTGGGCAAGCGTTGGGGTTTAAGGTTGCTGGCCCCGAACATTAGCCCGAGGAAGACGGTTGAAGGTGCCCTAGGCGGAGGCTTGCTTGCGGTCGCTACGGGGGTAGTGGGAATAACAACCATCACTGGGCCGGCGGTTTCCCTTGCTGCGTTGGTGTTGGCGATGGTGTTGGTAAGTGCTGCGGCAGTTCTTTCGGATCTACTAGAGAGCATGGTGAAACGAGCTAGCGGGAAAAAGGACAGCGGACAACTGCTGCCAGGTCATGGCGGCCTGTTAGATCGGATCGATAGCTTGTTGGGAGCAGTGCCGATATTCACCGGCCTTTGGTTTTTTTGGCTTAACCCCGCGACCATTGGCTAGAGCAGGCGTGTTTCAGTCCGTCGCTGTCTTAGGTGCAACCGGCTCAATCGGGACGAGCACCCTGGATGTTATTCGACTTCATCCCGACCGTTTCCAGGTTTTGGCTCTCAGTGGCTGGCATCAGGCAGAGGCGCTTGGGAGGCTGGCTGGAGAATTTTGCCCGAAAACGATTGTTGTCGCGCCAGGGCTCGCAAAAACTGTCCGCCGGGTAGCAGGGCTGGCAGAAGGCGAGGCCGTCGTCCTGGAGGGCGCTGATGGGCTTGTGCAGATTGCTTCTGCGGAGCAAATCGATACCGTGGTAACCGGGGTTGTTGGGGCGGCAGGGCTTGCTTCCACCTATGCGGCTGTTTGTGCCGGTAAGCGCGTGCTGGTCGCTAACAAAGAGCCACTGGTCATGATGGGCCCACTGCTTACCCGAAAGGCCAATGAGACCGGCGCACAGATTCTGCCGACTGACAGTGAGCACAATGCGGTGTTCCAGTGCCTTCCCGAAGCCAATCAAAAGCAGATTCTCGGCAGTGGCAACCTGGATTCGACCCCTGCACTGAGGCGCCAGATCGTTGGGATAACGCTCACCGCGTCTGGAGGACCGTTTTTGCGCACCCCAACAAGCGAGTTAGGGCGGGTAACGGTCAAGCAGGCGGTAAAACATCCAAACTGGAAGATGGGGTCTAAGATCTCCATTGATTCCGCCACGCTGATGAACAAGGGCCTTGAACTCATTGAAGCCTGTGTACTATTTAACTTGCCTGAGTCCCAGGTCGATGTGGTTGTTCACCCCCAAAGCGTCGTGCATTCGCTGGTTGAATTTCAAGATGGGTCGATGTTGGCGCAAATGGGAAGCGCAGATATGCGAATTCCAATTGCGTATTCGCTATCCTACCCGGACCGAATTGTATCTGGGGCAAAACCGCTTCGATTGACTGAGATTGCTAGGTTGGATTTTGATAGGCCGGATTTGGGACGTTTTCCCTGCCTGCGACTCGCCCGGGAGGCGGCGCGGACGGGCGGTAATGCTCCGGCAATCCTCAATGCTGCGAACGAAATTGCTGTCCAGGCTTTCCAGGATCAAATATTGGGTTTTATGAATATTCCGGAATTGATAGAAAGAGTTCTCGAGGTATGCCCATATGAATCGATCACAGACCTTAACCACGTTCTCAGCGTTGATCTTATGGCCCGGCGGGTTGCCGGAGAGATTCTTCAGACGAAATCCTGGCCTAAAACCGTTTCGGGCAACTGAGTGTAGATCATGACTCTTGTAACCAATTTGGGTTTTTTCCTCCTGGCCGTCGCAGTATTAGTTAGCTTTCATGAATTCGGGCATTTTATTGTCGCTCGTTGGATGGGTGTTAGGGTGCTCAGGTTTTCGGTTGGTTTCGGCCGCACAGTATGGCGCTGGCAAGCGGACCCTGACAAAACCGAATACGCGATCGGACTTGTACCGCTCGGCGGTTATGTGCAAATGCTTGATGAGCGCGATGGTAAGGTCGAGCCCAGTCAAAGGCATCTTGCGTTTAACCGCAAAAGCCTTGTTCGACGTTCAGCGATCGTTTTGGCAGGCCCGGCTGCCAACCTGTTACTTGCATTGTGTTTGTATTGGGTAACCGGCCTGATAGGCGGTAGTGATCTTGCTCCGATCGTCAAGACCGTAGTACCGGGTAGCCCTGCTGCTGCAGCTGGATTCCGGGAGGCGGATCGAATCGTATTGATTGATGGTCGTGCTGTTCAGGGGTGGAGCCAACATCGACTTTATTTGCTTCATCAGGTATCGCGTGAGCGAGCGCTGCATTTCGATGTAGAACGTGGCGAGAGTCATTTGATCCGACTTACTATCCCTGCAGTCGCGTTTAAGGGCGCACCTTTTGAGCCCGCGGTACTCGCAAGAACTGTGGGGCTCATCCCTCGCCTACCGGTACTCCCGGCAGCCGTGGGAGCCGTTCTCGAAGGTGGTCCAGCCGAGCGCTCTGGCCTGCAGGTTAATGACCTGGTCCAAAAGATTGATGGGAAAGCAATCGAGGGCTGGGGTGATCTGGTGAAAGTAGTTGGTGCGAATCCAGAGCGTGAACTGTCCTTTAGAGTCTTAAGGCATGGGGAGACTTTGACAGTGCGGATTACCCCCGAATCGACCCAGTTCGAGGGCCAGATTATTGGCCGGGTTGGCATTCAAAGTCAGCCAGGGAGAGGCTTGGCGGACCACTTGGTGCAGGTCCGGTACGGACCACTTGCCGGCCTCACACACGCGGTTGAGACGACCTGGTTGATGTCATCGCTGACCGTGCGACTGCTGGCAGATATGCTGATGGGAAAGGCATCTACCGAAAGTATCAGCGGGCCGGTCTCGATTGCCCGTTACGCTGGCCAGTCTGCGAAACTCGGGCCGGTCCAGTTTTTGCTTTTCCTCGCCGTGCTCAGCGTCAGCCTAGGCATTCTGAACCTCCTTCCAATTCCGGTATTAGACGGAGGCCACCTAGTTTATTTTTTGGTTGAGGCAATTCAGGGGAAACCGGTTTCCCAGCGGGTTATGCAATGGGGTCAGCAACTGGGGATAGGTATAATTATCCTGTTGATGGCCCTGGCGTTTTATAATGACATCCTGAGCCTGCTGAGATAAAACCTCAAATGATTAATTCGCCTAACGCAATATCCGGTCTGACAAAAATTGCAGCCGTACTGTTGAGTGGTTGGCTGCTCAACGCCCAAGCGCTAGAAGGCTTCGTGGTGAGTGATATTCGTGTGGAGGGCGCACAGAATATCGAAGTGGGTACTATTTTCAATTACCTCCCCGTCAAGGTAGGCGACACGATAGACGACGATCTGACCAATCAGTCAATCAAGGCGTTGTTTGCCACAGGGTTCTTCCGTGATGTGGAGCTTCGCCAAGAAGGCAATGTGCTGGTCGTCATCGTCGCCGAACGGCCCGCAATCGCAAGCGTCGAGTACAGTGGTAACAAAGACCTGTCGGACGAAAGAATTGATGAGGCGCTTAATCAGACCGGCGTTACTGAAGGGCAGATTTTTAACGACCCATTGCTTGGACAGTTAGTGCAAGCGATCGAGGAGAGGTACTTCGCCCGCGGACGTTACTCCGCAAGAGTAGATGCGGTTGTTACGCCATTGGATCTTAACCGGGTTGCGATCTCACTTGATATCGACGAGGGACGCATTGCCCGGATCAAAGAGATCAACATTATCGGCAACGAGACTTTCTCCGACTCCGAGTTGCTCTCCGAGATGTCATTAAGCGAGGAAAGCTGGCACAGCGCGATTTCCCAAAGTGGGCGATACGCCAAGGAGGAATTGCTCGCAGATATTGAGAGCTTGCGAAGTTTTTACCTCGACCGGGGCTTCATGAATTTTCAACTACTCTCGTCGGATGTTTCTATTAGTCAGAATAAACAGGACATCTTTATTAGTCTGGCGCTTGCCGAAGGAGAGCGTTTTTCAGTTGGTGAGATAACAGTTGAGGGGGGTGGGGGCTTTTCAGCAGAGGATTTGATTGCGCTGGTTTCAATGGCCAAAGGTGAATTCTTTTCCCGCAAGGACCTGGTAGCATCGCGTTCGGCCATAGAGCAGCTACTGGGTGATCATGGCTACGCGTTTGCCAATGTCAACACCATCACAGATATTGGTGAGGGTACCCAACGTGTCAACTTTGTCTTTGCCGTCGACCCTGGGCCATTAGTTTATGTCCGCAAAATCAATATTTCAGGTAACCAGGCTACTCGCGATGAAGTGATACGGCGCGAGGTCCGGCAGTTGGAATCGTCAGTATTTTCGACTGAAAAAATCCGACGCTCCCGTGAACGGATTAGGCGTCTGGGCTTTTTCGATGATGTCAATATTGAAACGGCATCGGTTCCCGGAGCTGTTGATCAGGTTGATCTGGCTATCTCTGTAAAGGAACGGGCGACTGGTAATTTTATGTTTGGCGCCGGCTACGCAGACTCTGACGGGATTTTTCTGGTAGCTGAGGTCCATCGAGCGAATCTTTTCGGTACAGGACGAGAGCTGAGTTTTGAGATTGAATATTCCAAGGTCGACCAAATGTTCGATATTGAGTACCGCAATCCCTACCATACCGCAGAAGGCGTAAGCCGCGCGTTTTTTCTGAAACGTGAACAGATTGATACGGAGTCGGCAACGACAGCTGATTATTCGTCGGAAACTACTGGCGCAGGGATTCGCTACAAGATTCCTATGTCGGAATACAACGCGTTGAGTTTCAGCGCTGCGTTCGAGCAGATCGACCTTGAGGAGAACCTCAACACGCCACTTGAATACTTGTCGTTCATAGATTTGCACCCGGACAACACCAACTTCAACCTGACCACTGGGTTTTCTAAAGACACACGAGACAGCATCTTTTTTCCCAAAACTGGCTTCTACCGGCGCATCCTAGGGGAGGCGGCGATACCAGGAAGCGACCTTGAATACTATAAAGTATCTCTTAGGGGTAGTTGGTATCGCAGGCTTGCGGGCCGCCTGATTTTTAATTTACGCGGCGATGTGGGTTATGGGGATGGATATGGAGGCCTTGATCAACTACCGTTTTTTAAAAACTATTACGCCGGGGGCGCCTCCAGCGTTCGAGGCTTTGAGTCCCGTTCATTAGGTCCTGTCAGCAGCAATCTGGAATCCGACCCGTTGGGAGGCAATATCCGTACGGTAGCGAGTATGGAAATGTTTGCGCCCATTCCCGGCCTTGAAGACAGTAACGACAAACGTCTTAGTGTATTTTTTGATAGTGGCCAGGTTTTCGGCGCAGACCAAAATTTCGAGTTTGACCAATTGCGGCTGAGCCTTGGGGCTGGGTTTCACTGGTTCTCGCCGGTTGGCCCAATCTCTTTGAGTTATGCGCAACCACTGAATGACAAGGCAGGAGATGACGTTAAGAAGATCCAATTTACCTTGGGCACAGTGCGCTGACCCGTTGAGTCCGAGCCGATGTTGAAAAACCCAAAAAGCAATAGGGGCAGGTACTGGACATTGCCGATCTTGGCTGCTGTTACTTTGTTTGTTTCAGCGGCCAATGCGCAGCAAGTCGTTCGAATTGGATTTATCGATCCCGTGCGACTGATCGAGCAGGCGCCTCAGGGTGGCCGAGCCCTGGAACAACTGGAGATCGAGTTCCAGCCCTCGAATGAAAGTCTGATGAAACAGCTCAATCGAATTCAGGAGATGGAGGCCGAGCTTGAAAAAAATATTCTGGTCATTAGTGCCAGCGATTCGCAGCTGCGGCAAAGGGAAATAGATAATCTGAAACGACGACTTAAACGATCACAGCAGGAAGCCCGTGAGGACTATAACCTGCGGCGCAACGAAGAAAGAGGAAAGATCCAGGCACTGGTCCGGGAGATCATCTTCGAACTCGCCAAAGAACAAGGCTATGACCTCATCATAGAGCAAGCAGTTTACGTCAGCGAAGCGGTGAATCTCACTGACGAGGTGCTTGGGCGCCTTGCCCAATTGCCATAGGTGACAATTTAGAGGATGTCCGCCGATCTTTGCCAATCCCCTCGCTTCTTCTACGACACCTTGCTTTGATGATCGGTTTGTGGCCTCCAGACAACAGGACTATTTGATAAAAAATGGAAATCGACATTCATCGAATTGAGGATATTCTGCCTCATCGTTATCCGTTTCTTCTTATCGATAGGATCACCGATGTAACCCCGGGGGAGAGTCTTAGAGCTTTAAAAAACGTCACGATTAACGAGCCATTTTTTGCTGGCCACTTCCCTCATCGCCCCGTATTTCCGGGGGTGCTCATGCTTGAGAGTATTGCACAAGCCTCGGCGGTCTTGGTTAGCCTGATTATTGACGCGAAAGCCAGCCGCAAAAACGTGTATCTTTTTGCCGGTGTCGACAAGGCGCGCTTCAGATCTCCTGCCGAGCCGGGAGATCAGCTTGTCATTGATATTACGCTCGGGGCTCACAGACGGGATTTGTGGCGCTGTTCCGGTCTGATAACGGTGGACGGGAAGACCGTTTGCACCTCGGATGTGCTGTTTACGCACAGGCCAATTGAGTGATAGATGACCGCGCTGCCATCCACCCGGATGCACGAATTGGTTCAGATGTCAGCATAGGCCCTTTTACGATCGTCGAGGCCGGCGTGACGATCGGTTCAGGTACCCGCGTGGGATCACATGTCGTGATCCGAGAGGGGACCCGCCTGGGGCAGGACAACCGTATTTATTCTTTCGCCTCGATCGGTGAAGATCCGCAGTTCGCCGGATATTCTGGGGAGAATACCGTCCTTGAGGTCGGTGATAACAACGTTATTCGCGAATATGTGACCCTGAACCGAGGCTCACCGGCAGGCACAGGTACTACCCAGATCGGCAGCCATAATTTTCTCATGGCTTATTGCCATATCGCGCATGACAGCGTACTGGGCGATCACATCGTTTTCGCTAATGGCGCGAGCCTCGCCGGGCACGTTGTGGTGGGTGATTACGCGATTTTGGGCGGCTTCACACTGGTGCACCAGTTTTGTAGAGTTGGTGCTCACTGCCTCACTGGAATTGGTACTGTCGCCCTAAAAGATGTTGCTCCTTACGTCATTGTGGCAGGTAATCCAGCAAAAAGTTACGGAGTCAATGTTCGCGGTCTCCGCCGTCGGGGCTTTGGCGAAGATCAAATCGTTGAATTAAAAAAAACCTACAAGGAAGTCTTCCGCAATACCGCCCGCAC
The DNA here is from genome assembly GCA_050256425.1 of Arenicellales bacterium. Classification (GTDB taxonomy): domain Bacteria; phylum Pseudomonadota; class Gammaproteobacteria; order Arenicellales; family UBA868; genus UBA868. The sequence continues at coordinate 5,372 of JBBWVW010000105.1, read as the reverse complement.
CAATACCGAGTCGATTTCCTGCAACAAGGCTTCACAAGGTAGCTCGCCCAGCGCACAACTGCTGACGTTTGCTGGCGAGTCCCGGCGTGGCCTTATTCGTTAGCGGGCGCCCAATGGAAGGTGCTTTTCGCCTAGGGGTGGTGGCGGCCGAAACCTCTGGGGATAAATTGGGGGGTGGAGTAGTCCGGGCGTTGCGGAGCCGCTACCCCAAGTTAACGATTCGGGGCATCGGTGGGCCTGAACTTGCATCGGAAGGGCTGGAATCTCTGTGTGACATCCACGACCTTTCGGTTATGGGCTTAGAGGATATCGTGCGCAAACTGCCACGGGCCTTGTTGCTCCGTCGCAGACTCTTTCAGGATTTCCTAAAGGACCCGCCGGACGTTTTTCTGGGAATCGATTCTCCGGACTTCAATTTGACGCTGGAGTCCTGGCTGCGCGCCTCAGGAATACCTGTCGCACACCTTGTCAGTCCAACGGTCTGGGCCTGGCGTGGGTATCGGGTTAGGAAGATTCGACGTGCGGTGGACCGCATGCTGGTGCTGTTTCCTTTTGAAGAGGCGTTCTACCGTGAGCGTGGGGTGCCAGCCACTTTTGTAGGACACCCGGCGGCGGACGAAGTGGCCGACCTGAATCGAGCGAACGCACGTCGGTGCCTGGCTGTTCCGCCTGGCAAGCGTGTCGTCTCGATTCTTCCCGGGAGTCGGGTATCTGAAATCAAGCACCTGGCTCCTGTGTTTACCCAGACGATAAACAAGTTGGCGTTAACCGATCCAGACCTTGAGTTCTTGCTGCCTTTTGCCAGCGCAAAAGTCCGCGAGACGTTCTTTGAAACCGTTGGCCACAATGCATCTCTGCCACAGGTCAGGTTTCTTGATGGGCAGGCACGAACAGCGCTTGCTGCCAGTGATGCGGCGTTGCTGGCCTCTGGGACGGCTGCGCTTGAGGCAGCACTGGTGGGGTGTCCTATGGTCGTTGCTTACCGCGTGTCGGCAATGTCCTTCTGGCTTGCCCGGATGCTGGCGACAACGCGATACGTGTCGATGCCCAATCATTTAATGCCGACACCGTTGGTACCAGAGTTTTTACAGGGCCAGGTTGATCAATCTAATCTGAGTGCCGCTGTCGCTAGGTTACTGAATGCGCCGGGCCACCGTAATGAAATGCTCAAAGGGTTAAGTGGGATTCGCGACGCCCTCCAAAGAGATGCGAATCACACCATTGCTCGGCTTCTCGGGGAGCTTGCCTTCGGATGACCGGGGTGTATGGACCGGTGATTGCCGGTGTCGATGAGGCGGGCCGAGGACCACTCGCTGGCCCGGTAGTGGCCGCAGCGGTAATACTGCCGCATTCGGGTGACCTGAGTGGTTTAGCTGACTCCAAGGCTTTGACCCAGAAATACCGAGAGGCTTTTGAGCGGAAAATTCGAGAATTGTCGTGGGATTGGTCAATTGGTGCATCTTCTCCCGGAGAAATAGATCGGTTGAACATTCACAAGGCAACCCTTTTGGCTATGCGCCGAGCAATCCTTGGGCTCAAGCGGGTCCCAGACTACGTCCTGGTCGATGGCCGTTTCTATCCGCCCGTACCTTATCCAGGCGAAGCAATAGTCCGTGGCGATCAAAGCCAGCCGGTCATCTCGGCGGCTTCTATTCTGGCCAAGGTGTTTCGTGACCGTTATATGAGGGGTCTCGATGCGCGATTTACCGGCTATGGTTTTTCTCGTCATAAGGGGTATCCTACGAAGGCACACCTGGAGGCTTTACAGGTTCTGGGCCCGTGCCGAGAACATCGCCAGTCTTTTAAGCCTGTGTTAGCAGTATCCTAAAAGAATCTCCACCCTGATATTTAAGGAAAGCATGGCACGATGAACAGCCAAGTGCCTTTTGTACACCTGAATGTTCATACCGAATATTCGCTTGTAGATGGCATCGCCAGGGTTAAGGAGTTGGCAGCATCCGTTCGGGATGCGCATATGCCCGCAGTTGCGATGACTGATGTTTCTAATATGTACGCGGCGGTTAAGTTCTATCGTGCCTGTAAGGAGGCGTCCGTCAAACCGCTCCTGGGCACAGAGATTACAGTCTGTGGCGATGCTGACGATCGAGCGAAGGGTCAGATGATCCTGCTGTGTCGAAACAATAATGGGCTCCAACATCTGGGACGGCTACTTACCGAGACTTACGTCCGCCCCCGGTCGAGTCACGGAATTACAGTTACAAGGAACGAACTGTTTGGCGCGGCGGAGGACCTGATCGTAGTGTCAGGCGGCATCGATAGTGATGTGGCCGTGTTGCTGCGGGCCGGGCACCCAGACCAGGCGTTAGAACTTCTCATGCAGTACCGCGCTGCATTTGGCGACCGTTACTATCTGGAAATAAGTCGGACCGGGCGGCCCGGGGAGCGTGAGTATGAAGCGGGCGCGCTTGACTTGGCCGAAAAAACGGGGACCCCGCTGGTCGCCTCAAATGTGGTCCGCTTCCTCCACGCGGATGATTTCGAGGCCCATGAGATCCGTGTCTGTATTCACGAAGGTCGAGTGATCGATGACCCCAGGCGGCCAAGGCGATTTACGGATCAGCAATATCTTCGAAACGGCGCTGAAATGACCGAGTTATTTTCAGATTTACCATCGGCTCTTGAAAACTCTATCCAGATTGCACGCCGTTGTAATGTATTTCTTGATTTTGAGTCGACCCATATGCCCCAATTTCCGTTGCCAGGAGGGCGTTCGGCTGAAGAAGAGTTACTCGCTCAGGCAAGGGCGGGGCTGAAAGCGTTTCAACAAACAAAGCCAGATCTTGACCGCCTAATTTACCAGGAACGACTGGAAACTGAGGTCGACACTATCAATGGGATGGGGTTTGCTGGATATTTTCTCATCGTTGCGGATTTCGTACACTGGTCCATCAGCAACGGTGTCCCGGTCGGCCCGGGCCGGGGATCCGGGGCAGGCTCGCTGGTCGCATTCGCTCTTGGGATTACCCGACTGGATCCGATCCGTTATGGACTCCTATTTGAGCGGTTCTTGAACCCAGAGCGGGTTTCACTGCCTGATTTTGATATCGATTTCTGTATGGTTGGGCGGGATCGGGTGATTGACTATGTCAGCGGTAAGTATGGCGCGGAAAAGGTCGCTCAGATAATTACCTATAACAGCCTTGCGGCCAGGGCGGTGGTTCGTGATGTTGGCCGAGTGATGGGTATGCCTTACGGGTTTTGTGATTCGTTGGCCAAACTGATTCCTTTTGAAGTGGGGATGACCCTTGAGCGTGCATTGGAACAGGATGACGAGCTTCGACGGCGTTACCGTGGAGAGGCGGAAGTGTCGCAGTTGATTAACAACGCCCGACGCCTCGAGGGGTTGCCACGCAATGCGGGAAAGCACGCGGGCGGCCTTGTTATCGCACCTCGTGCAATCTCTGATTTCTCTCCGTTGTACTGGGAGCCGGGCATGACCCAGCCGGTGACTCAGTTCGATAAAGACGACCTTGAAGCGATCGGGCTGGTTAAATTCGACTTTCTGGGCCTGCGCACGCTCACCATCATTGACTGGGCATTGGATCTGGTAAATGATCGGAGAGCGCGATCCGGTAAGGATCCGATTGTGCTTGACTCGCTTGAATTGGATGATCCGGAGGTGTACCGCCTGATCTGTACGGGGCGTACGACTGCATTATTCCAACTGGAATCACGCGGCATGCAGGAACTGATCCAACGCCTCAAGCCCGATCATTTCGAAGAACTCATTGCGTTGGTGGCGTTGTTTCGCCCCGGACCCCTGCAGTCCGGAATGGTTGATGACTTCATCAACCGAAAACACGGCCGTGAACCGGTTCTTTACGTCCACAAGGCGCTTGAGGAGGTTTTGGAGCCAACCTACGGGGTAATCCTGTATCAAGAGCAAGTCATGCAGATTGCTCAACTGCTTGCTGGCTATAGCCTGGGTGCCGCTGATTTGCTGCGCCGTGCAATGGGCAAAAAAAAGGCCGAAGAAATGGAGAAGCAAAGACAAGGCTTCATTGATGGCGCAACGGCAAGAGGGGTCGAGGGCGCAATCGCCCGACATATTTTTGACCTGATTGAAAAATTTGCAGGGTATGGCTTCAACAAATCGCATTCCGCCGCCTATGCGCTTCTTAGTTACCATACCGGCTGGCTCAAGTGCCACTATCCCGCAGAATTTCTCTCGGCCGCTTTGTCGGCTGATATGGAGCATACCGACAGGGTCGTAATCCTCGTGAATGAAGCGAAGGCGCTCGGTTTGAAACTGAATCCGCCAGATATCAATCGGGGAGGGCTGAGATTTGAAGTCGCCGAGCGCGATACGATCATTTACGGGTTAGGTGCGATTAAAGGAGTGGGTGAGAAAGCCCTCGAAGATATACTGAGCGAAAGATCCGGCGACGGGTCATTTTCAGATCTTTTTTCCCTTTGTCGCCGCGTCAACAGCCAAAAGGTCAATAGGAAGACTCTCGAAGCCTTGATTTGTGCTGGGGCCTTGGATAGTTTTGGCGGGCACAGAGCCGAACTTCTAGGTCACCTCGATGCAGCGCTGAATGCGGCCAATCAGCATGGGGCAAACTTATCCTCTGGGCAAGACGATATGTTTGGCCTTGGAGCGGTAAATGCAGTTGTTGAATCTGCATTAGCTGTGAGGCCGTGGTCGGAAAGGAAAACACTCGAAATGGAACGACTCAGCCTTGGCCTATATCTGACCGGCCATCCGGTAGATCACCATCAGGCGGAGCTGGCAGAGATGACGAGCGGCCCAATCGGGAAAATCAGGCCGAAGCCTGAGCGCACGATCATACTGGCAGGGCTGATTACGGGCCTGCGGACCTTTCAAAACCGCAGGGGTGAGACAATGGCGTTTTTTCAATTAGATGACCCAACCGGTCGAGCAGATGTCAGTGTGTTTGGCGACCTCTATTCGAAGGTGCGGGGAACTCTCGGCTCGGAAGGCGTGGTAATTGTCCGGGGTATTTGTGGAACGGACGAGCGCTCAGGATTGCTTGCTGTGAAGGCAGACAGGGTTTTGGCTCTGGAGGATTCGCGAGCTATTCTTTTACGACGAATAGCTGTCCACCTGTCGTCGAGTCGGAAGGGGCCGGCACTTCTGGAAGAATTGCAGCGCCTGTTGGTAAGTCATCAGCCAGGAACAACGGAAGTTGCCTTGCATTACCTGAATGCAAGCGGCGATGAAGTGTGTATGACTTTGGGGCCGAAGTGGCATGTATTTCCCCGGTCTGATTTACTCGATCGCCTTGGGGAATTAGCGGGCGACGGCGGGGTCAGGCTTGTTTTCGACCCAACCGCTGGCCTTCAGGCCGCTACCGATTCAAGCCCTATCGCTGCGTAGGATTCGGTGG
>JBBWVW010000104.1:0-6879 GCA_050256425.1 Arenicellales bacterium | reverse complement strand
TGCGCCATGCGGCGCTGGACGGCGCCCATTCCGCTATCAAAATCCATTGTTTATTTGTGCTGCCGAATCAACATCGCACCCTTATGACGTACGAAAATACGATATTGCACCATTATTGGCCTATATTTGTTTATCACTGTGCCAGCGGTTGAGCGCTTAGGGAAACATGAGCCAGATAGGCGTTCTTAACTGTGTGATTTCCACGACTTCAAATTTGACAGCAGGTCAAGTATAGGTCCAAAAAAAGACGGGAGAGAGATTTATGGGTGGTGTCAGGGATCGAGTTGCGTTAGTAACCGGAGCCGGCAGCGGTGAGGGGATCGGGTTCGCAACAGCCCGGTTGTTGAAGGCCGCGGGCGCGCAGGTGGCGATTACATCGACTACAGATCGGATCAGCAAGCGTTGTGAAGAACTGGGCGGTATCGAAGCCGGTGTTTTTGCCCAGACGGCAGATCTAACGGATAGTGCTGTTGTGAATATGCTGGTGAAACAAATCGAAAATGCGCTCGGGCCGGTAGATATTGTGATTAACAATGCGGGTATGGTCCAGATGGGTCGAGACGAGCCTAGTTCACCACTGCATCAAGTAAGCGATGAAAAATGGTATTACGGTATCGATATCAATCTGACGAGCGCGTTCCTGGTTACCCGGGCGGTACTTCCTGGAATGATACTGCGTAAATATGGCCGGGTAGTTCATGTGTCTTCCGTAACCGGCCCGGTGGTGGGTATCGCGGGAAGTGCGGTTTACGGGACAGCCAAAGCCGGCATGCTCGGAATGGCGCGCTCTTTGGCTATTGAGACAGGTTCGAGCAATATAACAGTCAACTGTGTTGGACCCGGGTGGATTCAGACGGCGTCGAGCGGCGAAAAAGAGATTGTTGCGGGTGCATTTACACCAATCGGCCGGCCCGGTACTCCCGAGGAGGTCGGTCATGTTGCGGTATTTTTGGCCAGTGAAGAGGCCAGCTATATCACCGGTCAGCTGATTGTGGTGGACGGGGGTAACACCATCCAGGAGTATAAAGTCGCCTTATCATGAGGCAACCGGGCTGCCTTATCTCTGGTATTCGTATCAGCGCGGTGAGTTTGTCGCGACGCTTATGGTTCGACCAGCCAAGAGGCCTTATGGATAAGAACTATTAACAGTTAACGTTTGAACTAGTGTTACTGGTTTTGAGGCAAAAAAAATCCCACACTGATGTCCGGGATTTTTTTTAACGTTTGGTTTGGTTAGTCGAGGTAGCTGCGCAGTTTTTCCGATCGAGTGGGATGGCGCATTTTGCGTAGCGCCTTGGCTTCGATCTGGCGTATCCGCTCGCGGGTCACATCGAACTGTTTGCCGACTTCTTCCAGGGTGTGATCGGTGTTCAGGCCGATGCCAAAGCGCATGCGGATCACCTTGGATTCGCGTTCGGTCAGGCTGTTGAGGATGGCGTCCGTTGCCCCAGTCAGGCCTGAGGTCAAGGCGGCTTCTTCGGGTGCCTCGGCGTTCTTGTCCTCAATGAAGTCCCCCAAGTGTGAGTCCTCGTCGTCACCGATCGGGGTTTCCATGGAGATCGGTTCCTTGGCGATCTTGAGTACCTTGAGAATCTTGGCTTCAGGCATATCCATGCGCTCGGCAAGTTCCTCGGGCAAGGCTTCGCGACCCTCTTCCTGCAGGATCTGTCGAGAGACGCGGTTCAGCTTGTTAATGGTCTCAATCATGTGCACCGGGATACGGATGGTACGTGCCTGATCAGCAATCGAGCGGGTGATCGCCTGGCGGATCCACCAGGTGGCATAGGTTGAGAACTTGTAGCCGCGGCGATACTCAAACTTGTCCACGGCTTTCATGAGACCGATGTTGCCTTCCTGGATCAGGTCGAGGAACTGTAGTCCACGGTTGGTATATTTCTTGGCGATTGAGATAACCAGGCGCAGGTTAGCCTCGATCATCTCTTTTTTGGCGCGCCGGGCTTTTGCTTCTCCTATGGACATGCGCCGATTAACTTCCTTAATCTGCTTGATACGGATACCCGAGATATTTTCGAGATGCTGGAGTTTGTTTCGCAGGCTTTCAAGTTCCCCAGCATGGGTTTTGAGGATATCTTTGTCGCCTTCTTTCCCACGCATCATGCTGCGAATCCAGAAAAGCTCGGCTTCCCGGCCGACGAACTTTGAAATAAAAGTTTTGCGTGTAACCCGTGCCTTGCGCACACAGATTTGGGTGATGGATCTTTCCAGTCGGCGCACCTCGTCAACAATTTCGCGCATCACCTGCGAGAGGTAGTCGATCTGGCGGGGTGCCAGGCGAATCTCCATCAGCTCAGCCGACAGCTTGTCCTGGTGTTTCTCTACCTGTGAGGCGCCGATACCGTAGCGGCTGTTGCAGCGCTCCAGACTCTTAAACCCTTTGCGGATGCTCTCGAAACGCTCCTTGGCTTCTTCTGGATCAGGCCCTTGTGGTACGGTGCTGGTTGAATCTCCGTTATCGCTCGGGGGTGCGGGCTGAGGAATCTCTTCCTCCACTGCGTTGGGATCGATAAAGCGAACCAGCAGTTCGGTTAGTTTTATCTTTCCGGCATCTACTTCATCGGCAAGACGGATGATTTCCGCAACCACCACGGGCGCTGAGACAATGGCATTCACGCTTTGATTGATACCGTCCTCAATACGTTTCGCCAGGCGTATCTCATCCTGGCGGGTCAACAGTTCGACAGTACCCATTTCGCGCATGTACATGCGTACCGGGTCGGTTGTGCGACCAAACTCGCTTTCCACGGCGGTGGTCAGTACTGCCTCGGCTTCTTCGACTACCTCCTCGTCATCGCTGTTGGCCGTTTTCAGTAGCAGCGAGTCTGCATCCGGCGCAGCGTCGTAAACCTCGATGCCAAGGTCGTTGATCATGTTGACCACCGTTTCGATCTGATCGGTGTCATTCATGTCTTCCGGAAGATGATCGTTAATCTCACGGTAGGTAAGGAAGCCTTGTTCCTTACCCTTGATGATCAGCCGTTTGAGTTCGGATTGCTGGCTTTGGCTATCTGCAGACACGGGGCCCCCTGGAAATAATACTGAATAAGGTAAAAAACCTTTCAATTATATCATGTGGTTTTTCGTCAAACCCAGAGGTTTCAGTCGTTTTCTCGACTGTGACGCAATCTTGCGCGTTTACGATAAAGGTCGGCAAGATGGCTTTTGCTGTCTTCATCGAGGTCCTCCTGGGCTGCACGCGCTACCAGCTTATTGATTGACTGGGCCAGCGCCTGGTCTTCGAGCGTGACCAGGGTTTCGGCGAAAAACGGTGAGAATTGTTCCTGCTCTAGTAGATGGTCTTTACTTGCCAGTTTTTCAAGGGTGCCAGCGTCACTGGTATCACGGAATCGCTCAATCAGCCCTGCCGTGGTCAGGGCTGGGTTAGATGCGGCAATCCCATACAGTTGTTTCAACAGAGCCACTCCGGGGTCTGTTGTTTGTGGGTCGAGATGCTCGGGCAGAGCATGCGCTGCAGCGAGCCCTGGCCGCTGCATCAAAAGGCTGATAGCGGTCGCCATTGGCGTCAGCCGCTGAGTAGTATTGCTTTTTGGGCGAGATTGGCGCCTCGAGGTAGGAAAGGGGGCCGCCCCCGATGACCGGACCCCGGTCTGCTCGCGCAGACGCTGGAGCATTAGTTCGCGCAACGGGCCCTCAGGGATTCTGGCCAGCAGGGGCCTGGCCAATTCCACCAGCCGGGCCTTGCCGTCCATCCGCGTCAGGTCGGTTTCGCTGGCGAGTTTTTCGAACAGAAAATCGGGTAGTGGCTTGGCATTTGCAGCCCGGTCACGCAGGGCTTGCACGCCCTCCTTGCGTACCAGGGAGTCCGGATCTTCACCCTCGGGCAGGAAGAGAAAGCTGGCCTGCCTGCCACCGCCCAGTTCGGGTAGGGCTGTTTCCAGGGCCCGCCAGGCTGCCCCGCGGCCCGCCTGGTCACCGTCAAAACAGAAGATGATCGAGGGTGCGAGGCGAAATAACCGTTGCAGGTGAGCTGTTGTGGTTGCAGTACCCAGTGTGGCGACTGCGTTGTCGATGCCGTACTGGGCCAGGGCAACTACATCCATATATCCCTCGACCACTAGTGCATGGTTGTGCTGAGCGATCGGTGAGCGGGCCCGGTGCAGGTTGTACAGTTCTGAGCCTTTATGAAAGACCGGCGTTTCTGGTGAGTTCAGGTATTTGGGTTCGCCATCACCGATGATGCGCCCACCAAAAGCAACCACCCGGCCTTTACTGTCATGAATTGGAAAAATGACACGGGAGCGGAAACGGTCGTAGTAGCCTCCGGACTGTCGAGTCGCGACCAGGCCTGCCCGCGCCATGATCTCCAGTGCTTTGACATCATCGGCTGCAGTCTGAGCCAGATTGTCCCAACCGGGTGGGGCGAACCCCAAATCAAAAAGCGCTGCGATCTCCCCTGTGAGTCCGCGTTTTTTCAGGTAGGCAATTACCTCGGTTGACCCTTCATGGCTGCGCAACTGTTCTTTGAAAAAGTGATTTGCCTTGGATAGAGCCTCGAGCAGGGCAGGCGTGATGGTATCCGGGGCACGCTCCGGGCCGGTATCAGGCATTTCCAGGCCTGCAGTCTGAGCCAGTTCTTCAATCGCCTCGACAAAACTCAACCGGTCGAACTCCATCAGAAAGCCGATGGCACTGCCGTTTGCGTTGCAGCCGAAGCAGTGATAGAACTGTTTTGTTGGACTGACCGTGAACGAGGGGGTATTCTCGTTGTGGAAAGGGCAGCAGGCCTTAAAATCTTTGCCGCCCTTTTTCAGAGGAACGCGCTGGTCTATCACCTCGACGATGTCGATGCGCGCGAGCAGTTCGTCGATAAATTCCTGGGGAATTTTGCCGCTCATCGTCTCTCATGCCTCATTGATCAGCAGGATATTAGCATTCAGGTTTTTCCCGACCTTATTCCTTGAGCCGTAGCCTTTCACCCGGGTAGACTCCCCGGTCTGTGAGGTGAAGCGCCCCAGGTAGATTTAAAGATGAGCACTATTTCAACCCAAGCCACGCCTTTGCCTGAAAGCCGACGTATCCCCCAGAACCCCGCTGTGGCGTCCTGGCTGCTGGCATGCTGTGCTCTGGTTTTCTGCATGGTGGTCCTTGGGGGTGTGACCCGCCTAACCGGCTCTGGCCTATCGATGGTGCGATGGGAGCCCGCATCCGGGGTATTGCCTCCGCTCAGCCAGAGTGCCTGGGAGGATGAATTTGACCATTACCGCGAGTACCCAGAGTACCGCAAGGTCAATACTGGGATATCGCTGGCCGAGTTCAAAACCATTTTCTACTTCGAGTACGCTCACCGGGTACTGGGCCGGTCCATCGGCTTGGTGTTCGCACTGGGGTTTGTCTATTTTCTCTGGCGGCGGCGCTTGCCGCCAGCGCTGGCGCCGCATCTGGTGGTAATGTTCATGCTGGGAGGGCTGCAGGGACTGCTCGGGTGGTACATGGTGAAAAGCGGACTGATCGACGTGCCACAGGTCAGTCAGTATCGCCTGGCGGCCCATCTTGGTGCAGCCATTCTGATCTACCTTTATATGCTCTGGGTTGCATTCGGCCTGCTTGAGCATCGGCCGGCACCCGCTGTAGCGACTGCTATTCGCCGTGCAGCCAGGGGCCTGGGATTGCTGGCATTGATCACGGTGTTGTCGGGTGGTTTCGTTGCTGGCCTCAAAGCCGGACACGCCTTCAATACCTTCCCCCTGATGGCAGGCCAATGGATTCCGCCGGGTTATATCGTGCTTGATCCTGCGTGGCGCAACTTTTTTGAGAACATACCGACTGTGCAGTTCAATCATCGGGTGTTGGCGATCTCGACCTTCGTCCTGGCACTCGTCTTGGCTTTTCGGATCGTTCGCGACCCGCAGTTAGAAGGTCAGCGTGGGCCGGCACTGCTGCTGGCAGGGGTCGCGACGGTGCAGGTGGCACTCGGTATCGGCACACTGCTGACGCACGTGCCGGTAGTTCTGGCGGCAGCCCATCAGGGTATGGCGCTCGGTTTACTCAGCGTCATACTGTACCTAATCTTTAAGTTGCGGCATTCGGTTGGCCGCTGAGGATGGCTAAAGGGGTCTTAGGTCGAGAGTTTCTGTTTGATAGCGCTACTCACGGCGCCCATATCAGCGCGGCCCTGAACACGGGGTTTGAGCCAGCCCATTACCTTGCCCATATCGCGCACGCTTTGTGCATCGGTTTCATTCAGAGCCTTATTGATCAATTCGGTGAGTTCACCTTCGGCGAGTTGTTCCGGTAGGTAGGTTTCCAGCACCGCCAGCATGGCGGATTCTTTTTGAACCAGGTCGTCTCGCGCTCCTTGCTCAAATTGGGTGATGGCATCGCGGCCTTGCTTGATCATTTTCTGGATCACAGTCAGGACTTCTTCATCGCCAAGTTCGACACGCTCATCGATTTCGCGACGCTGGATAGCAGCGCGCAGCAGGCGAATGGCGTCAAGCCGTACAACTTCCCTGGCACGCATCGCCTCTTTCATCTCGGCGACGATGCGCTCTTTGAGCGTGGTCACGAAAAAACTGGGGATTAACTAAGGCGTAGGGGAGGCGGGCTTAATGAGCGCGCATCCGGGAGGGGTTCTGACGGGCCAGGCGCTTCTTCTCACGCTTCTCGGCGGCTGCGCCGGAACGTTTGCGTACGGTAGTGGGCTTCTCGTAGTGCTCGCGACTGCGTGATTCGGTAAAGACGCCGGCCTTTTCGCAGGCGCGGCGGAAACGCCGTAGGGCGACGTCAAACGGCTCATCCGGCCGGACTTTCACTGAAGGCATAGACTGCTCTCCGGGCAATCAAAAAGGTCGCGTATTCTACTCAGAAAATGCGCAAAAGTACATGCCATGCCCTGATCTT
>JBBWVW010000103.1:0-4400 GCA_050256425.1 Arenicellales bacterium | reverse complement strand
ATGAATGACAGCGCATACGGCCTGACGGCTGCGGTATTTACCCAGGATGAAAACGCGGCCCTTGAGATTGGCGCGCAGGTGGAGACGGGCACATGGTTTATGAACCGCTGCGATTACCTGGACCCGGCACTGGCCTGGACGGGTGTGAAACATTCGGGCCGAGGCTGCACGCTCTCGAGCGTAGGGTTTGAGCAGTTAACCCGTCCCAAATCCTTTCACTTGAAAACCAAGATTTAATCCGCCTGTCAATCGAAAAGAGGAAGATCCATTGAACGCTAACTGGAATTATCCGACTGCCATCCGTGTAGGAGTCGAGCGCCTGTCAGAACTGGATGAGTGTTGTCGGGATCTTGATATGCGCTCGCCACTGCTGGTGACTGACCCGGGCCTTGCGGCCTTGCCCATGGTGGATCAGGCGCGTGACGCCTGCGCGGATGCGGGTCTTGCGTGCGAAGTTTTCAGCGAAGTACAGTCAAATCCAACAGGCACTAATGTCGATGCGGGGGTGAGTGCATTCAATCAGGGCGGCCATGACGGGGTGATCGCCCTGGGTGGCGGCAGCGCCTTAGATGCGGGCAAGGCGATAGCACTGATGGCACGACAGAGTGTTTCGCTGTGGGATCTGGAGGATGTCGGCGATAACTGGACCCGGGCAGACGCATCGCTTATCGCGCCCATTGTCGCCGTGCCGACCACTGCCGGCACCGGCTCCGAGGTGGGCCGGGCATCGGTTATTCTGGATGAAGCACGAGAGGTGAAAAAGATAATTTTTCACCCCCTGATGATGCCCCAGATCGTTATCCTCGACCCGGTGGTCACGGTGGGGTTGCCCGCAGCGTTGACCGGCGCCACCGGGATCGATGCGTTATCCCACAGTCTGGAGGCCTGGTGCTCCCCGGTGTATCACCCGATGGCTGAAGGTATTGCCATAGAAGGTATACGCTTGGTGCGCGAGTTTTTGCCCCAGGCCGTAGCCGATGGATCCGATCTTGAGGCGCGTACACAGATGCTGGTGGCATCTACCATGGGGGCAACGGCTTTTCAGCGTGGACTGGGCGCCATGCATGCGTTGGCCCACCCGCTGGGCGCTTTGTATAACGCACACCATGGTACGCTCAACGCCGTACTGATGCCCTATGTTCTACAGGCAAACCGTTCTGTGATTGAGGCGCGCATCACACACCTTGCTCGCGCCATTGGCATAGCCAACCCCGGCTTTGACACTTTTTTGGATTGGATACTCCAGTTGCGTGAGACTCTCCAGATTGCACCTGACCTCGCGGCATTAGGTATTGACGATGGCGAGGCCGAGCGTATTGGCGAGATGGCCAAGGCGGATCCTTCGAGTGGAACCAACCCACTGCCATTTAGCGCCAGTGAATACCAGGCGCTTTTCTTGCGCGCTCTGAATGGCAACCTGGAAGCCGTTGTATGAATAGTGGGGATAACAAAAAACTGACGGTCGGTATTTTGCAGTGCGGTGAGGTGCCAGAGAATCTGCGCGATGCATTTGCCGATTACAACGACATGATTGCGCAAATGCTCACGGATTCGGATGCGGCACTGGCGTGTCGAACCTGGAGGGTGTTTGATGGCGAGATACCCGAACCTGACGACTGCGATGCCTGGATCACAACGGGTTCGCGTGACAGTGTCAATGATGAAAGTGACTGGACTCACGCTTTATGTGATTTTGTTGCGCGGGCCGCGAAAACCGATATTCCTTTTGTTGGCATCTGTTATGGCATGCAGATGATGGCTCGCGCCCTTGGCGGTAAGGTCGAAATATCTACCAAGGGCTGGGGCGTTGGGGTTGCCCAGAGTACAGTATTCCGGCGGATGCCGTGGATGGATGGGTCGACCCCAACTGTTAATCTGGTGGTCAGTCACCAGGAGCAGGTGACCGCGCTGCCCGAGGGCGCCGAGTTGATTGCAGGCAACAATTTTTGCCCCAACAGCATGATTGCTGTCGCAGGCAATATGCTGGGGATTCAGGGTCATCCGGAATTCACCACCGCGTATTCACGTGCATTAATGGAGATGCGTCGAAGCATTATTCCTGCCGAGCGTATCGCGCAGGGGATTGACTCACTGTCGATTGAGGTTGACGGTGCCCGGGTGTTTGACTGGATAGCCTCGTTTATTCGCTCAGGAACGCTTGCCTCGCCGGTAGTCTGAAAGCACCTTTGGGACCTGTTTGACTCAGGGCTGAACTACCTCAATGGACGTATCCCAGTCCGACCGCTAGGATTGCCTGACCGAGCCAGTTTATGCCGGAAGCTGTAATTAATGAACACCAGATGACGACGCTAAGGATAGGTACCCGGCGAAGCGATCTTGCCATGTGGCAAGCGGTTTTTGTGCGCGATGCACTTTTGCGGGCCCATAATGACTTGCGAATTGAACTGGTTGGGATCACGACTGAGGGTGACCGCACGCTGGATGTGCCGCTGGCGGAAAAGGGCGGCAAGGGGTTGTTTCTCAAAGAACTGGAACAGGCCCTTTTGGGCGGCCGGATAGATCTCGCGGTGCACTCGATGAAGGATGTGACGGTGACTGAGCCCGAAGGCCTGCATATCCCGGTCATCTGCGAAAGAGAAGATCCGCGCGATGCCTTAGTCTCTAATCGCTTTGGTGATTTGGACGAGTTGCCTGGTGGTGCTGTGGTGGGCACCTGCAGTCTGCGCCGCCAATCGCTTTTGCGTTACCGTTTTCCGCAGCTCAAAGTTGAAAATCTTCGAGGCAATGTAAACCGGCGTCTGCAGCGCTTGGACGACGGAGGCTTTGACGCCATTATTCTCGCAACCGCCGGACTGCTACGCCTGCAGATGGCAGGGCGAATCCGCCAGAGCATTTCCACTGACATCATGTTGCCGGCTGTGGGTCAGGGTGCTGTCGGGGTGCAGTGTCGCTCTGATGACGCTGATACCACCGCATTGCTGATGCCCCTGGATCACGCACCCACGCATGCGCGAATCACCGCCGAGCGCGCAGCCAATGCGCATCTCGGTGGCGGATGCCACGTGCCGATCGGCGCTTTTGCCCAAATTCAGGGCGAGCGATTGCACCTGCGTGGCCTGGTGGGCCGTCCGGATGGATCAAAAATTCTGTTCGCAAGTGCACAAGGCCTGGTTAGCGGGGCCGAAGCCATCGGTCATGCCCTGGCGGATGATCTTCTCGGTCAGGGTGCAAAAGCGCTGCTGCAAGAATTTGCCAATGCCTAAGCTCGATGGGGTGTCAGTTGTGGTCACCCGGGCTCCACACCAGTCGCGCGAATTATGCGATCAGATCGCGAACGCCGGCGGTGAGGCAGTTTGCTTCCCCGTGACGAAGATCGAACCGCTGCCTGATAACGATACGGCGGTAACTCACGGCCTTCGAAAACTGAGCGAGGCCGATATGACTATCTTTGTGAGCCCCAACGCTGTCAGTTTTGGGTTCGATCTGCTGCAGCGCCGCGGCTTGGCGTTATCTGCACACACGCAGGTATTTGCGATTGGCCCGGGTACTGCCAGGCAACTTGCCTTAAGAGGTGCTGGCGTCGATGGCGTGCCAGAAGGGCGCTATGACAGTGAGGCATTACTGGCATTGCCGGCCTTGCAGAATATCACGGGCTTGAGCGTGTTGATTATCCGGGGTCTGGCAGGACGGGAGACTCTTGCCCAGACTCTGGCCCAGCGCGGCGCTATTGTGTCGCATTTGCCATGTTACTGGCGCACGAGGCCGGACCGGGTCGATGTTAAGGTAACGGAGCGTTGGCGTGATACGGGTTTCGATGTGGTGGTGCTGACCAGCGCCAGTGCGGCCGATCACCTGTGGTCAATTCTGGGTGGCGATGCTGACTTACTGCTGGGAGCAACCGCCCTGGTGGTATCAAGTGAACGTATTGCGGCCCACTGCCGGTCGCTCGGTTTTACAGGCACAATCGAGGTGGCAGACAATGCCAGCATGCCAGCTCTGGTTGAGGCGACCAGCCGATGGCGGGCAGGTCGCCCCCGCAGTGAACCCAGATAACGAGGTATTCGAGTGAGCCAGAAACCCCCACCAGAGCAAGAGGGTCCTCAGCCCCCAGCTGAGTCGGCCGGCGCGAAGCCTGATACCAGCGAACCGGTGGATGATTCACCCACTACTTCAGGAGTCGGTCAGATTCCTGTGGCGCGGACGGGGTGGGTAGCACCGCTGGCCCTGATCCTGGCAGTTGGCACTGGCGCCCTCAGTGCCTACACCTGGTATGCCACCCATGTTGCTGGGCAACTGGAGATTGGACGCGAGTTGGGGCGTCTGGATGGCGTCACACGTGATGTAGACCGGTTGGTCGCTCACCAGATTCAGATGGGTGAAGCGTTAACGACACTACGGCGCCAGGGGGAGGATGATCAGCGCACCTTGCGGGCTGAGAT
>JBBWVW010000102.1:0-20235 GCA_050256425.1 Arenicellales bacterium | reverse complement strand
GTGTCTGAAGCGGGCGATAAGCTCGAGGCCGGTGAGAAAGAAAGCATCGAGGGTGCGATCTCGGATCTTGAGGAATCGATCAAGGGCGAAGATATTGATGATATGAAAACCAAGACCAATGCCTTAATGGAAGCCAGCCACAAGCTGGCCGAGCGGATGTATCAGGAACAGGGCGATGCGTCGGGTAGTGCAACCGAGACGGCTTCTGGTGCCGATGCGGGTGCGCCGGGAGGGGACGATATCGTTGATGCTGAGTTTGAAGAGATCAAGGATAAGAAAGACGATTAAACTGGCGTCTTGTGGGCGTCAATGCAGGGCTGCCCGGCGTATTTCAGGGTAGTGCGAAAGCCGGTGTTTCAGGACCGGCTTTTGCACGTTAGTGGCTAGGTAGATAGCAGGTTAAGTAATGGCAAAACGGGATTATTACGAGGTACTTGGGGTTGATCGTACAGCCTCGGACGCGGAGCTGAAAAAAGCATACCGCCGACTTGCCATGAAATATCACCCCGATCGAAACAGCGGCGATGTCTCGGCGGAGAAACATTTCAAAGAAGCCAAAGAAGCGTACGAAATGCTGTCGGATGCGCAGAAGCGATCGGCTTTCGATCAGTTTGGCCATGCCGGAGTTGACTCCTCAGCTGGTACGAGTGGTGCGGGCGCTGCGGGTGTTGGCGATGTCTTTGGCGATATCTTCGGCGATATCTTCGGCGGTGGCGGTGGCGGTAGCGGTGGCCGGCGTCGTGGTACAGGCCGTGGTGCGGACATGCAGTACGCACTGGAGTTGTCGCTGGAAGATGCCGTCCACGGGACCGAATCCCGTATCCGCGTTCCCTCGCAAGTGCGCTGCGAGACCTGTAGCGGATCAGGGGCTCGGCCGGGCACCACACCCAGTTCTTGCTCCACCTGTGCCGGACAGGGCCAAGTTCGTATGCAGCAGGGTTTTTTCTCGATCCAGCAGACCTGTCCAGATTGCCGCGGGAGAGGCACGGTGATCAGTTCACCATGTAGTGACTGCCATGGTAATGGCACCGTGCAAAAGACCAAGACTCTGCAGGTTAAGGTACCGGCCGGCGTTGATGATGGTGACCAGATTCGCCTCGCCGGCGAAGGTCAGGGCAGCACGGCCGGTAGCTCCGGCGACTTGTATGTGCAGATCCGGATCCGTCAGCACCCGATTTTCTCGCGTGATGGCGACAACCTCTACTGCGAGATGCCCGTGAGTGTCGCGATGGCAGCGCTCGGCGGAGAAATCGAAATCCCTACTTTAAATGGCCGTGCGCAACTGAAAATTCCGCCAGAAAGCCAGTCCGAGCGGGTTTTCCGGCTGCGCAGCAAGGGGGTTCGCAATGTGCGCTCCAGTGAGGTGGGCGACCTTTACTGCAAGATCAAACTGGAAATCCCTGTGAAGCTCAACCGCAAGCAAAAAGACATCTTGCGCGAATTCGATCGGATGCTGAAGGAGGGCGGCGAGCGTCACACGCCGCGGGAAAGCTCCTGGTCTGACAGAATGAAGAGCTTTTTCAACGACATCGTCACCTGACAAGCACCTTTAAGGTATTGGTTGGCGATCGCCTGATCGCTGTATTGCCTGACGATAAAGCGCGCCGGGTACGCAAGTCCGGCCTAATTCAGTTATCCTAAACGGCGTCTTTGCGGCCTGATGGCTTTTCCATAGGAATTCTTCTTGATCACGGTTACCGAAACCACGTTGCCCGACGTAGTGGTCATAGAGCCTCACGTATTTGATGATGAGCGGGGTTTTTTCTTGGAGAGTTTCAACGCCCGGGATTATGCTCAGGCGGGCTTGCCGAGTAATTTTGTACAAGATAATCATTCACGCTCGACTCAGGGCGTGCTTCGTGGACTGCATTATCAGTATCCTGCCTGGCAGGGCAAACTGGTTCGTGCACTAGTTGGCGAGATTTTCGATGTGGCGGTGGATATCCGCCGGGATTCACCACATTTTGGCCAATGGTTCGGTTTGATACTCTCCGCCCAGAATCACAAACAACTTTATGTGCCACCGGGTTTTGCCCATGGCTTTTGCGTATTAAGCGAGGTGTCAGAGATGGCGTATAAGTGCACTGCATTGTATGAGTCATCTGATGATGCAACAGTGCTTTGGAGTGATCCGGATATTGGCATTGACTGGCCGATCGCGAATCCAATTTTGTCCAATAAGGACAATGCCGCGCCGCGCCTGGCACAACTGCCCGATCTTGTGACCCGGACCTGAGCGATGCGAATCCTGGTGTTCGGGCGGGTCGGTCAGCTAGGGACTGCGTTGGCCGAATTGTTGGGGCCACTGCACGAAACCATCTTTCTTGATCAACCCGAGATTGATCTCTCCGAGCCGGACTCGGTGTTTGCCCACGTGCGCGAGCATGCGCCCGATCTGGTGGTTAATGCGGCGGCATATACCGCGGTCGATAAGGCTGAAACTGAGCCGGATCTTGCAGGTGCGATCAACGCCCGGGCGCCCGGCGCCATGGCGCTGGCTTGTGCCGATGCCAAGATCCCGCTGGTGCATTATTCAACAGACTATGTCTTTGATGGCAGCGCGTCAGCTCCGTATCGCGAGAGTTCGCCGGTCAACCCGCGAAGCGTATACGGGAGGGGCAAACTCGCGGGTGAGCAGGCAGTAGCACAAGCGACCGACCAACATGTCATCCTGCGTACCGCGTGGCTCTACTCTTATGTTGGTCATAACTTCCTCAAAACCATGCTGCGCCTGGCTGCCGAAGGCAAGCCGGTGCGCGTCGTAGATGACCAGATAGGCTCCCCTACCTATGCCTGGGATCTGGCTCAGGCCAGTGTTGCCGTGGTCGAGGCGCTGGCGCAGGGGCGAGACGATATCTACGGCATTTTTCACGCAACCAACGCCGGGGTTACCAGTTGGTACGGCTTTGCCGAACGGATTTTCGATCTGGCTGGCTACGATGACGTGGAACTCGTTGCTATCTCTAGTGACGAGTATCCGACGCCCGCACCGCGACCGGCTTACTCGGTGCTCCGCTGCGAGCGCCTGCAAGAGGCTTTCGGGGTAACTCTTCCCGAGTGGCCTGATGCTCTGGCCCGTTGCATTGCCCGCTTATGAGTAAGTCCTCGCAGGGGCCACCTTCGGTCAATCTGCTAGCCGTGGATACGGCGACCGAAGGTTGTTCGGCTGCCTGCCTCACCGGTGATAAATCATTCGAGCGTTACGCTGTGGATCCCCAGGGACACTCTCGTACGCTGTTAGGCATGGTTGAGGCCGTGCTGGCAGAAGCGCGGCTTGAGCGTTCGGCGCTGGACGCGCTGGCCTATGATGCGGGGCCGGGTTCTTTCACTGGCATTCGCATTGGTGCTGGTGTCGCGCAGGGGCTGGCACTGGGGCTGGAAAAGTCACTGCTTGCAGTTTCTTCGTTGATGACCCTTGCCGAGGGCGCAAGAAGAGAGCAGCCTAGCTGCAATAGTGTTTTGGCCGCTATTGATGCCCGCATGGATCAGGTGTACTGGGCCCGCCTGAGATCGGATCCAGAAGCTCCGGGTCATTGGCGGTGGGATGAGATGCCCTGTGTTAGTGAACCCCGAGAGGTGGCTGCACATATTTCAGGATGTACCGGTGTCGGGAGCGGTTGGGATCGGTATTCGGATGTGTTTATGGGCGAGAGGCCCATGCCATGGTTAGCGCAGCGATTTCCGCATGCTCTGGATGTAGCTACCATTGCCCGGCGGTTGCTGGCCCAGGGGGTTAGCGGTGCCTGGCATGAGGCGGTGCCGGTTTACGTACGAGATCGAGTGACTGGTTGAGCCCGTTGATTGAAGGGTCTTAGAGTCGCGACAGGGTGATAGTGCCCTGGATTTGGGACGCGCAACTGGTGGTCGTACTTTTCCAAACGCCACTGTAGTTTCCGGCCAGACTGGAGGAGGAGCCGGTCAAGGTGAAGGTAACACTGTCGGTTACCGTTGCGGCATCAATCGTCGCGGTTGCAATCGCACCGGACCCTCCACCGCCGGAGAGTGAAACTGTCGGCGCAGTGATATAACCTGAACCTGGGTCGGTAATGACCACACCGGTAACCTGTCCGGCGTCAGATTCATTGAGAACAGCCGTTGCTACAGCCCCAGACCCACCTGAGAAAGTACTTAGCACAGCAAGGCCATCAGCTCCTGATCCACCACCCACATCAGTTATCGTGACATCCGGTACCGTGGTGTAGCCGCTTCCGGCAGTGACGATGGTAAACCTGGTGATTACCCCGTTGGCAATGATCGGTTTTGCCATCGCCTGGATGCCCGTGCTGATTTCTGGTGGCGATACGGTAACCGTCGTGGCTGAAGTGTAGCCACTGCCACCAAGGGTTACGCTTACCGAAGAGACCCCCTGTGTTTCTTGGTCAATGATGGTGACGCCAGGCACAATCGTATACCCACTGCCAGGATTGGTGATCACGTAGCCTACAATTGCTCCACTGCTGATAGTGGCTGCGGCTGTTGCTTGTACTCCACTAGTCAAATAAGGTGGAGCTATGATGACTTCAGTATCTTGTGTGTAGCCAGTTCCCTCTTTATCCGCTGTAATGGAAACGACCCGGCCGGCTCCTCCAATAATAGCAGTGCCAGTAGCCCGGGTCCCGCCACTGGATGGAAGGCTGAAGTTCACAACCGGGGCCGATGTATAGCCGGAGCCGCCGGCGTCGATTGTCACTGCGCTGACACCGCCACTGGCCTGCCCCGAGGTGACTGTCAGACTGACCGAGCCCTCGTTGCTGTTTTCCTGGTCACCCGTCAAAGGGTTGTCGCCAGTGGTGTTGGCCGGCGCCTGTACTGCGGTGCCGGTGAGGTTACCTCCCGAGATGCAGGTATGCCCGACCACACTGAGTGTGCCGGTGACATCACCACCACCGTCGGACAGCGTCATGCTTGCCGCCCTGGCGACGCCGGTGCTATCGCTCAGGGTGCCGGTCCACTGACCGGATACATTAAATGCCTGGTTATAAACACCCCCGCTGCTGCTGCCGCCACAGGCGCTCAGCAGGGTCGTAGTCAGCGCGACGACTAACACAAGGGTGAGCGGGCGTACTGTCATCATCTTCGGCTCTGTCTACTAGGGCAGTTCGTTTACTTTACCCGATTATTCTGGGGCTGTACCGCAGGTTATACAGAGCGGTAAAGTTCTGCCCCTCTGTTGACACCGGCTTGCCTCGTTTTCCGGCATTTAGTTCAGCAACTGTTTCTTCAGCATATCGTTCACAGCCTGCGGGTTGGCTTTACCCGAGGTCGCTTTCATTATTTGTCCCACCAGGAAACCGATTACTTTTTCCTGTCCTGCGCGGATCTGTTCGGATTGCTCGGGAAAGCGGGCAATGACATCGCTGACGGCCTGCTCGATGGCGCTGCTGTCGGTAATTTGGGTGAGGCCCCGACTTGCGATAACCTCGTCTGCGTTTCCTTCACCATTCCACATGGCTTGAAAGACTTCTTTCGCAATCTTACCCGAGATAGTCTTATCCTGTATGCGCTGCACCAACTGCCCCAGCATCGTTGGACTCACTGGACTATCGGTCAACACAGTATCGCTACGGTTGAGCCAGGCCATGAGCTCACCGTTGATCCAGTTGGCAGTCAGGTGTGTTTCGCCACCCGCTTTTGTTACCGCATTTTCATAGTAGTCAGCAATCTCCTTTTGCGAAGTCAACTGCACTGCTTCATCTGCGCCTAGGCCATAGTCGCTAATAAAGCGTGCAAGACGGGCATCGGGCAATTCGGGCAGTTCGCGGCGCAATTGCTCCAGATCATCTTCGCTGATGACCAGCGGCGGTAGGTCAGGGTCGGGAAAGTAGCGGTAATCGTGGGCCTCTTCTTTACTGCGCATGGAGCGGGTCTGGTCGCGCTCGGGGTCGTACAGACGGGTTTCCTGGATGATATCGCCACCATCTTCGACCACTGCGATCTGGCGTTCGATTTCGTGGTGCAGGGCTCGTTCAACAAAACGGAAGGAGTTGATATTTTTCAACTCAGTACGTGTACCTAGGGTCTCGTCACCGTGGCGGCGTATCGAGATATTGGCATCGCAGCGAAAAGAGCCTTCCTGCATATTGCCATCGCAAATCTCCAGAGTGCGTACCAGCAAGTGCAGTTTGCGCAGGTAAGCCACCGCTTCGGCAGGCGAGCGCATATCTGGCTCAGAGACAATTTCCAGCAGCGGTGTACCAGCCCGATTCAGGTCGATGCCGGTCATGCCGTGGAATTCCTCATGCAGTGATTTACCGGCATCTTCTTCAAGGTGAGCGCGGGTGATCCGGATAGTTTTTTCTCCCTCAGGAGTATGAATCTCCAGAGTTCCTCCACTGACAATGGGAATCTCAAACTGACTGATCTGGTAGCCCTTGGGCAAATCAGGGTAAAAATAGTTCTTGCGCTCAAAAACTGAAACCCGATTGATCGTGGCGCCAACGGCGAGGCCAAAGCGGGCCGCCATCAGCGCCGCTTCACGGTTCATCACCGGAAGTACGCCGGGCAGGCCGACATCGACGGCACAGGCCTGGGTATTTGGCTGAGCACCGTAGGCAGTCGATGCTCCCGAGAAAATCTTGCTGTGGGTCATCAACTGGGCATGGACTTCCAGGCCGATAACGATTTCCCAGGCCATATTCAGAACCCTTCAGGCGCGCGCTGATGCCAGTCAGTGACCTGTTGGAAGCGGTGCGCTACACCCAGCAGCCGGCCTTCGTCCATAAATTGCCCGATCAGTTGCATCCCCACCGGCAAGCCGTTGTTGTCCAGGCCTGTTGGGATAGAAAGCCCTGGCAGTCCAGCCAGGTTAACTGTGTTGGTAAAGATGTCATTGAGGTACATCGCAACCGGATCTTGGGTTTTTTCGCCCAAGCCAAAGGCGCTGGTCGGCGCGGTTGGCCCAGCAATAATGTCGCATTGTTCGAATGCTTTAGAGAAATCCTGTGCAATTAGCCGTCGAATCCTCTGCGCCTTAAGATAGTAGGCGTCATAGTAGCCTGCGGACAGGGCATATGTGCCAATCAGGATCCGTCGCTTGACTTCTTCGCCAAAGCCTTCGGCGCGGGAATATTCGTACAGTTCCTGCAAGTTGGTCGCCTGCTCCGAGCGGTGCCCGAAACGCACCCCGTCGAAGCGGGAAAGGTTGGATGAGGCTTCAGCTGGCGCAATCACGTAGTAGCAGGGGATTCCGGCACGACTGTTGGGTAGTGCGATATCGACCAGGCTTGCACCCAGTTGCTCGAAGACTGCCAGCGCTTCACCCACCCGGGCCAACACGTCTGTGTTGACCGAGTCATCAAAAAACTCTGTCGGGAGTCCGATGCGCAGTCCACGAAGATTGATCTCAAGGGCTCCGTCAATGTCGGCTGTATCGTGAGCCATTGATGTTGAGTCACGTCGATCCAAACCTGCCATACACTTCAACAGTAGTGCCGCGTCCATGGCTGATCGTGCCAGCGGACCACCCTGGTCGAGTGAGGAGGCGAATGCGATCATGCCGTAACGGGATACTCGACCGTAACTCGGTTTCAGCCCTGTTAATCCGCAAAAAGCGGCGGGCTGGCGGATCGAACCTCCAGTGTCAGTTCCGGTTGCCCCAGGCACCAGCCGTGCC
Organism: Arenicellales bacterium; assembly: GCA_050256425.1. Lineage (GTDB taxonomy): Bacteria > Pseudomonadota > Gammaproteobacteria > Arenicellales > UBA868 > UBA868. The sequence continues at coordinate 12,623 of JBBWVW010000102.1, read as the reverse complement.
GCGACGGCCGCCGCTGAACCGCCAGAGCTGCCACCGGGAACGCACTCGCGGTTCCAGGGGTTGCGAACCGGGCCAAAATACGAGGTCTCGTTGGATGATCCCATAGCGAACTCATCCATATTGGTTTTGCCGGTGAGCACGCTTCCAGCATCAGCAAGACGCTCAACAACCGTCGCATCATACGGGGCGATAAAGTTGCGCAGCATTTTTGAGCCACAGGTGGTCAATATGCCGCGGGTACAGAAAATATCCTTGTGTGCAATTGGCACGCCAGTGAGGGGTCCATGCTCTCCGTTGGAGAGGCGTTTGTCTGCCTGTTGTGCGCTGGCCATGGCAGTTTCCTCTTCCACCGTTATGAAGGCATTGAGGTCGTCGTAACGGGCGATGCGGTCGAGAAAATGTTGCGTCAGTTCGGAGCTGCTTATCTCGCGCTGGCGCAGCATATCGCGCAAGGTGGTCAGGCTGTGCCGGTGGGGCATGACGAGAGCAGGTCGTTAGGCGTTAGAAGGGTTAGCAGTCAAGTGGCTGACAGCTAGGCGCTACTCAATTACCCGTGGTACCAAATATAGGCCGTCTTCAACCAGCGGCGCCCCTTTCTGAAAAGAAGATCGCTCGTTGATCTCGGTTACGCGGTCTTCCCGGAGCCGCAGGGCGATATCCTGGGGATGGGCCATCGGCTCAACCCCATCGGTATTGCAGTCCTGCATTTGGGCCACCAGCGCAAGAATATTAGCCAGTCCTTCCTGGTAGCGGGCCAGTTCATCCGGAGCGACCCGGATCCGGGCGAGGTGAGCGACATGCTCGACGTCTTTTTTAGAGATGGACACCGTGAATTTAATATAGAAGAATGATAGACGGCCGATTATATCCCAGTGATCCGGGCTTATCCTGACACCCTGTGTTAAATTACGCGCGCAAAAACTTCTTTTTCCCTCAAGGCGACTCATGATACTCAAGCGTTTTCTGGGCCTGTTCTCAAACGATCTGGCCGTGGATCTTGGCACTGCAAATACCTTGGTCTATGTTCCTAATCGGGGCGTGATCCTGAATGAGCCGTCTGTGGTGGCAATCCGAACTGGCTCCCTGGCGCCGGAAAAGACGGTACTGGCCGTGGGACAGGAAGCCAAGATGATGCTGGGACGCACGCCAGGCAATATACAGGCGATCCGGCCACTGAAGGAGGGCGTGATTGCCGACTTCACTGTTGCCGAAGTTATGCTCAAATACTTCATCCGCAAGGTCCAGCAGAACCACTTTTTCTCTTCTCCAAGGATCGTGATCTGCGTACCCGGTGGCTCGAACCAGGTGGAGCGACGCGCGATCCGCGAGTCGGCGCTCACATCCGGAGCACGGGAGGTGTTTCTGATTGAGGAACCGATGGCAATGGCAATCGGCGCATCGCTCCCCGTAGCTGAGCCGACCGGCTCCCTGGTTGTGGATATTGGGGGCGGCACCACTGAGGTTGCCGTGCTCTCACTGGGCGGCATTGTCTATGCCACCTCGATCCGGGTCGCTGGGGATACCTTTGATGAGGCGATCATCAACTACGTCCGTCGACGCCATGGTTTGCTTATAGGAGAGGCTACTGCGGAGCGGGTCAAAAAAGCGATTGGCACTGCCTGGGAAGAATCCGATCACCGCGAGATGGAAGTCAAAGGTCGGGACATTGCAGAAGGGATGTCACATAGCCTGACTATTGGCAGCGATGAAGTTTACGAGGCGATCAGTGACTCGCTGCGCCAGATCGTGCGCGTGATTCGCGAGACATTGGAAAATACGCCACCGGAACTCGCGGCTGATATTGGTGACAGGGGTATGGTGATTGCTGGCGGCGGCGCATTGATCCGCGATATGGACAGGCGTCTTATGCAGGAGACCGGATTACCGGTAGTGGTTGCCGATGATCCGCTGACCTGTGTTGCCCGAGGTTGCGGCAGGGCGCTGGAGGAGATGAGCGCGCTGGGTGACGTCTTTACCCACGAATAGGCTGTTACAGCGTGTCTGCACCCTCGTGCTGGATACACTGTCCTCGTGGCTCTGAACGTTCAGAGTCTTTTCTGGGCCCTACCCGGTGAATCGAACTAGGAATAGTGCGATTCGAGGGCTCAGCCTTTATGTACTGCTGTCGGCTGGGCTGATTACTGCTCACCACTATAGTCCGGTTGTTCGCCAGACATTCCAGTTCGCTGCTGTTATTGGGGTGCCAGTGCATTTTCTGGCTTCCTTGCCCAGTACCGTACTCGAGAGGATGCAGGGTAAGTTAGAGCCTACAGATCAGTTGCGCCGCAACTATGCAGTGCTTCGCGAACACAACCTCATTTTGCAGGCCCGCCTGCATCGCTTCGAGTTTCTGGAGAGCGAGAACATCCGGTTGCGTCGGCTACTTTCCGCGGTGCCGGCAACGGCAGAAAAAGTGACGCTTGCGGCACTGGTTGCAGTCAATCCGGATCCGAGAGGTCAAGCAGTACTAATCAATAAGGGTAGTGCAGATGGCGTTTTTCAGGGCCAGCCCGTCGTTGATGCCGGTGGAATTGTCGGCCAGGTCACACGGCCGGGAATGTTTCGAAGCACGGTTAGTCTGGTGACCGGTGAGAATCACGGAATACCTGTCCAGGTTGCTCGCAGCAGTTTGCGGGCGGTGATTTACGGTGGGGGGCGTAACCGACCTTTGCGCGTGCTGTATCTGGATCGTAATTCTGATATTCGCACTGGGGACCTGCTGGTAACCTCCGGGCTGGCTGGCCGCTATCCTGCTGGATACCCGGTTGCTCTGGTCACCGCAGTGGAACGGAATCTCAGCGAGTCATTTATGAGTGTTGCCGCTGAACCAACCTCGCATCTTGGAAGCGAACGTGAAGTCTTATTGCTCTGGCTGCCGGCGCTAGATGAGCCGCTGGCGAGTGACTTGCTCGACTCAGAAGGTGAGTTGGTTGATTAACGTCAATACAATGCAGCGCCGCACGTGGGTTCCGATTGCGACGGGGATGGTTGCCCTGGTATTTTTCGCGCTGCCGACCGAAGAGCCCCTGCGAGGGTTTTTGCCAGACTGGGTATCTCTTGTCCTGATTTACTGGACTTTTGCTTTGCCGGCACGAATGATGGTCGGAATGGCGTGGTCGGCTGGGTTGGTAGTTGACATTGTGAGCTTTGGCTTGCCTGGCGCCTATGCTCTGAGCAAGGCTGTGCTGGTGTATCTGGCCCGCGTTCTGGCGCTCAGGGTGCGGACTTATCCTTTGTGGCAGCAGACAATTGTCGTATTGGGATTGCTCGGCATTGAGGTGTTGATACTGGCACTTATCGATTTTATTGTTAGTGGCGACCTGGCCGGGTTGCAACGCTGGACCGCCGTGGTGGTAGGCGCTCTGGTATGGCCCGCGGTTTACTGGATCTTGCGTCGCGCCCGTCACCTTGCGCGACTCGGCCACTGAGGGCTAGGCATGGCGGCGACACAATCTTTTAACCGGCAACCCATGGAGGCGAGTGTTGTCAGGGGCCGGCTACGACTGGCCGGGTTGTTGGCGCTGGTGCTTTCTGGATTGCTTTTGTCACGGCTTTACGTGTTACAGGTCGCCGATTACAGTCGTTACCAGACTCTGTCACTGGAAAATCATATACGCCTGCAGGCTCTGCCGCCTGTGCGCGGGCTTATCCTGGATCGTAACGGCATTGTCTTGGCTCGCAACACCGCAGTCTACACCCTGCAGGTAATACCGGAAAAAGTTGATGATATGGATTTGGTGTTACACGAGATAGGCAAACTGGTCGATCTTGAAGAGGATGACATTGCATTATTCAAGAAAAACCTTAGGCGCCGGCCAAGTTTTGAGAAACATTTACTGAAGTCGAAGTTGGATGATGTTGAAGCTGCACGTTTTGCAGTTAACGAATATCGTTTTTCTGGTGTGACGCTTGAGGCCATGTTGCACCGCGATTATCCGTTGGCTGATCTGACTGGGCATGTGCTTGGTTACGTGGGGCGTATCAGTGAGCAGGACGAGGCGCGCCTGGACTCCGCTGCGTATCAGGGCGTATCTCATACCGGAAAGTTGGGTATCGAGAGTTATTACGAGAGCTTGCTCCTCGGGCGTTCTGGGTTCGAGCAGGTCGAGATTGACGCCCATGGCCGCACGGTACGAACCATCAACCGGGAGAGTGCGATACCAGGCCAGAATCTATACCTCAGTCTCGATGTTGGCCTGCAGCGAATAGCTCGGGAGGCGCTCGGCAATCGCCGTGGCGCCGTTGTCGCGATGGATCCGGGCTCGGGCGAGATATTGGCGATGGTCAGTGCCCCGGCTTATGACCCCAACCTTTTCGTTGATGGCATCAGTCGGAAGACCTACCAGGCCTTAATCCAGTTGCCCGACAAGCCACTACTGAACCGCGCCCTGTACGGACGCTATTCTCCCGGATCGACGATCAAACCAATTATGGCTTTGGCCACTATGGACGCCGGGGTGAGCCCGCATGAAAGGGTGTTTTGCCCGGGCTGGTTCATGCTGCCGGATAGCACTCGTAAATACCGTTGCTGGAAACGTACTGGGCACGGCAGTGTCAACCTGCACGATGCTATCGAGCAATCCTGTGATACCTACTTCTACCAGCTAGGAGCCCGTCTTGGCATAGACAAGATGGCTCCGTTTCTCTTCAGTTTTGGGTTTGGCAGGCAAAGTGGGGTGGATTTACCGAGTGAACCTTCCGGTCTTGTTCCCACCTCCGAATGGAAGCAGGCCACCCGCCTGGAACCTTGGTATCCTGGTGAGGATGTTATTACCGCGATCGGCCAGGGATTCCTGCTGACAACTCCCTTGCAACTGGCCCGTGCCACCGCGATGCTGGCTAGTCGCGGTCGACTCGTGAAGCCAACCCTGTTGCGTCGTCAGGAGAACCCGCTCACGGGCGAAGCGCAAGCGGTGCAGGTCGATGCTTTATCAGAGGCGCCGGCACTGACCATAGACGAGAAGGATATCGAGTGGGTTATCCGGTCAATGACGGCGGTTATGCACGGGCGGCGCGGTACGGCACGAGCCAGTGGGCGGCGCAGTGCTTATCGCATGGCCGGGAAGACCGGCACTGCACAGGTAGTCAGCATTGCCCAGGATGGCGAATACGATGCAAAATCTTTGCCTGAAACACTGCGTGATCATGCTCTGTTTATCGCTTTTGCGCCTGTCGCTCATCCGAAGATTGCCATCGCCGTCGTGGTGGAGAATGGGGGCAGCGGTGCAGCAGTGGCCGCTCCAATCGCGCGCAAGGTGATGGATTACTTTTTTCTCAAACGCTTGCGGCGGGCAGCTTTGACTGGGGCATCCGGTGTTTTCGGGTAGGCGATTGCATCTGGATGGCCCACTGCTGATTGGCCTGCTGGTCTTGAGCGCTTTGGGACTGGTTGTGATTTTCAGTGCTTCGGGCGAGAACTGGAGTGTTATGGTCCGCCAGGGGCTTCGGCTTGGCATCTCGTTGGTAGTCATGGTGGCGGTGGCCCAGGTATCTCCTGAGAATCTGCGCCGTTTTTCCCCTCACCTTTTTGCCGTGGGCATAATCCTGCTGCTGGCCGTCCTGGTTATGGGCGTTGCAGGTAAGGGTGCTCAACGCTGGCTCGACCTCGGTTTGGTCCGATTTCAACCCTCGGAACTGATGAAACTGGGAGTGCCGATGGTCGTGGCCTGGTTGCTAGCCCGCGGCCACGTGCCACCCAGGTTTGCGATCGTGTTGTTTGCGTTGGCGCTGACCCTGATTCCTGCGGGCCTTGTCGTGGTACAGCCTGATCTGGGCACGGCTATCATGCTTGTGGTGTCCGGGCTTTTTGTGCTTTTCTTGGCCGGTATCCGTTGGCAGCACGTACTCATGATGTTGGCCGCAGTGACTGCAGTGGCCCCCTACCTATGGTTTCGCTTGCAGGAGTACCAGCGCCAGCGGATCCTGACGCTGTTTGATCCTTGGGCTGATCCCCTGGGTAGTGGTTACCAGGCTATTCAGTCGCAGATTGCAATTGGCTCGGCGGGTATATCCGGCAAAGGTTGGTTAGCGGGCAGTCAGTCGCACCTTGAATTTATTCCCGAGCGCAGCACCGATTTCATCTTCGCTGTTTTCGCGGAGGAGTTTGGTTTAATCGGAGTGCTTATGCTGCTGTTGCTTTATCTTTTTGTAGTGGGTCGTTGCCTGGTGATGGCGTACCATACGCGGGGGACTTTCTCACGATTATTGATCGGCAGCCTGGCACTGACTTTCTTTTTTTATGTTTTTGTCAACCTCGGTATGGTGTCAGGTATCCTTCCTATCGTGGGGGTGCCACTTCCACTGATCAGCTACGGAGGAACATCGATGCTTACACTGATGGCAGCATTTGGAATTATCATGGGCCTTCACGCCAGGCGTCGGTTGATGGCATGAAGATAATTTGGAGCTATGCAAATATAGAACGACTAGCGCAGGTTTGTGTGCTGGTCGTATTAGCAGCAGTCGCGGCACCGGCGATGGCCGTGTCCCTTGATCAGTATCCGCGCCTCGTGGAATTAGCCAATCGCATGGCCGGGACACCCGGGCTCAATGGCGAGCAGATCAAAGGCTGGTTTCGGGATGCTGTGATCAAGTCGAAAATCATCAGTGCGATGAATCGGCCGGCAGAGCGATTACCCTGGCACCGTTACCAGTCACTGTTTGTTAACTCTGCCTCCATCAGCGGTGGGGTTCAGTTCATGAAACACCATGCAGCGGTCCTCGCTCGCGCCGAACAGCAATACGGAGTGCCCACTGAGATTATCGTGGCGATCATTGGCATCGAAACCCGCTACGGTAAGGTACTGGGCAATTTGCGTGTACTGGATAGCCTGGTGACGCTCTCCATGGAATACCCGCGGCGCAGCAAGTTCTTTTCCTCTGAACTGGAACATTTCCTGCACTTGGTCTCGGAGCAAGGGCTGGACCCGCTATCGGTCAAGGGCTCCTACGCTGGCGCCATGGGGGTCCCTCAGTTTATGCCCAGCAGTTATCGCAAGTATGCCGTTGATTTTGATGGTGACGGGCGAGCAGATCTGATCCACAGTGTTACCGATGCAATAGGTAGTGTGGCGAATTACCTGGCACAGCATCGTTGGCGCCCTGGCGAGCCTATTGTCACTCGAGTTATTGGCCCCCCTGATGAATTGCAGGCAATGACAACCCGTGGTCTAAAAGCACAAACGCCGGTTGCCAAAGTTCGCGCTCTGGGCGTGCCAGTATCCGCAGGTAGTGGCGACAAACTGGGTGTGATGCAGTTTGATGGCAAGATGGGCACCGCTTATCGCCTCGGGCACCACAACTTCTTTGTGATAACCCGCTATAACCACAGCCAGAATTATGCGATGTCGGTTTTTGAACTGGCAGAGCAGGTTGCGGTCGCGACCGGGAGTTGAATGAAGTCTTGCGGGCGCTCGATCGCGCTGTACGTCTTATTGGTGTGCCTGTTGTCCGGTTGCAGTTTCTTTCGAGATAAATCGTCCGGTGCCTACTTTGAAGATGATGGGCCGCCTGTTGGCGGCCCGGATCCCGCCAGTGTCGCCAATGCTGTGCCTAGGCCCGAACCGCTCAGCAGGATCGGTAATACACCTTACGAGGTATATGGCGTGACCTATGTGCCGATGCGAAAGGTATCGGTGGGCTATGCCCAGACCGGGGAAGCGTCGTGGTATGGTCGAAAATTTCATGGTCGTACAACTTCCAATGGAGATGTCTATGATATGTATGGCATGACAGCGGCACATAAGACTCTGCCACTCCCCACTTACTTGCAGGTGCGTAATCTCGCTAATGGCCATGAGGTCGTCGTCCGGGTGAACGACCGCGGCCCCTTCCTGGGCGGGCGCATTCTGGACTTGTCATACATGGCAGCGCAAAAACTTGGTGTTGTAGCGACCGGAACTGCCAAAGTCAGGATTGAAGTTATCGATGGCGTGGTGCCCGCTAAGGCGCCGGTCCAGTCCATAGCCCTTGATCATCCTGAAGCTGTATTTTTCCTTCAGGCCGGAAGTTTTCGATTAGCCACTAACGCGCATCGGCTCAAGGCTGATTTGGCTGGGGCCGGGGTAACCGACATCCGGGTTGTCACCGTCCAGATTGGACAGAACCTGTATCATCGAGTCCAGGTAGGCCCAATTCACGGCTCAGCGGCGGTGAGTACTCAGCGTGGTATTGTCATAAACGTAACAGGTATCGAGCCTAAAGTGGTGAAGGAGTGTTGTTGAATATGGTTCAAAGATGGACGAGGGGTATTGGGTGGGGTGCATTGTGTCTGGCCCTGGTAACTGTGTCACCGACGGTTCACGGTGAGATTGAATCGGATCTGGCAGGCAAGATGCGATCAACCATTTTGCCACCCAAACTTAAGGCTTCCTCCTGGGTGCTGATGGATGCTGCAACTGGTGTGATGCTTGCAGGCAGTAATCCGAACAAGCCGGTTGAGCCGGCTAGTCTGACCAAGTTGCTGACCGCGTTTATCGTTTATCGCGAAATCCAACGTGGTAGCGTCAGCCCAGAAGACGAAGTTGTGGTGAGTGAGAAAGCCTGGCGATCGAAAGGCTCACGCATGTTTATCGAGGCAGGAGACAAGGTCCGGATTGATGATCTGTTAATGGGGCTCATTGTTCAGTCAGGCAACGATGCCGCAGTGGCGTTGGCTGAGTACGTCGCTGGTAGTGAGGTCGGGTTTGCCGATCTTATGAATCAGGCAGCCGCCGAACTGGGTATGACTAACAGCCATTTTACAAACAGTTCCGGCATGCCACACCCAGATCATTTCAGCACGGCCTATGACATCACTCTTCTGGCTCAGGTGATTATCCGCGATCAGCCGGAGCACTATGCACGGTACGCAATCAGAGACTTTACCTGGAACGATATTACCCAAAAGAACCGCAATCCCCTGTTAGGCAGGGATGACTCGATTGACGGCATCAAGACTGGGCATACCCGATCGGCTGGCTACTGTCTGACTGGCTCAGCACAACGTGACGGGATGCGCCTGATCGGTTCAGTAATGGGTGCCGGGAGCAACAGGGAGCGTGCCGATGCTGTTTATTCGCTGTTGCGCTTTGGTTTTGCCGCCTACGAGCGCCATGACCTTTACCTGGCAAAGCACAAGATCGTGGATGCAAAAGTATTCAAGGGTGTAGCAACCTCAGTTGAGGTGGGACTAGCTGATCCAATCGATCTGGTGCTGCCCAAGGGAACTGGCAAGAGATTGCAGGCAACTGTCCAATTGCTAGACCCTGTGGTGGCACCGCTGGAAGCGGGTCAGTTACTGGGAACACTCACAGTCCAAATGGACGGGGCTGACTTGTTGTCGCGCCCGCTGGTGACCTTGCACGCTGTAGCCGAGGGGACATGGTTCAACCGCATGGCTGATGTGGTTCGCTTATGGTTTCACTGATGTCGGGTCGTTCAGATCAGAACTCCGCAGAAGAGGTGGAACTGTTCAGCTTCCCCTGTCGTTTTCAGATCAAGGTGATGGGACGGCAGAGCGAAGGATTTGACACGCTGGTCTCTAAGGTGGTGAGCCGTCACCTCGATGGCGCGGTTATACTGGATGTCAGTACACGCGAAAGTAGCGGCGCAAGTTATGTATCGGTCAGTTGCACTATCGAGGCGACGAGTCGTCAGCAATTGGACGCGATTTACCTTGACCTCAGCAGCGAGAGTGACGTACTGGTCACCCTGTGACATTCCAAGATTGATGTACGTGGTCCTTGGAACGTGAATAGCCTGGAATTTCATCGCCTGGGATTGCGCGACTACAGCGACACGCTGCGGGCGATGCGTTCACTAACCGATTCCCGTACTGAAAGTTCATCGGATCAGATCTGGCTGCTGGAACATTATTCGATCTATACCCAAGGGGTAAGCTGCAAGGATCGGCCGACCGGTGATTCCGGCGATATCCCCCTGGTTCATTCGGACCGAGGCGGCCAGATCACCTATCATGGCCCAGGGCAGTTGGTCGCCTATCTGTTGCTCGATATTCGCCGCCGAGGGATCGGGGTGCGCCAACTGATCAATGTCATCGAGCAGTCGCTGGTTACGTTACTGGCGGATCTGGGGCTCAATGCGGCAACACAGCCTGGTGCTCCCGGAGTCTACATCGCCGGGGAGAAAATCGCGGCGCTCGGACTTCGAGTACGTTCAGGATGTTGCTATCATGGATTCAGCCTTAACGTTGATCTGGATCTTAAGCCCTTCAGCCGAATCAATCCGTGCGGTTTTGTGGATCTTGCGGTAACGAGCCTGGAAAAACAGGGAGTTTCGCTCACAGTAGCCGAAGCCGCTGACCGGGTGCAGGCGATTCTGTCACAGGCTCTCAGGCGAGCGCCTGGGTCGTGATCAGCGCCTGTAGAACCCAATGATTTCTTGATGATGCTCAATCAAACGACATCTTCCTTGCCTATAAGGACTGACACCATAGCCGCTCTGTAACTCACCCGTCATTACCGTTGACCAAATCATGATATAGAAGCCGTTCACGCTGAGCGAGCGGGATACGCATCGGCGATGCCCAGCGGCAGATCGCAGTGGAAAATATTCGTCATGTGCCCATCGTCGATGATGACCAGCAACTGCTTGGCCTGGTGTCCCAACATGATGTGATCTGCGCAAATCATTCATTTTTTGATGGCAGCCTTGACCAATCTCTGAAGCCTGAAGCGGCGCAGGCGGCTCTCGAGCAGATCATGGTGACCGAGGTGTGCACCACCACTCCAGGCTCGAGCCTCAGACAGGCAGCACTGGTGCTGCAAGGCCATAAGTATGGTTGTCTGCCGGTGATCGATGAGGGGCAACTGGCCGGAATCATTAGTGGCAGTGATTTCGTCGGGGTAGCAATCAATCTTTTGCAACAGCACGAAGAAATCAGCGATGAGGTAGAAGCTGGCGAAGACCTTGAGGTAGACCAGTTCGATGACCTGGGTGATCTGTATATTGAGACTGAAGAGACCGATGACTGGGAGCGGGCAGACCTTTAAGCGGAGGTCGGCGGTCGTTACAGATCAGGAGCCCGACTTGAACAGCTCCTCTGCCTTGGTTTGTGCTGTGCGAAGATTTACCGGACTGCCGACGTCCATCCAGCGCCCGCTATACATCTCGCCACTGACGGAGCCGGCAGCGATGGCTTGATGCAGCAGCGGCGCAAGCGCAAAGCGGCCTGGAACGCACTTTTCAAACAACTCGGCACGGTAAACCCCGATACCTGAAAAGGTTAGGGATGACGGGTGATCTGTATCGTTAGCTATGACGTCGCTACCACGAAGGGAAAAATCTCCTTTGGGATTGTGGTCCGGGTTCTGCACCAGCACCAGGTGAGCCAGTTTTGTCAAAGGCTTGTGCAAGTCGGCAAAATTGTAGTCCGTCCAGATATCACCATTCACGACAATGAATGGATCTGACTTGATCAGAGGTAGGGCGTTATGAATGCCGCCGCCGGTTTCGAGCGCTTCAGAAGGCTCGCGGGAGTAGCAGATCTGGGTATCGTTTTGGGCTGAATGGCCGAGTCGTGCAATTATCATATCAGCCAAGTGCGCTACGTTGATTACAATCTGGTCGATACCTGCCTCGATCAGCGCATCCCGGTGGTATTCGATCAGACTACGCGGCCCGACTTTGAGCAAAGGCTTGGGAATGGCATCGGTCAGTGGCGCGAGGCGCTCGCCTCTTCCAGCTGCGAGTATCATTGCCGATCTGATTGTCATAGAACTTCCCTGGGAGTGAGGTAAGTATAAATCCTTGTAAATTCCCGGCAGCCGGCTGGGTTGCCTATAATATTGACTCTTATACGTTGGGCTATGTGCAGCCGTGTCTCCCGACCTGTCGCGCTGCGCTGGGCAGTGTGAGATTTATGACGTAACGGCCTCGTCCGCTACGACCGATCCATGGAGCAGCCTGTAAAAAATGATTGTTTCCCCTGTTGTGGCTAGGCTAACTGCCGGGTTCATTATCGCCTTTGCATTGCTCCCGGCAAAGTCGTGGGCCGATGCACCGGTTACCTTTGCTGATGAAACGACCTGTAAAGCCGACCTGATCAGTATACCGGCCGATCTCCTACCCTACGTGGCGCAGGAAGTTTCGGGACGGCCAATAAATCTCGAGGCTGATCAGATTGATGTGCCTGTTGCAGATACTCTCATGCTTAAGGGTAATGCCTTTGTCACCCAGGGGGCACGCGGCATATATGCGGACGAGATCATTTTTGACAAAACCACGCTCTCGGTCAAGGCGAAGAACGTTGTGCTGCACAGCCAGTATGGCGACCGAATTACCGCTGACTCGCTGCAACTGGAGATTGAAACCCGGATCGGTTCGGCGCGTAATGTCACTTTGCAGTTAGCTCGACGAGAACCCCTGGCCAAGCGCAAAGTGGTGGACTTCACTTCACCGACATTTGGCCAGGCTGGCTTCAGCGTTGCCGTTGCTGGGGCGCCCGGGAGCGTGAAGGGGCCGCCGGTGAAGCCAACCGATGTTATTCGTCTGTCGACTGGTGAAATTATCAACCTGGGCCCAACTCCTGCTCAAATTGGGAACCCGGACGATACGGCATCCGCTGAGACTGAATCGGTTGAAGTCAAGGCCAAGGCCCGAGCTACAGCCGATGCACTTTTTCT
>JBBWVW010000101.1:0-4823 GCA_050256425.1 Arenicellales bacterium | reverse complement strand
GCCGCTTGAGCGACGCCCATCTGTGCGGCTTCCGATACCCGCCTGGCCATCCGGTAGGCTTCGCTGGCGTCACCCGCTTCAAGTTTTGCCTTTGCCGCCTTGAGTAATTTGCTGATACCCACGGCTTTGCCACCCGTTGCTGAATCAATCAGGCGCCAGACGCCTCCAACCCCCTTAGCGGCGTCCAGATCGGCACTCGCCTGCGCAATCATCTGCTCTGCGTCATCGGCTGTTGCTGTGCTGGCCTCGCTGGCCTGAGTTGCCTCCAGGTACTTAAGATCAGTAGCCTCAGTAACACCCAGTGACCAGGCGCCACGTGTCCGGGCATGATCGATGGCCTCTTGAATCTGAAAATCTGTGAGATCCCTCTCAATCTGAATTAATTGGCCCGGGTAGATCAGATCAGCATCGCGAATATCAGCGCGGTTACGTTTAAAAAGTAACGGCCACTGGTAGGGATCGCCGTACACTTTAGGCTGCGAGGAAATTCCCCACAGGTGATCACCGCCCTGCACAACGTAAGCCGATATTGACGGCACGGGTGCCGATGGCTGGCAGACGAACGAATCAGGATGTCGGGTGCACCAATCGCCGGAATCGCTTGCCTTAGCGGCCGATTCCTGGCAGACGAAGGAATCGGGGTAGCGATCACACCAATCATCAGGCTTGGCCGGGGCTGACACAATTGCTGTGGCGGTCGACGTCGCTGGTGCCGGAGCTGCAACAGTAGCTGTGCCGGCCTCGGCTTCAGTCGGTTTCGCTGTCACACAGCCCGTGGCAACAACAGCCACCGCCAACAGTGCCAGCAGGGTACGGATTGGTGTTGCATTTATTGTCATCGGGTCGCTCTCTGTGGGAGGTTTGCGTATAAAATCAGGTGACTTAGCCCCTATGTTTACGGGCCAGTTTATCAGGGGCAATGTACCTTCGTACCCCTCATTCTGTCAAGAAAATCATGGAGAAGATCATGCCAGTTGTGCTGTACCACAACCCCCGCTGCTCCAAATCTCGAGCAACCCTGGCTCTGGTGCGCGAACGTGGCCTTGAGCCCCAAATTGTTGACTATCTGGAAAACCCGCCCAGCGAGGAGACGCTCAAAGAACTGCAGACTTTACTGGGATGCTCGGTTATGGACATGATACGTCCCGGTGAAGCGCCGTACCACGAAATGAATCTGGCACAGGCCGATGATGCGCAACTGCTACAGGCGATTGTTGATCATCCGATCCTGCTGCAACGCCCCATTGTCGTCAACAAAGACCGGGCAGCAATCGGGCGACCGCCAGAACAGGTACTGGAAATCCTCTGAACCACATTGAATGACCCTATGACGGAAATACTGGTTCTGTACTACAGCCGCGAGGGTGCGGTGGCAACGATGGCGCGGCTGATCTGCCAGGGCGTCGAGAGTGTCGATGGCTGCTCGGCTCGACTGCGTACCGTACCACCAGTATCGGCAACCCCTGAAGCCACGGCTCCCAAGATCCCTGAAAATGGGCCGCCTTATGTCTTGCTCGAAGACCTCGGGCAGTGCGATGGCCTGGCGCTGGGGAGTCCGACACGTTTTGGCCAGATGGCAACTGCGCTCAAGTATTTCCTGGAACGCACCGGTACCGACTGGCTGGGCGGCACCCTGGCTGGAAAGCCGGGGGCGGTCTTCACCTCTACCTCAAGCCAGCACGGCGGCCAGGAATCGACTTTACTGTCGATGATGTTGCCGCTGTTGCACCATGGCATGCTCATCTGTGGATTACCCTTCACAGAACAGGCACTCAATGATACCCAGACCGGCGGCACGCCCTATGGCGCCAGCCACGTGGCTGGAACACAAAATGACAAACCCATCAGCGCCGAAGAAAAAATCCTGTGCCGGTCGCTGGGGATGCGATTGGCAACAACCGCTGCGGCGCTGACAAAAGCCTAACTACCCAAAAAACGAATCGCAAATTCCCGCACAAACGGCACGGTCAGGCGGCGCTGGTCTGAGAAGGCCTGCTCGTCAATCTGATCGAGCAGAGCAAAGATTGTGACCGGATCCCGTGGTACCCGGCGCAGCAGGTAAGCGCTAACTGCTTCGGACATTTCCAATCCACGAAGACGGGCTCGCAGGCGCATCGCCTCAGGCAACTGCGTTTCGCTCAGGGGGTGCAAAGTCCAGACACCGCCCGAGGCCAATCGTGTGGCGAGGTCTGCCAACAAAAAGCCCGCCTGTGCAGGCGGGTAGCGCCCGGCTACCAGCAAACAACCGCCCGCCTCCTGCAACTGCTCGTAAAGGCCCAGTAGCGCCTCTTCCCAGGCGCGATCTGCACAGATATGCTCGACATCATCCACGCAGACCATGCTGCGTGGATCAAGCTCACTCAGCATTTGTGGCCCTACACTGTCGACACCAGTGGGCACATAAACCGTCAGCGGTACCGATTCGCCTTTGCTCCGGCAACAGGCGTGCAGCAGATGCGACTTGCCGCACCCGGGCGGGCCATGAAGATAGAGCATCTGTGGGGCACCCACGCTCCCGAACCGACCAAGCATATCGAGCACCTGGCCGTTACTGCCGGTTAGGAAATTCTCGAATGAGGCGCTGTCAGACAATCGCAACGGCAGGTGAATTTGTCTAGTCATAACGTCCGTCACTGATCTGTCCCAATTGATGAGCGCTCGGCGCCGGGGTCCGGGCGGATAAACCAGAAATAGACATAGTGGAACGCGCTGATCAAAGTGGTTGCTACTACCAGCCATAGCAAGATCTCGGTGAGTACAGGCAAAGCAAGTAGATCGACACGCTCAACCATGATCAGCACCACCAGGGAAATCTGCAGGAAGGTGTTCAGCTTACTAACCGGGCTTGGGCGCATTTGCACTTCGCCATGCAGTGTCTGCAAGACCAGCACACCGCCAATGATGCCAAGGTCACGAAAACCGATCAGCAAAAGCACCCAGAACGGGATATCCCCCGCCAATACCAGCATGATGTAGGTACTGACGATGAGTATTTTGTCTGCCAGTGGATCGAGGATCGCACCGAGGCGGGTGACATAGCCAAAGCGCTTGGCGATCCAGCCATCAAGGCCATCGGTGATACCCGCGGCCAGAAAGACCGCTAGCGCCGGGGCATACCGGCCGTCATGCAGGAAAAGGATCAATACCGGCACGGCACCGATACGCGCCAGGGTCAGAAGATTAGGAAGTTGATGAAGCAAAAGTACACCCGGGTTTAGACAGGATCCGAGTTTGAGAAGATGTCAGCACCAGGCGCTGGCGCCCGGGGATCCCCGTTCCCGGCCAGACATAAGATACCATAAGCCCTTGACTACTTCCGGGCGATATTGCACGTGTCCCATCCCAATGACTCACCTTTAACCTACCGCGATGCGGGTGTTGATATCGAGGCCGGTGAAAGCCTGGTCGAGCGCATCAAACCTCTGGTTCAAAAAACACAGCGGCCCGAATGCCTGGGCAATATCGGCGGCTTTGGCGGGCTTTTTGAATTGCCCATCGATCGTTATCGCCGGCCTGTACTGGTTTCAGGTACCGACGGGGTCGGCACCAAACTGAAACTTGCCGTCATCCTCGACCGCCACGACACGATCGGCATCGATTTGGTTGCCATGTGCGCCAACGACGTACTGGTTCTTGGGGCCGAACCTCTTTACTTCCTCGACTATTTCGCCACTAGCAGCCTGTCACCTGAACACGCGGAATCGGTCATCGCCGGTATTGCTAGTGGCTGCGAGACGGCCGGCGCCGCGTTGATCGGTGGAGAAACAGCCGAGATGCCCGGGATGTATTCGCCCGGAGAGTACGATCTCGCCGGATTTTGTGTTGGCGTGGTCGAAAAGGATCAGATCATTGATGGCAGTCACATCCGCGCCGGCGATCAGGTACTGGGCCTGGCGTCGAGCGGACTTCACTCGAATGGCTATTCCCTCGCGCGCGCAGTACTCGAGCGAAGTAGCGCCACACTGGACGATCCGATCGGTGAAACGACACTGGGCGAGGCGCTGTTGGCACCGACGCGGATCTATGTGCGCCCCATTCTGGCCTTGCTTAAAGCAGTGCCTATACATGGCATTGCCCACATCACCGGTGGCGGACTGCCCGGCAATATTCCGCGGATACTGCCGGGCAACTGCGATTGCCGAATCGATGCTACGGCCTGGCCTCGACCAGAGATTTTCCAGTGGCTGCAATCCGAGGGCTCGATTGACGATACCGAAATGCTACGGACCTTCAACTGCGGTATCGGCCTGGTCATCATTGTGTCTTCGGATAATGCCGCTCAAGCCCACAAAATGCTGAAGGCCAGTGGCGAGACGGTATACCGATTGGGTGAGGTGCAAATGGGTAGTGGAGGCATGGTCATTGACTGAACCCCCGGTAGCGTGCCGGCTCGTAGTACTGATCAGCGGCAGTGGCAGTAACCTGCAGGCAATCATCGACCACTGTGCCAACGGATCCATTGCGGCCCAAGTGGCTGCGGTAATCAGCAATCAAGCTGATGCCCATGGCCTAACCCGAGCACGCGAAGCCGGTATTCCGGCTCATTGCCTCGATCATCGCGATTTTCGACGGCGGGTGGATTTTGATGTAGCGATGATAGATCTGGTCGATAGTTTCAGCCCCGATCTTATTGTCCTGGCCGGTTTTATGCGTATCCTGGGGCAAGATTTTGTCGAACGGTACCTGGGGGTTATGTTGAACATACACCCTTCCCTGCTTCCCCTTTATCCTGGCCTCGATACCCATCAACGCGCGCTGGCCGACGGGGCAAAAATCCATGGAGCCAGCGTACATTTTGTAACCGCAGAACTCGACGGTGGGCC
>JBBWVW010000100.1:0-3699 GCA_050256425.1 Arenicellales bacterium | reverse complement strand
ATACCGACCACGCTACCCTGAAGGCCTACGTATTTAAGCCAACCGCTGGTAACCCCTGCCTCAACCGCCACACGGGCGCTGACTGCTCCAGGCAACACCGCCTCTCGGTAAGCGGCATCCTGGGCGTCAAACACATCGGCGCAAGGCATGGATACCACCCGGATGCGGCGGCCCTTCTCGCGCAACACTACTGCCGCGTCCATCGCCAACATCACCTCGGAACCAGTGGCAATGATAATCGCTTCGGGCGTACCGTCACAATCGGCCAGCACATAACCGCCTCGAGCAATATCGGCAATCTGCGTGGCATCACGGGCCTGATAGGGAAGATTCTGACGTGACAGCGCAAGGCTACTGGGGCCATTGTCGCGCTCAAGCGCGCAACGCCAGGCGATGACAGTCTCAACCACATCGCAAGGTCGCCACACAGACATATTGGGAATCAATCGCAGGCTGGCCACGTGCTCAACGGGCTGATGGGTAGGTCCGTCCTCACCCAAACCAATGGAATCGTGGGTAAAGACAAAGATCTGGCGGATTTTCATCAGTGCTGCCATGCGCAAAGCGTTGCGCGCGTAATCAGCAAATACCAGGAACGTAGCGCTGTAAGGAATCAGCCCGCCATGCAGGGCAAGGCCGTTGCAAAGCGCCGCCATACCAAACTCGCGCACACCAAAATACACATAATTTCCCGATGCATCATCACTGGAGATACCCTTGGAACCAGACCACAAGGTGAGGTTCGAACCAGCGAGATCGGCCGAACCACCGATCAGTTCCTTTAGCAACGGTCCAAAGCCATCCAAGGCCATCTGCGACGCTTTACGGCTGGCAACTGTTTTGGCATCCGCGTTGACCGACGCAATAAAGGCGTCCGCCTTTTCTGTCCAGTTTGCAGGCAACGCACCAGCCATGCGCCGCTCGAATTCACCAGCCAATTCCGGGTGATCGGCACGGTAGGCTTCAAAACGCCCCTGCCAATCTTTTTCCATCGCTGCCCCCGATTCGGTTGCAGACCAGGCACTACGCACATCTTCAGGCACCGCAAACGGCGCATGAGTCCAGCCCAGCGCCTCGCGGGTGAGTGCAATCTCCTCGTCACCCAATGGCGCACCATGGCAGGACTCTTTGCCCTGCTTGTTGGGCGAGCCCCAGCCGATCACAGTGCGACAGCAGATAAGCGAGGGGTGTGCCGTATCGGCCTGGGCCTCATCGATCGCCTTGGTGATCGCTTGCGGGTCGTGGCCATCAATATTCTCAATGACCTGCCAGTCATAGGCGCGAAAACGCGCTGGCGTGTCATCGGTAAACCAGCCCTGAACTTCGCCGTCGATAGAAATGCCGTTGTCATCCCAAAAGGCCGTCAGCTTGCCCAGACCTAAGGTGCCCGCGAGAGAGCAGGCCTCGTGGGAAATCCCCTCCATCAAGCACCCGTCACCTAAAAAAACGTAAGTACGGTGATCAACGACGGTATGGCCATCTCGGTTGAACTGTGCCGAAAGCACTTTCTCCGCTAAGGCCATGCCCACGCCATTGGTAATGCCTTGACCCAGTGGCCCGGTAGTGGTTTCCACTCCCGGGGCGTAGCCATACTCGGGATGGCCTGGCGTGCGCGAATGCAGTTGGCGAAAATTCTGCAACTCCTCGATCGGCAGATCGTACCCGGCCAGATGCAATAAAGAGTAATGCAGCATAGAGCCGTGACCATTTGACAGGATAAAACGGTCGCGATCGGCCCATTTGGGGTTGGTGGGATTGTGGCGCAGGTAATCGGACCACAAGACTTCAGCAATGTCGGCCATACCCATGGGCATACCGGGGTGGCCGCTTTTGGCCTTTTGCACCGCATCCATGCTGAGAGCGCGGATCGCGTTAGCCTTGGTGCGCCGGTCCACCGCTGAGGGGGCCGTTGCTGTTGCCATATTCATGATGATATCTCGTTTACTGTAATTTCACGCTAGAGTCTTGTTTAACTTGGCAAAAATGAAACAGGTGAGGGCGGATGTCAGTTTTCACCACACCGACTTGTAAGCGTGGGGCTAAAAATTTTCAGTGGCTCACTATGCCCAGACCGAACCAAAAGGTATAGCAAATATTATTGATTCGGCACATAAATATTTACTTATTTACCCCACGGCTGTTGATTCTCCCGAATCCAGGTCAGCCAAAGGGCATGTAATTCGGGGCTTGTCGCCGCGATTACCGATCGCTTGGTGAACTTTCGACAATCGAGCGGACTGCCCGCAACGGTCGTAAATTCCCCCCCGGCCTCCCTCAGGATAAGGCTGCCCGCGGCGTAATCCCACATCCGCTGGCCCCCGTGCAGATATAACTGCAATCGCCCGGCCGCCAGCCAGCACCACTCCAGCACACACGACCCGAGATTGCGCTGGGAACGGTACGGCGGGTAACGCACCAGGCGATCTGCAAGTCCGGACACCAGCCGCTTGTAGTCGACGTTAGCGACACAATCGCGCAGGGCAAAATCCACCGAAGGTGTTTTTAAGGGCTCGTCGCCCAAATAAGCGCCGCCTCCCGCGCTGGCGCTGAAGCATTCCCCCCTGACCGGATCAAACACGACTCCCAGGTGAGGCTCGCCATCAATGACCAAAGCCAACGAGACTCCGTAAAAGGGGAACCCCATGGCGAAATTCGTGGTCCCATCAAGCGGATCCAGAGTCCAAAAACCACGCTTTTCGCCAGCGACGATACGCGCCTGCTCACCGTGGTCCATCTCCTCGCCCATAAACAAGTATTGTGGCCAACGCGTCTTGAGTTCTATTGAGATAAGTGCCTGCATCTCGTGATCAAGCGCTGTGACAATGCTGCCATCGGCCTTAGATTCGGCCGGATGCAGGCAAGTCTCCGACAAACCCGCCTTGTTCGCAGCCTCAATGACTATCTGGCGCAGGGCGCTAAGTTCAGGAAGGCCGCTCATGAAGGGTGTCGGCGCCAGCCGGTAGGGCGCCAATTCAACGGCTTAGAACTCCAGGAGAGTCTGGCAACTGAGG
This sequence comes from Arenicellales bacterium, assembly GCA_050256425.1. Classification (GTDB taxonomy): domain Bacteria; phylum Pseudomonadota; class Gammaproteobacteria; order Arenicellales; family UBA868; genus UBA868. The sequence goes on along the minus strand of JBBWVW010000100.1, from coordinate 688 downwards.
AATGCTCGAGAAAGCTTAAAGACAGAGGCATTGAGGAGTGGTTCCGGATACAGATTCTATTCCTGCCAGTCGGGAAAACAAACCTTTTCCTTCCCCCTTTCGATCACCAGACGCTGACCTTATGCAAGCGAACGGTTACAATTAACTCAATGAGGCTATAGCACTGTACCCGCGCACCCACCGACCCCCCTCTTTTTTGATCGACCCCGGCCAAACGAAGCCCCTGTGACGATCAACAGCGCCTTTTTTTGCGTCCCTGTCGCACAGGCACAACGAGCCCGGCGCAGCTTGGCGCTCTCTCTCGTCATCCATGGCGCCCTTATCACTGAAATCGGGTTTGCGGTTACCGTCCCGGCGCTTCAACCAGTGGCGTTGCTCACCCTGGAAGTTACACTCGCGCCCACCTCAGAGAAGCCCCCCAATGCTAACGCTTTACTGGAGATCCCCACGAGCCTGCCTGATTCATTAAGTCAAGACCGCTTAAACAGCGCTTTGGCAACGCCTTCTGTGGGCCTGACGGCGCCAGCAGACAGTAGGCTCAGTGCGCGCCATTCTGCAGAGCAGGATGTTGTGCCAAGCTCAACACACAAGGCCAACGAGGTGCAACGCCTGCTGGTCAAGCGCTACCGCGAGGAGATCGATGCCCTTCAAGAAGGGGTCAAGACCCTGGAGCGAGAGGTCTTCATCA
>JBBWVW010000099.1:0-17263 GCA_050256425.1 Arenicellales bacterium | reverse complement strand
TGACTCAGGGTTTTGAGGAAGCCTGGCTTTTAACTTCATTAACTGCCGCTTCGAGCACCTCTGCATCAGCGAGGTACTCATGGCCTGCGACACTCAGATCATCGTTAAAGTGATAGACCAGCGGAATACCAGTAGGGATGTTGTACTGCATGATCTCATCCTCACTAAGATCATCGACAAACTTGGCCATGGCTCGCAAGCTGTTGCCATGGGCCACCACCAGTACTTTGCGATCTGATTCCAGTTGCGGCACCAGTTGCTCTTGCCACCACTCGGTCACCCGCACCAGCGTATCTGCCAACGATTCGGTAGCGGGCAAACCATTGATACCGTTGTAACGCGGGTCGTTGGCTGGATGTGATGGGTCGTTGGCCTCGAGTGCGGGTGGGCGCACGGCATACCCACGGCGCCACTTGAGTACCTGCTCATCACCGTGGCGAGCTGCGGTTTCCTTTTTGTCCAGGCCCTGCAAAGCCCCATAGTGGCGTTCATTCAGACGCCAGTCAGTCTGTACCGGCAGGTGCATCTGGCCCATTTCTTCCAGAATCAGATCCAGGGTGCGGATCGAGCGTTGCAGGAAAGAGGTCATCGCGAGGTCAAAATGATAATCCTGCGCCTTCAGGGTGCGTCCGGCATCCCGCGCTTCATTGACGCCTCGCTCAGACAGACCTACGTCGACCCAACCGGTAAAACGGTTCTGCAGATTCCAGGTGCTCTGCCCATGTCGGACCAGTACCAGCTGTTTCATTTGTTTACTCCCTACAATTGCGTATGCGCATCCTTTGTAACCACCAACAAGAGGGGCATGGGCCTAACGGCCTCGATCTGCTAATGCTTGCGTTATCGGATTCAATCATCTTAGCGGCACTGGCTGCACACCCAACTCTTGCCAAACCCCAAACCGTTCACCTCTGCCGGTTCGAAGATGCTATGTGCCCGGGTGGCATCAACATCAAGACATGGCGCTCCAGGCGGGATATCTGACCAACCAGGGAATCATCCCCCTTTGTATGCAATCTTCAAACAACGGCTAGTCCGCTTATACTGACCCATGCGCGATGATTTCATGCTTTTTCTTGATCCACTTTGCCCAGATTCTCCAAGCCGTTTGCACCTGCAACAGGGATGCGCTCTAGCGTAGATACGCAATCAGTAGTCGTGGCGCATACGATCGACTACTTTTATTTTTTCCCAGAAAATAATCGAGAAAATTCTAAAGACATGGGCTGATAACGGCTAATGATATACGACCTTTCCCAAACTAATGAATTTCCCCACGATTAACCTCTCTCCAAAGTACCTTCATGCTTTATACGCGTGCTTCTTTGCCTTGTTGGCAACCGCCTATCTGCACGAGGTCTTGTTTCAAGATAAACATCTGAGTGCGTTCGATTTCATTCTTAATAAACCAGCCTGGGAGGCAGAATTGGGGCCCAGCGCTGTCAACAACAACCTGCTCGCAGATTCTCCGACGGCGCACTATCCCTACAAAAAGATATTCTGGGACGCGCTTCGTCACGGAAGCAATACGGATTACTTGCCGCATATACTGACTGGCCAGCCCTCCACGGGCCAAGGCACAGGCATCTTCTTAAGCAGTTTTTTTCAGCTTTTCATGAGCGTTCCTAACGCTCTGGATTGGAGCACGTGGTTCAGACTGATCCTCGCCGGTATTTTTATATACGCTCTTATGGTGTATCTGGGGTTTCGCCCAATTATTGCCGCTGTGGCTGGAATCGCCTGGACTTACAACACTCATCAGATGGTATGGCTGCTCTTTCCACAGCATCTAGCAACTCAACTTTGGATACCTTTTATTTTTTTCCTGAATCTGAGGCTTATACGCGATGGGCCGGACTGGCCCACAGCCTTGGGACTAATCATCAGCGTAGTCTTTTTCTATAGCAGTGGTTATACCCAGATCGTTTTATATACCTTTATCTTCATTGGAAGTTTTAACACCATATACCTTCTATTTTTAAAACGAGGTGTAGTTCAAAAGATCGGATCTTGGATCACGCTGCACGCGCTGTACATTATCGCAGCAGCATTACTGATCCCCGATGTCATATCGCAGGCCAATGAAATATCAGAAGGATTGCGTGGCGCCCAAAAATTTCGTTATCAGACTTTTGACGGTGGTTATTCATTCGCCAACTTGCCCGCGCTTTTATTGGACTGCTTCCCAAAACCTTTAGAGGTTGTACGTTTTTTGTCCGCAAATTACCTGGGCGGCGTATTAAGCGCACCGGGTCTACAAGATATCTATAACACCAACGATATCGAATTCCGGGCGTTCTTCGGGTTTATTGGCGTCTATCTGACGCTGTATGGTATCTGTGGCGGTCTTCGCCGCTCTGACCGGCTGATTATCACCCTGAGCATTACGCTGTTACTTCTTTTTGCGCTTTTCAACAAAAGCCCCATTATGGTCGGACTGATAAACCTCGTTCCATTGGGTGGTGCCGGTGAATTTGACCGGTTTGTGACGCTGATTCTTTTTGTATCAATAGTGCTCAGCGGATATGGATTGCATTACTTTCTTGAAGATAAAAAGCAACACCATCTGGTTTGGGCGGGACTACCTTTTTCAATCTTAATGGCCTGGATTGGGATAGCCAAACTCAACCATGATGCTCTCGTCAATCTCTGGGCTTTCCTTCCTTCAATAATTACTTTAACCATATTTATTTTGGCAGGGCACCTTTTAGTCCGGCGGCGCTGTTTCAATTGTGTTGGATTAATCGCACTTCTGGTCACTGCGTATGAGTTGTTGCCGGCTGCATATGATTTCAATACCCGGCTTGATGCTAAGGATCACTTCCCGACCAATCACGTTATTGAAACTATTCAAGCCACACCTGGGAATTTTAGAACAGCATTAGTGATGGACAACACGTCTTATCACCATAATATTCTGACCTACTACAAACTAGCCACAATCGGAGGGTATGCAACGACTGTTCGCAACGAGTACATAAAATTTTTACAGCAAGCCTATGGAGACGTCGCGATAACGCTTAATGGCGTGGTTTTCTTGATGGACCATAACCCATCGATTCTCAGACTGCTCAATACCCGGTATATCGTGACAAATATTCCGATAGAGGATGAGGCCGTAAGTGAAGTGAGCAAAAACGACGCCAATGCGCTTTATGCCATCAATGATCCACTAGAAAGAGTTTATTGTGCGAGTGATCAACTGATTGTTCCCAAACGCTCGCGCATCCCCAAGGCGCTGGCGAAAATAGCGAGTAGCTATGATCGACCGGTGCTCGTGACCCATGCCCTGGTTGAAGGACAACAACTTACCCAGAACTGTATGATTTCTAACCTGAATGTGTATCAAGGCAACATTGAGTTTCGAGCAACGAGCGACAAGCCCAGCCTGGTTTTTGCACCCATTAACTACCACAAGAACTGGAATGCGGTGATCAATGGCAGCGCGGTGGAGATCAAAGAAGGCAACTACGCCTTTATGGTCATCCCGATACCGGCCGGTGTCAGCGATGTGACACTACAATATCAGGATCAAAAACTCGTTGTTGGCGCCATTTTGTTATTGGCCCTTGGTATATTTGTTCTGGCTTACGGAATTAGAGCAACTGGGCCCGCCTGGCTAAAACTACTGTTTGTGTTTTGCGGCGTACTCCTGATCGGCAAGAACGCCCTTTCGATACCAGGAATAAAAAATACCCATATTCCCGAAAGACAATTGCAGGTGGAAATTCAAAAAGATACGCCCACCGATTCCTGATGAGCGGCTTATCTCATTCGCTCGAGCCCCAACTGAATTTTTTTTATCATGGCCGTCAAAGCCTGCCCACGATGGCTCAACCTATTTTTCAGATCACTGTCGAGTTCGGCAGCTGTTCTGTTTTCCTGCGCCACCCAGAATACCGGGTCGTAGCCGAAACCATTATCACCGCGACCCTGCTCAGCGATACTCCCCTCCCAGGTCCCCTGACAAATCAGCGGTGTGGCATCATCCGCCTGACGTAGATAGGCCATCACGCACCGGAATCGGGCTCCCCGCTGCTCGCGCGGCACCCCATCTAGTGCGCTGAGCAATTTCGCTAGGTTGTTGGCATCGGTGGCATCACTTCCAGCAAAACGGGCCGAATGTACTCCCGGCGCACCATCGAGCGCGTCTACTTCTAGTCCTGAGTCGTCAGCCAGGGCGGGCCGACCGGTATACTGGGACGCATTGCGTGCTTTCAGGATAGCGTTCTCGATAAAGGTGCCGCCCGTCTCATCTGCCCCAGGAACACCTAAGGACGCCTGTCCAACCACAACAAAATCGCTGGCCTGCAACAGTGCGTTAATCTCCTTTAGTTTGCCGGCGTTATCCGAAGCCAGCACGATCTCCTGCTTCACGGCAGGGGAGTCTCACGGGCAACACGCTGCAACAGCATCAGTTCATCGATACCCTTTCTTGCCAAAGTAGTCATGGCCTGCATCTGTGCTTCGCTGAAGGGTTTGTGCTCGGCCGTACCCTGCACTTCGATAAAACACCCCGCGTCATTCATGACAAAGTTCATGTCGGTATCAGCGCTGCTATCCTCAACGTAGTCCAAATCCAGTAAGGCCACTCCGTCGTGCAATCCAACCGAGACCGAAGCCACCTGCTGCAGCGGCACCGGTTTTTTTAGTGCACCATCGCGTTCCAAGCTGTCCAAGGCGTCCGCGAGCGCCACCCAGGCGCCGGTGATCGACGCTGTGCGCGTGCCGCCATCAGCCTGCAACACATCGCAATCCAGCGTGATGGTACGCTCGCCCAGCGCATCCAGATCCAATGATGCGCGCAGGGAGCGACCGATAAGACGCTGAATTTCGAGGGTTCGCCCACCCTGTTTTCCCCGAGCCGCTTCGCGGGACATTCGTTCACCGGTCGAACGCGGCAGCATGCCGTATTCTGCGGTCACCCAACCCTGTTCTGAACCCCGCAGAAAACGCGGCACTCGCTGTTCCACACTGGCCATGCACAGTACGCGCGTATGACCAAACTCAACCAGCACTGAGCCCTCGGCATGACGGCTGAAAGATCGTGTGAACCTGATCGGCCTTAGTTCGTCGGCACCCCTGTTATCAGCTCTTCTCATTAACGTCACCTTAAAATTTGTTTGGTCTAACCCGCAACCGCGCAGTCTATTGTCAGTCAGTCGGTAAAGTATGTCCCAGCAGGGAAAACAATTGCGCCAAGAACCGGTAGGTCAGGCCCCAGATCACGCGCTCATCTTCCTGACCAAGAAATATACCGGGGAAACGCTGGCCACCAGCCAGTTCATATCGAATCCGGGTTTGCAGGCTCGGATCCAACAAGCACGACAGGGGTACTGAGACTACCTGCGAAACTTCATGATTAGGGGTCAGCACAGGTACCTTGTCTACCGCGAAGACAAAGCAGGAAATCAGCATGTCCTGCGACTGGCCACCATGCCGGCCCCGCAGGTCTCCCAGGCGGCCCACCAACTCATGCTGTCCCAACTCCAGGCCGATCTCCTCGAGCGTCTCGCGGCGCGCCGCGTCTCCGGCATGAAGATCACTTTCCTCTCGCCCGCCACCGGGGAAAGCCATCTGACCAGACCAAGGATCGCCAGCATAGACCGATCGCTGGATAAAAATAATCTGAGGATCGCTCGCTGAAGGTACGGCACCCAGGATAAGCGCAACCTCTGCCTGGCAGGGTGGCGGACTATCGACAAGTTCCGGCTGGTGGTGATCAAGCCGGTCGATTATCGTCTTGACTGATATCACCAGTGAATGCCACCGCCTAAAACCACGCCATAACTGGATTCGCGCGTAGAGGCGCCGGTAATGCCGCCGGTGTAATCGGTGATGTGATAACGCCAAGCCAAGCGCAGGGATACAAAAGGCAAGGGATCGAGCACAAGCCCGGTTTCAACTGATATCGAAGAAAGATCCTCGCGTAATCCGAGATCACCCATTTGCGGCGCCCAACCGGCTTCACCGTAGAGATAAAGCGCGCCCAGTACGCCGATGCGGGTGTCGATTACCACACGGGCAGCGGAAGTGTCGCCTTCGGCACCAAATCGATCCTGTTCCCACCCAAGCCCGAGGGCAACATAAGTGTTATCGGTTGGGCTGACAATACGGTATTTCAGATCGATCAGGGTCTGCTCGTCCGGTGCCATGCTGACAGCATCCTCGCTGACGCGATACAACGCGGTGCGAAACCCCCAGCGCTGATCCAGCCACAGCTCGGCGTAACCGCCGATAGATGCCGCATCAATTGAAGCGTCGGTGTAATTATCAGTATCGACAACCCAGGTCAGCATGCCGGCCTCACCATCGACGGGTCCGAGCGCTCTCGCAGGCAAGGCGACCAACAGGCCAACGATCAAAACTAGGCGTGCGGCCACTCTCAAGAAATCACTCCAACTGTAAATCGCGATGATTTTAACATCCTCTGTCACAAAACCGGTTTACCGTTCCACCGTATAATGGTCCCGCGGGGGTGTCTGGCATGGAACACGACAACGGCGTGCGTATTGACCGCTGGCTCTGGGCGACACGATTCTTCAAGACCCGCCGGAGCGCGGTCGTTGCGATTCGGGCAGGTCACGTACTACTCAATGAACGTCGCGTTCGACCAGCAAATATTATTCGCGTGGGCGATAGCTTGCGTGTACGCCGCGAAGCCTTTGTCTATCATGTGGAGGTCCGTAGGCTGATCGAAAAACGGGTCTCAGCCCTCGAGGCCGCAAACGCCTACCTCGAAAATACACAAAGTCGTGAGAACCGACTGACCATGGCATACCAGTTGCGCCTACAGCCCCAACCCATGCGCACAAGCAAGGGGCGCCCAGACAAACGGGCACGTCGGGCATTGCAGCGCCTGCGCTACGTACAAGAAACGAGCTGAGTATTGTGCGCGGCGTCATTCTTGATGCGGACAGTTTCGATTGGGGAGACCTCGACACAGCGGCTCTGGACGACTGCCTGGAGACATGGGTCAGCCACCGCTTCACCCGCGCTGCGCAGATACCAGAACGGGTAGCAGGATTTGAGGTTATCGTCACCAACAAGGTGGTGATCGATGCCTAGGTCATGGCAAGCCCTACACTCGAAGCATTGCCCGCTGACTGCAGCGACCCGCAACCTGATCAATCGAGCGCTACTGCAAAAATGAAACCCGATACACTTCTGATCAATACTGCCCGCGGCGGCATTGTTAATGAGACTGACCTGGCTAGCGCGCTGCGGGCTGGTGAGATCGGCGGAGCCCGGATCGATGTACTGACACGTGAGCCGCCGGATGATGATCACCCCTTGCTCGCGGATAACCTACCCAATCTCCTGGTCAGTCCCCACAACGCCTGGGGCTCAGTAGCATCTCGACAGCGGCTGGCCAACGAGATCGCCGCGCTGATCCGCGACCTTAAAAGCAGTGCACCATGCAACATCTGTCTGCCAGCGTGAGCGAGGTATCGTCAGACCTGCCGCTGGCCCTTTATATCCACTTGCCCTGGTGCGAGAGCAAGTGCCCTTACTGTGATTTCAATTCCCACCCATTGCGCGGTGTGTTACCGACTGATCGCTATATCACCGCATTATTGACTGACCTTGATTCGACTGCCAGGTTCCGGGCCGGTAGATCTTTTAGCTCGGTTTTTTTCGGTGGCGGAACTCCAAGTCTATTCAGCGCGGCCGACATTGGCCGCGTTCTAGATCGACTCGAGAGAGAGCATTTGTTAGGCAATACGCCAGAGATCACGCTGGAAGCCAACCCCGGTTCAGCCGAAGCCAGCCGTTTCCGGGCCTACCGGGACTGTGGCATTAACCGCCTGTCGATCGGGGTCCAAAGTTTCGACGATAGAGCGCTCAAAGCGCTGGGCCGTGTTCACGACAGCACACAGGCGCGCGCCGCTTGTGTAAGTGCAAGCGCGGCGGGTTTTGATAATTTCAATATCGACTTGATGCATGGCCTACCAGGCCAAGATGAAAGTGGCGCGCTCGCCGACCTGGACACAGCCATCGAGGCTAAACCCACGCACCTTTCCCTTTACCAGTTAACCATTGAACCGCATACGGCGTTTGCGGCTGATCCGCCGCAACTGCCCACCGAAGAGGCCGCCTGGGACATACGCTGTGCAATCGAACAACGCGCGGGGGCAGCAGGTTTTGACCACTACGAGGTTTCGGCGTTTTCTTTGCCTGACAAACGCTGTCGGCACAACCTGAACTACTGGCAATTTGGGGACTATATTGGCCTCGGCGCGGGGGCGCACAGCAAGATCACCCGGGCCGGTGCCGTGTACCGCTGGGCGAGACCACGTCATCCGCGTGATTATCTTGGCAAAGCCAACAGTGGCCTGGAAATTGACAATGCTACGTCGGTCAACCTGGATGATGTGATTTTTGAATTCCTATTAAATGCACTGCGACTAAAAGATGGTTTCAGCCCTGAGTTATTTGAACAGCGAACCGGGCTTTCCTGGCAGCAACTGCAACCCGTCATAACAAAAGCCAAAGCAGACGGCCTGCTTGAGGAGAGTGATGACTGGGTCTGCACGACAGCGCTCGGCTGGCGTTTTCTGGATGACCTGTTGCAACGTTTTCTGGATGACTGACAAGCGATCACAAGATGCGTGATACCATGGTTGAGTTACTCATAGGCTATGTATTGGGTTAATCTGTCACCGCCCTCGTGTCCTGTGTGCACACGGATCTCGGAAGCTGTACCGACCCTATGCTCTGGATAAAAGCTTTCCACATCATCTTCATGGTCACCTGGTTCGCGGGCCTTTTCTACCTGCCCCGACTTTTTGTCTACCACGCCATAACGAACGATCCGGCAACGCAAGCCCAGTTCAAGATCATGGAGCGCAAGCTGTACTTTGGCATCATGACGCCAGGAGGCGTATTAACAATCCTTTTCGGGTTGTGGTTGTGGCTGGGTTACGGCATAGGCACTGGCAAGACCTGGCTAGCAGGCAAAATTATTCTGGTGATTATCCTGGTTGTCTACCACCTGTGGTGTGGCCACCTGGTAAAACGGTTTCGTGATGATGCGAACGGTCATGGCCATGTTTTTTACCGCTGGTTCAATGAGTTTCCTGTGCTGATTCTCGTCGGAGCCGTTCTGCTGGCGGTCTTCAAACCCGCCTGACACCGGACTGATATGTTTCATGTGGTTCTTTACGAGCCTGAGATCCCGCCCAATACAGGCAATATCATCCGGCTGTGCGCCAACACCGGGTGTGAACTGCACCTTATAGAACCACTCGGCTTTTCCATCGACGACGGCCAGTTGCGCCGGGCCGGGCTGGACTATGCTGATGCCGTATCGATGCACACCCATACTAATATAGACGCGTTCGTAGCTGAGATATCGCCGGGCCGGTTATTCACTTTTTCTACTCACCACCGGCAGCGTCACAGTGATTGCCGCTTCCAGGATGGTGATGCCCTGGTATTTGGCCCCGAGACCCGCGGTCTGCCTGAGGCTATACGTCGGTTGGCGCCAGCAACACAGCGGGTCACCTTGCCGATGCGGCCATTCAATCGCAGCCTGAACCTTTCCAACGCGGTGGCTGTGGCTGTCTTTGAGGCTTGGCGGCAGCTGGATTACGCCGGCAGTAGTTGAATCTCGGTTTCAAAGATTCAGGCTTTCGACCTCTATCCCACTGAGACGAAGCGCGGCTGTAATGACTGGAAGCTCTGCCGGCTCGATCGGAACTCTCATGCCGACGAGAACAGCCCCCAGTTGATCGATACGGACACGTTCGAATTATCGCCTCGCCTTAAGGGCACGAAATACCTGGCGCAATATTTTACTGGTTTCACCGCTGGCGGGGTCACAGAAGTAGAGCTGCTGGTTGCTGGTGCGGTACACAGCCTGGTCGCCAGCCAGGCCGATCACCGGCCAGGATTCAAGGATCCGATCCTGCGAGACACCCGGCTTCATATTGCCGATATCATTCAAGTCCGGACGCCGAAACTTACTATACACTCGCGGCTCCGGATACTCGGCATAACACCTCTCATCCACCGTCCTGCGCTCCTTACTCATGACACTGTCCTCATCTCTCGTTGAGCTGATCACCACGGTGAGCCACGGTCGTGAACTACCTCCCGTGGTCCACCTGCACCGGCCGCCACAGGTTGTCCCGGCTGGGCGGCCTAAGAAGTTTGGCATGATCATGCTCGCCGATGGCAGCTGCGGGTTCTTCTACACACGCTTCGATAATATCCTTTCCCGGTTGATGGCTTGTGATCCAGCTCAAATTCTGGCCACCCCGATTCTTGATCTCATTGCCGGTTACGATGGAGACGATCCTCTTGCAAAAGCGCTTGGCCTGGGTGCGCTCAACGCGCTGAGTCAGCACCTGCTTCGCATCGGCGGCTTCACCCTTGATCTCACCAGTGATCCATTGGGTCAATCGCGTCTCGAACAGGCAGAGCATGTTGGCATGGTAGGGTTTTTCCCACCACTAATCGATATGCTTGCCAGCCATAACGTGACCCTAACCATTATTGAAAAAGACCCGCAGTTTTTCGATCGAACCGGTAATTTTTCGGTTACGGCTGATACGGCTCGACTTGTCGACTGCGACCGAGTACTGGTCACCGGCTCCACACTGATGAACAACACACTTGATGAAGTGCTGGCATGCTGTAATCCGGCGGCACATATCGCGCTGATCGGGCCAACGGCGTCCTGTTTGCCCGACCCTCTGTTCGAACGCGGGGTCGATGTGGTGGGCGGCACCACAGTGCTTGATTTAGACCATCTCCTGCCACGACTCGAAGCAGGAGAGTCATGGGCTAACAGCACTGTCAAATACTGCATCTGCAAAAAACACTACCCTGGGATCAATACGCTGCTTCACAACATCTCAGAACCGCAACCGACAGCTCTCGATTCTGGCTCGACAGAAATGGACGATATAATTTCGTGATGCGATTATCAGTCCTTCTTCGGCATCTTGTGGCCCTGGCTCTGCTGACGCCGACGCTGGCGCAAGCCGGCGAGGTGCCTCCCGCCCAAAACCTTCGCGATGCCGGCGCCATAGCGGCGCAAAAAGGTCTGCCAATCCTGCTTTTTTATACTGCCAGCTACTGCCGTTATTGTGATGCGGTCAAAGCCGAGTTCCTCGGCCACATGGCGATCGACCCGGCTTACCAGGCGCGCGCCATATTCCGTGAAGTGCGTATTGACAGCTCAACACCGCTGGTCGATTTCAATGCCAGCACAACCACCCATCATCATTTTGCTGATCAGCGTCCGATCACACTGGTACCGACAGTTGAATTCGTCAATGGCTCTGGTGAACATCTGGCGACGCCGATGATCGGAGCCAGTATCCCGGATTTTTACGGTGCCTACCTTGATCGAGGTATCGAGCATGCCCTGGTTAAAATTCGCTCAGGAAGAGGCCCCTCATGACAGCATCGTTTGAAACTGCAGAACTGGATCTGGGAACCCAAGCGGTACTTGAGAACTGGATAGATTACAACGGGCACATGAATGTCGCCTATTACGTGATGGCGTTTGATCACGGAGTTGACCAATTCATGCAACAAATAGGCATCACGCCACAGTACCTGGAACACGAAAAGTCCTCCACCTTTACCCTCGAAATGCATATCAACTACCTGCGCGAATTGCGCCTGGGCGATCCTATTCGTCTGACCTGCCAGTTGCTGAATGTAGACAGCAAGCGCGTTCATTATTTTCTGCGCATGTTCCACTCAGGCGAAGGTTACCTTGCCGCAACCAGTGAACAGATGATGATCCACGTTGACCTGGAAAGCCGCCGGTCTTCGCCTTTTTTACCGGCGATCAGCGAGACCCTGTCGCGCATGATGGCAGCGCACCGGCCATTGCCTTGCCCCGATCAGGCCGGCAGGGTCATGAGTATCCGCCACAAGTGATCGCCGGGAGAAATGACGCCGGCTATTTTCGGATACGACTCAGAATACCGTCGAGCTCATCCAGCGAGCTGTAACCAATCACCAGTCGGCCAGACTTCCCGTCACGCGATTCCAGGTGTACGGGGGCCGCGAGGCGCTCGGAGAGCTCTTCCTCGAGACGCTGGATGTCACCGCCTTTAGCTGACTTGCGAGCTCTGTTCTGGTCGGCGCCTTCGGGCTGTAGCATGCGCCGCACCAATTGTTCCGCCTGGCGCACCGAAAGCCGACGCTGCATGACAGCCTGCGCTGCCAACCCCTGCTGCTCGCGCGGCAGACCCAGAATCGCCCGGGCATGACCGGCCTCGATATGACCAGCAGCCAGGTGCTCGCGGACCCCGGGGTCGAGTTTCAACAGCCGCAACAGGTTGCTGACCGCGACACGTGAGCGACCAACCGCCTCGGCCACTTGCTGGTGTGTCAAACCAAACTCATCCAACAAACGTTTAAGACCTGTCGCTTCTTCGATCGGGCTCAGGTTCTCGCGTTGAATATTCTCGATCAGGCCGACCGCAAGAGCCGCTTCATCAGGCACCCGGCGAATCACCGCGGGGACCTCGACCAGACCAGCCAGTTGTGCAGCCCGCCAGCGCCGTTCCCCGGCGATCAATTCGTAAGCGCCGCCGGCAGTTTCACGAACCACCAGCGGCTGAATGATCCCCTGCGCACTGATCGAGGCAGCGAGTTCTTTCAAAGACTCCTCATCCATCCGGGTGCGCGGCTGGTAGCGCCCTTTGCGGATACTGCTCACCGGCAACTGGCGTAGATCACCGTCGGTCGTGCTTGCAGGCGACTTTGCTCCGCCCAGCAATGCATCCAATCCTTTGCCCAACCTTGCTTTTGGGCTCATGCGTCACTCCTGTTGGAAATTACTACCGGCTCAGCCGTCACCGGGGCCGCGGGTGTTAACGACTCACCCTTTTCCAACATCTCCCGCGCCAAGTCACGATAAGCCAGGGCCCCCTGACAATGAGGATCATAATCAAACACGGATTTGCCAAAACTCGGCGCTTCGGCAAGGCGCACATTGCGCGGAATGACCGTCTCATACAACAAGCTGCCGTAATGCTGGCGAAGCTGCGCGGAGACTTCATTGGTCAGCGAGTTGCGACCATCGTACATGGTGCGCACCACACCTTCGATCATCAGACCGCGATTAGCGCTTTCCTTAACGCGGTGAAAGGTCTCATCCAACCCGCCTAACCCTTCCAGCGCATAGTATTCACACTGCACGGGGATCAATATCGAGTGCGCCGCCACCAGCGCGTTCAAGGTCAGAATGTTCAAAGCGGGCGGACAATCAATCAGGATAAAGTCATAAATTCCAACCACCGCCAACGATGATTTCAGCCGCTGAGTGTCGTTTTCATCGTGGCCAGTCAGTTCCGCTTGGGCGCCTGCCAGAGCCGACTCTGCCGGCAACAAGTCGAACCCGGAATCGGTAGCAACCATGGTATCGCTCACGGTCTTGTGCCCGAGCAACACCTGGTAAACAGTTTGCGCCAACTGCCGCCGGTCCACGCCACAACCCACCGTGGCGTTTGCTTGTGGATCGAGATCAACCAACAGTACCCGGCGCCCAACAGCAGCGAGAGCTGCCGCAATGTTGATGGCGGTTGTGGTCTTGCCAACGCCGCCCTTCTGGTTAGTTACCGCGATAATCTTGGTCATGTTGGGCCACCCGGCAATCCATCCAAGACGACAAGATGTCGCTGTGCCGAAAGACCGGGTACTGTTACCGGTATCACACGTGCTGCCAGGCGCTGTGCAGGTGCCAGCGCATCCAGTTCTGCCTGGGGGTGTGTGCCTTTCATTGCAATTAATCGAAGATGATGGTGAAGCAAGTGATCTGTCATGTTGAATAGCGAAGCGAGCGATGCGACCGCGCGCGCGACAAGCGTATCAAAATTCCCATCGGGCCGGTAATCCTCTATGCGCCCAGCGAAAACGGTGACGTTATCCAGCTTCAGCCGCGCCGTCACTTCACGCAAAAAACCGGCTTTTTTTCCCCGGCTTTCAACCAAAGTCCAGTCCTGACCCGGGCTACACAAAGCCAGTGCGATTCCGGGTAAGCCCGCGCCAGAGCCAACATCGAGGCATCGGACGCCCGAAATAAAGGGCACGACCGAAAGGCTGTCGAGCAGGTGGTGCGTAAGGATTTCCTGCTCATCAGTCAGTGCGGTCAGGTTATGCACGCGGTTCCACTTGCGTAACAGACTCACAAAATCTACAAAGCGGGTCAATATATGCTCATCCAGTGCCAAGCCCATTTCCTTTGCTGCCCCAGCAAGCTTCACAGCCAGATGGCCCTGTTCAATCACCGCACCGTCTCAGGCCACGGAACGCAATTGCCGCCTTTTGAGATGCACCAGCAACAACGAGATTGCAGCCGGAGTCATCCCGGAAAGCCGGCCTGCGTGACCCAGGGTTAGCGGCTGGTGTTCAGTAAGTATCTGGCAAACCTCGTTGGACAGGCCCCGAACCGACAGATAATCCATATCTTCGGGAATCATTGTGTCCTCGTGCCGGCGTTGGCGCTCAATCTCGTCGCGCTGACGATCAATATAACCCGCATAGCGCGCCTCAATCTCCAGTTGCTCTATCACAGCTGCGTCCTTTACACACTCGCCAGCGCCGCTCAATCGTATCAGGCTGGAATAATCAGTCTCGGGTCGACGCAGTAGGTCTGCAAGGCGTTGCTCGCGGGTCAGTTCCTGTCCCAGGATGCGGCGAGCTTCTCCCGGTGCCAAAGTTTGTGGACGCACCCAGATGTTTTGCAGGCGTTCGCGTTCGGCTTCTAGCAGGTCGCGTTTGGCACAAAATGACGCCCAGCGCTCATCTCCGATCAACGACAGGGTACGACCCGTCGCAGTCAAACGCAGGTCGGCGTTGTCCTCTCGCAGTTGCAAGCGGTACTCGGCTCGTGATGTGAACATACGGTAAGGCTCGGTAACGCCGCGGGTAACCAGATCGTCGATCATGACCCCGATGTAGGCTTCGTCGCGACGTGGCCACCACGGCGCCTCGCCGCGACTTTGCCGGGCCGCGTTAAGGCCAGCGACCAGGCCTTGTCCAGCCGCTTCTTCATAGCCGGTGGTGCCGTTGATCTGGCCAGCAAAGTACAGGCCCGGGAGTGAACGTGTCTCTAATGATGGCAAGAGATCACGTGGATCAAAGTAATCATACTCAATCGCATAACCTGGCCGGGTGATCCGCGCACTATCAAAGCCTGGAATGCTGCGCACCATTTGCCACTGCACATCAAACGGCAGGCTGGTCGATAGTCCATTTGGATAGATTTCGTGTGTCTGTAGCCCCTCGGGCTCGACAAAGATCTGGTGCGACACGCGCTCTGCAAAACGCACTACTTTGTCTTCGACTGACGGGCAATAGCGTGGGCCGACCCCTTCGATCTGACCACCGTACATAGCGGACCGGCTAAGCCCACCACGGATAATTTCGTGGGTACGCTCAGTAGTGCCGGTGATATGGCAGCAAACCTGACGAGGATAATCGGCAAGCGAACTGAAAAAGGAGAATCGCGGCGGCGGATCATCGCCTGGCTGAATCTCAAGTGCGGAAAAATCGATGGTGCGACCATCAATCCGCGGTGGTGTGCCCGTCTTAAGCCGCCCAGTCCGCGGACAGAGTTCGCGCAGGCGATGGGCGAGCGCCAATGTTGGCGGATCTCCCGCACGGCCGCCGGATTGACTGTCCAGACCTATGTGAATACGCCCGTTCAGAAAAGTGCCGGCCGTCAATACTATGGCTCGAGCGCCAATACAAATGCCGTCGTCGGTGATAACTCCGCAGACACGGGCATCCGTAACCATGAGGTCTGCGACCGATTGCTGCAACATCGACAAGCCGGATTGGTTCTCGACAAGACGGCGGATCGATTGGCGATAGAGCACCCGGTCAGCCTGTGCCCGAGTTGCCCGTACCGCAGGGCCTTTGCGGGCATTCAGGCGCCGAAACTGGATTCCAGCCTCATCGGCGGCCCGGCCCATGGCGCCGCCCAGTGCATCCACCTCACGTACGATATGACCTTTGCCGATACCCCCGATCGCTGGGTTACAAGACATCTGCCCAACCGTTTCGATGTTGTGGGTCACCAACAGAGTGCGGGCACCGCTGCGGGCAGAAGCCAGCGCAGCTTCAGTGCCCGCATGACCGCCACCAATGACGATCACGTCGAAGTTTTCGGGATACTGCATAGCGAAAAAACCGATCGAATGATTAGTGCTGGTAATAGTAGTCGTAGCGGTTATGCATCTCAACAGTGAAGCGCCACGCTTCGCCCTGGGTAATCGAGTTCTCGTTGGGAAACTTGACCTTGGTGTAGAGCTTATCGCCGTACTGCGCCTTTCGTGCCGCCATAACCTGATGCAGTTCTACCACACTAACCGGTTGTGCCACGGCCTGGCCCGGGTCACGTAGCGAGTAACGGTATCCACTGCCCTCCTTCCAGAACCGAACCTCAACCACGTGCCGGCCGACGGTACTGCGCGCCGGGCGGATCAACCGGTTGTACTGGACCTCAAGATCCGAGTGACGCTCACGAAGAATATCCAGCTCTTCTTGGTGTACAGCGATCAGCAACCGGCGCTGTTTTTCAAAATCACCAACCTCCTGGGTGTACTCAGCCCGAAGGTAAGCCAGCTCTTCTTTGGTCAACTTGTAATCCAGCGCCGTCTCGGCGAGGCGTGCTGCGAGATCTTCGCCGGTCAGTTTGCTTTCCTCCAGCGCGCGCTCGGTACTTACCGCTGTACGCAACAGACCTTCGAGCTCGTCGCGCAGTGCGCTGGTTTCAGTCTGCAGCACTCCGCGAGTTACCTCTAACAATGTTACCTGCGTAGTCAACGCGTCGCGCTCTTTAGATAAAGCATCGCGGATCTCAGCCAGAGCGATCTTCTCCTGCGCTTGCGCCTGTGCCGCTGTGGCAAGAGCTACTTGCTCCGCCTGTAGAGTTGCAAGCGAGCCTTGCAGTCGTGCGATATCTGCACTGAGTGTAGACCGGAGTTGCTCCAGCGCTAGCAACTGCTGCTGCTGTTCGGCTCGCTCTCCGGTCAGCTGTTCTTTCTCGCCAGTGGTGGTGGTCAGTTGTTCACCCAGGCTGGCTTTCTGTTCAGCAAGGGTGGCTTTTTCGCTGGCGAGGCGGTCACGGGCTACCACCAGTTCGGCGACCTCGCCTTGCAGAGTCTCGCGGGTCAGTTTGCTTTCCTCCAGCGCGCGCTCGGTACTTACCGCTGTACGCAACAGACCTTCCAGCGCGTCGCGCAGTGCGCTGGTTTCAGTCTGCAGCACTCCGCGAGTTACCTCTAAC
>JBBWVW010000098.1:0-2479 GCA_050256425.1 Arenicellales bacterium | reverse complement strand
CTCACCCTGTAAATCGGTCAGCACCATATCACCCAGGCTGACTTTTCCCTTGGTGGCCCGCACCAGACGCATGATTGCAAGAGCGGTGGTCGTCTTACCGGATCCGGATTCCCCGACGATCCCGAAGGTATCGCCCTTGTTAATGGAGAAGCTCACCCCGTTAACCGCCTTAACTACGTGCTTGTTGCGGCCCAATGCGCCCTTTGAAACAAACTCTACCTCGAGGTCCTGGACTGTCAGTAGCGCCTGATCGATCACTGGCTTATGCCTCTTGACTATTCCAGCAAGCCACTTGATGAGATGGCCTAACCTCTAATAGTTCTGGCATCACAGCTTCACACCTTTCTTCTGACAACCCACAGCGACTGGCAAAAGGGCAGCCGGCTCCAATAGTCTCAAGGGCCGGTACGACCCCGGGAATCTCGGTCACCGGCTTGTGGGAGATATTGGATCCCAATTGAAGATGAGGTACGCAATCGATCAACCCTCGCGTGTAGGGATGGGCTGGTTGTGAGAGTACAGTTTCCACAGAACCGCGCTCCGCGAGTCGACCGGCATACATCACGATAATGTCGTCAGCCATCTCTGCAACAACGCCCATGTCGTGAGTAATGAGAACAATAGCAGTGCTGGTCCGGGCTTGCAGATCTCGAAGCAGTGAAAAGATCTGCGCTTGCACAGTCACATCCAACGCGGTAGTGGGCTCATCAGCGATAAGTACTTTAGGGTTGCAGGCAAGTGCCATTGCAATCATGATTCTTTGGCGCATACCCCCTGACAACTCATGCGGATAGGCTGATGAGCGCTGGCCAGCGTCCGAAATGCCAACTGATCGGATCAGCGCCTGGACTTTCTCGCGTACCTGTTGTTTGTCCAGATCAGTATGCAGACGTAGCACTTCTGCGATCTGCTCTCCCACACTAAACACCGGGTTCAACGAGGTCATTGGCTCCTGAAATATCATCGACATTGATGCGCCACGAATATCACGCATCTGAGCCTCGGGAAGATCGGTAAGTGAAGTGCCTTCCAGGGTGATGACGCCTTTGGTGATAGTCGCGCCGTCAGGTAACAGCCGCATCATTGCCAGAGCCGTCATGCTCTTTCCACAACCCGATTCCCCAACGATAGCCAGGGTCTTATTGGGCTGGATATCGAAACTGACATCGTCGACCAGCCGTATGTGTCCGGTACGACTGCGATAATCAACACAAAGGTGATCAACCTTCAGTACCGACATCGTTCAGCGACGCCTCAGTTTGGGGTTGAACGCATCATTCAAACCATCCCCAACCAGACTGACGCCCAGTACTGCAAGAAATATCATCACTCCCGGCAATGTGACTATCCACCAAGCATCGAGCATATATTCTCTACCTGAACCGATCATCAGACCCCAGGACATCACGTTGGGGTCAGACAGGCCGAGGAAACTCAAGCCGGCTTCAAACAAAATGGCAGTGCCGATAGTCAAAGTTGCAGACACAATAAGCGGTGGCAATGCATTGGGCAAAATTACCCGCCAAATGATATAACCCTGGCGAACTCCAGATGCCCGGGAAGCGGTGACATACTCGAGATTACGTATACGCAGAAACTCTGCTCGGGCAAGCCTGGCCGTGGGTGGCCAACTTACAACTCCAATAGAAACTGCCACCACCCACAAACTGGGCGACAGCATGGTCACCAACACCATGGCGAAAAGCAGTGGTGGTAATACTTGAAAAAACTCCGTTACCCGCATCAGGATCTCGTCGATCATGCCAAGATAAAAACCTGCGAGGGCACCAATAACAAGCCCGATAATCACAGTAAGCGCCGCGGCAGTCAGGCCAACAATCAAGGTGGCTTTTGCGCCCACCAACAGGCCGGCAAGAATATCCCGACCCAGGTAATCTGTTCCCAGTAGCGCACGTTCTGTTGTGCCCGGTGCCGACATAGGCGTCCAGATAATCTCGAAAGGATCGACCGGGTATACCAACGGGCCAATGATCGCAAGAACACTGATCAAAAGCACCAACACCAGACCAAGCATAGCCGTTGGACTCTGGCGGTATATCTCCCACGCATCAGCGCCGGGCCGTCGCGCGCGCTGGAATCTGGTTGCTGATTCAACTGTCGCCATGACTAGTCCCGCAATCGAATTCTGGGATCAATCATGCGATACACCAGGTCGGTAAACAGATTTGCAGCTATGACAAGCGTGGCCGAAAAGAACAGCACGCCCAACACAGTAGGATAATCACGCGCAATTACCGACTCGAAAACCAGTGTGCCAAGGCCCGGCCAATTGAAGACAGTCTCTACCAACACGGCACCGGAGATCAGCGAGCCAAATTGAAGGCCTGCCATCGTGACTACCGGCAAGATGGCGTTGCGCAAGGCATGGCGCAGGTAAACAGTGCGTTCGCGGGCACCTTTGGCCCGGGCGGTTCTGACGTAATCGGCCTGCATGACTTCCAGCATGCTGGCACGGGTC
>JBBWVW010000097.1:0-9954 GCA_050256425.1 Arenicellales bacterium | reverse complement strand
GTCTCGACCGGGTTATGGTTATCGTCAACGAGGGAGTGATTACCCAGTCTGATCTTGACCGGGAGATGGGTCTGGTCGAGATGGAATTGCGTTCTGCCGGTCAAGCGATACCTCCTCGTGAAAACCTCGCACGGCAACTGGTCGAGGACTTGATCGTAGATCATATTCTTCTTGAGGTTGCCGGGCGACTCAACATCACCGTGAGTAACCAGGAATTACAGTACGCGCTTTCGAGTGTTGCCGGACAGAACCGCCTGACCCTGGTTCAGCTACGCCAGACGATAGAACAGCACAGGGTTCGGTTTGCTGACTACCTGGATGATCTGCGCGAGCAGTTGACGATCCGTCAACTGATCAACCGGCAGATCAGCGGCAACGTCAATGTCGCTGAGATAGAAATTGATGAATACCTGGAGCAACATCCCCAGTTGTCAGTACTGACACCAGTTGAAATCGAGTTGGCGCATATCTTTTTGATGGTGCCGACAGACAGTTCCGAGGTCGAGGTTGTTCGCCGGCAGGAGCTGGCCCAGAATATACGTCAGCGGATTCTCGACGGTCTGCCGTTCGCACAGGCAGCACAACGGTATTCGGATAGCCCTGAGGCGGCTCAGGACGGATTGCTGGGGTGGCGCAAGCAGGACCAACTGCCCGATGTTTTCCTGAGGGCGCTTGACGGAGCCTTAGTGGGCGGCATATCTGAGGTCTTTCGTAGCCCTAATGGCTTGCACCTGCTGAAGCTGCTGGCTCGGCGTGGAGGGTCTGAGACTATTGTCGCCCAATACCAGGTGCGTCATATCCTTCTTCGTTTCAGTAACCTTCTAGCCGCAGACCAGTTACGCAGTCGACTTGAGCGTATACGCGAGCGGATACTCGGGGGAGAGGGTTTTGACGCGGTGGCGCGTTTGCAGTCAGAGGATGTCAATACCCGGGCGCTGGGGGGGAGCCTCGGCTGGGTTAGCCCGAGGGAACTGCCAGGTGCGTTGGGGCAAATGGTACAGCGCCTGGTGATTGACGAAGTCAGCCCGGTCTTCCAGACCGGGGCCGGTTGGCATATCGCCCAGGTCACTGCCAAGCGGGAGGTTGATCTTGGTGATGAAGTCCGGCGCGGGCGGGCTGAGCAGGCAATCCGCGCCCGTAAGACTGAGGAATCATTTGATCAATGGACACGGTCATTGCGTGATGAATCATTCGTGCAATATCGAGTAAGGCCGGGTGAATAAATAAGAAAGGCGCCCCCAAGGGCAGGGCGCCTTCAATGGACCGGCCAGAGCGAGAGCTGACCAGCAGGAGTTTATTAGATTAGTGACTGCTTGAGGTGAACTCGGGGTAGGCCTCCAATCCGCATTCACTGGCATCGACACCACGGTATTCGTCTTCCTCGCTGACCCGCAGACCTGCCACAGCCTTGATGACGCCCCAGGCTATGAGGCTGGTGATCAGCACAAAACCGAAGATGACGGCTGCACCGGTCAATTGGGTGAAAAACCTGGCATCGACATTGGTCAGGGGTACGGCCAGCAGCCCCCACAAGCCGGCGGTGCCGTGCACCGAGATAGCGCCTACCGGATCATCAATCTTGAGGCGATCAAGGCCCAGTACTGAGGCAACGACAATGGCGCCACCTACAGCGCCGATGAGCGTGGCCACTAAGGGTGATGGGGTCAGCGGTTCCGCGGTAATCGCGACCAGCCCTGCCAGGGCGCCGTTCAATACCATAGTCAGATCGGCGCGTCCGAGGATTATCCGGGATGCGAGAAGGGCCGCGATCACGCCACCGGCTGCGGCAGCGTTAGTGTTGACGAACACCGCGGCTACAGCGTTGGCTTCGTCAACACTGGAAACAATCAGTTCTGATCCGCCGTTAAAGCCAAACCACCCCATCCACAGGATAAAGGTGCCTAGCGTCGCCAACGGCAGATTTGCTCCCGGCAGAGCCTGGATCTTGCCGTCTTTGCCGTATTTGCCGTTGCGCGCGCCAACCATCCAGACACCGGCCAACGCCGCGGTGGCTCCCGTCAGATGCACCACCCCAGAACCCGCAAAATCGCTAAATCCCATAGCGTCCAGGAAGCCGCCGCCCCATTTCCAGAATCCCTGGATCGGGTAGATGAATCCGGTCAGGATCACGCAAAACGCGAGGAAGGGCCAAAGTTTCATGCGTTCTGCCACCGCACCGGAAACTATCGACATGGCGGTAGCGACGAATACGACCTGGAAGAAAAAGTCAGATCGACCAGAATAGTAGGCGCCATCGTACCAGGCGTCACCGGACGCACTGAGGACTGTTGCGGCATCGTTGTCTGTGCCGAGCAGGAAGGACAGGCCCGGCCATACACTGTTGACCGCTTCACTCGGGTACATCAGGTTATAACCCACCAGCATGTACATGATGCAGGCGATTGCATACAGCGCGACGTTTTTGGTGAGAATCTCAGTCGTATTTTTGGCCCGCACCAGTCCGGCCTCCAGCATTGAAAAGCCTGCGGCCATCCACATCACAAAAGCGCCCATCACCAGGAAATAAAAGGTGTCCAGGGCGTACCTCAGATTAAGAATATCTTCCACTTTGCGTTTCTCCAGTTGTTGCCAGATGCCGTGACCGGCCTCTTACAATGCGTCCGACCCGGTCTCACCGGTACGAAGCCGGATAACCTGGTCGAGGTTGTAAACAAATATCTTGCCATCGCCTATCTTTCCGGTCTGGGCGGCACTAGTGATTGCCTCGATAGCCTGGTCTACCAGATCGACTGAAAGAGCCACTTCGAGTTTGATCTTGGGCAAAAAATCCACGGCATATTCAGCGCCCCGATACAACTCGGTGTGGCCTTTTTGCCGGCCAAAGCCCTTGACCTCGGTGACAGTCATTCCCTTGACCCCGATCTGGGCCAGGGCATCGCGCACATCGTCCAGCCGGAAAGGTTTTATCACTGCGGTTACCAACTTCATCAGCGTTCTCCTGTAGCATTGGTTTTGCTTTGCACTTTGTTGCCCAACGGCAGTTCGAGTGCCTTAACCGGGATAAGCAATTTGCGTGCCAGGTTGAAATGCTGATGTCCGGGTCTATAAATCAAGTCGAAATGGAGCGATGCGGTTTAAATTTGCGCCGCCAGGTCGCGCCAAAACCGGGGTTGCCCCGAATCGGTGCGTTTTTCACAAAAGTTTTTTCGCCCCTCTGGTAACATTAGATCTCTTGTGACCTACGGCGAGTACAGAAGACCGGTGAGAAAAAAATGCCCCTGAAAAAAATTGCCGAATCACTGAGCGAAGTGCTGCCTGGCGAACTGCTCAAGGATGTGAAGAAAAACCTGCGGGGTGTAGTGCAGGGATCGCTTGGCAAGATGGATCTTGTTACCCGTGAAGAACTCAATGTTCAAGAGAAAGTGCTGGCCCGAACGCGTGAGCAGTTGGAGGCGCTGCAACAGCGGGTCAGTGAGCTGGAAAAAGCGCTACAGGATACTGCCGACCCCTGATCGGCAGGTCAATTCCAAGGATCGGAAATTTATGACAAGGAGCTGTCAACATGTCCCTCGCGAGATTGCAAAGCCGGGCTGGCAACGGCCTTGACGCACCCCCTGTTTCAGTTGAAGTCCACCTTGCCGGTGGACTACCGTCGTTCACTATCGTTGGTCTTCCCGAAGCCGCTGTCCGCGAGAGTCGTGACCGGGTCCGTAGCGCGCTGATCAATTCGGGGTTTGATTTTCCCGCGCGTCGGATCACGGTCAATCTGGCACCTGCTGATCTCCCCAAACAGGGCGGGCGCTTTGATCTGCCGATCGCGCTAGGTGTTCTGGCCGCATCGCAACAGTTGCCAGGCCACAGTCTGCTCGACAATGTGGAATATCTGGGCGAGTTGAGTCTCGGAGGGGAGCTGCGGGCGGTTCCAGGAGTTTTGCCAGCGGTGCTCGCGGCAAGCGCTGTCGGTCATCCAGTAACATTGCCGAGCGAGAACTATGACGAGGCTTGCCTGGTTCGCAGTGCCAAGGTAGTACCCGCAGTCAGTTTGACTCAACTGACCGCGTATCTCCGAGGCGAAGCATCGGCTCCCGTGACTCCTCAGCCAGGGCCGCCGTTGTTGCCCGCGGCGTCCGCGAAAGTACCTGATCTGGAGCAGGTGAGTGGTCAGCAACTGGGTCGTCGAGCATTGGAGATTGCGGCGGCCGGTGGGCACTCACTGATGATGGTGGGTCCGCCCGGGTGCGGCAAGACGATGCTCGCAGAGCGCCTGGCAGGGTTGCTTCCGCCAATGACGGATGTAGAGGCGCTGGAAACCGCAGCAATCTACTCGGTATCGCGGTCAGGGTTTGATATTACCGACTGGCAGGCGCGCCCGTTTCGGGCGCCGCACCACAGTATTTCGCCGGTAGCTCTAGTTGGCGGTGGAGCGCGGGCGATGCCAGGGGAGATATCCCTGGCGCATAACGGCGTGCTGTTTATGGATGAGTTGGGAGAGTTCGACCGGCGGGTCTTGGACCAGTTACGCGAGCCTCTGGAGTCGGGCACAATTATGGTTGCCCGGGCGAATCGAACCGTGCGCTACCCCAGTCGCTTTCAATGGGTGAGTGCGATGAACCCTTGTGCTTGCGGCTATGAGGGCGATCCCTCGGGCCGGTGTCGCTGCACGCTAGAGCAGATTGCCCGCCATCGGGCACGCTTGTCCGGACCGCTGATTGATCGCGTGGATCTACAGGTTCGGCTCTGCGCCCTGGCGCCTGCAGATCTGTTTTCCGAAAACACGCAACCTGAGACTAGCGCACAGGTCCGAAACCGGGTACATGGCGCCCGCGAGCGCCAGCACGCCCGGGGGAAAAACGTCAATGCCCGCCTGACATCTGCTGAACTGGAGTGTTGTACTGCACTGGCCACAGGCGGTCGGACTTTTCTCAGGGAAGCCGCCGAGTGTCTGGGTTTCTCTGCCCGCGGGCATTTCCGGGTACGCGCGATGGCTCGCACAATAGCCGATCTGGCGGAATCAGAAACGGTGCGTGAGGAGCACCTTGCCGAGGCACTGCAGTTTCGTTTTCTCGATCGCAAGCCCGCTGTGGCTGGCTGAACGGGTGTAATCTCAGCGCCAGTCAGGGGTGCGTTTTTCAATAAAGGCATCAATGCCCTCGACCGCATCTTCGAACAGCATATTGCAGGCCATGGTTTCGCCGGCGATCTGGTATGCCTCAGCTAATCCCAGATTCAGTTGCTGGTAGAACAGCGCCTTGCCGGCGCGCAGGGCTTGTGCCGGCTTGCCGGCAATATTGCACGCTAAACGGTCCACCGCCCTGTCAAGGCTCTGGGCAGGGACAGCCTGGTTCACCAAGCCGTAACTGACTGCCGTCGATGCATCAATAAAGTCTCCGGTGACCAGCATTTCGAATGCTCGTTTGCGTGATACGTTGCGGCTCAACGGGACACTGGGAGTGGAACAGAACAGCCCCAGATTAACACCAGATACGGCAAAGCGGGCATCCTGCGAGGCTATCGCAAGATCGGCATTGGCAACCAACTGGCAGCCAGCAGCTGTTGCCATGCCGTGCACTTTGGCAATCACGATTTGCGGTATTTTTGTGAGTGTTAGCATCATCTGACTGCACGTAGCAAACAGGCTCTCATAGTACTGTTTGTCCGGGCGGGCGCGCATTTGCTTGAGATCGTGCCCGGCACAGAATGCTTTGCCGTTGGCTGAAAGAATTAACACCTTAAGATCATCCCGCCCAGCGATTTCATCGAGGGCGGTCTGGAGCGCTGCCAGCATACCTTCCGACAAGGCGTTATACTGGTTTGGCCTGTTCAGCGTCAGGGTTAGGACACCCGGCGAGTGGTTTTGTTGCAGGAGTATCGGTAAATCGTCCTGGGAGTTTCGGGCTGACGTCATCGCAATGGTTCCGTGGCAGATCAGACCCGTAACTTACACCTCAAGAGCGTTTCAAGTAAACCGCCATGTCGCAATCGACTATTGCTCAGATCCAGACTCTGACTCGCGAACAATTACCGTTCGCACTCGCCTACGGTTTTCGCCTTGAGGCTCTGGATAAGGGCACCGCTACGGTACGGGCGCCTTACAGTAATGAATTTCTGCGCCCTGGCGGGACGATCTCGGGGCCGGTTATGATGGGCCTCGCAGACTACGGCGTGTATGCTGCGGTACTCAGTTGTATTGGTATCGTTGAGCTTACGGTCACCACCAATTTGAATATCAATTTTCTGCACCGGCCCGAACCTGGTGACCTGCTTGCTTATGCTCGGATCATCAAGCTCGGCAAGCGCTTGGCCGTGGGTGAGGTGGAAATGTTTGTCGAGGGAAAAGAGGAGTTAGTCGCACATGTGACGGCGACTTACTCAATTCCACCAGACAGCGTGGTTTCGCCTATTCCTAAGTCACATCAGGCGGGGCGGTAAAACAGTTTTATGACATCGCTAAAAGGAATCCAAGCCTGCGTTTTTGATGCCTATGGCACGTTATTCGATGTGCATTCAGCGGTGGCTCAACATAGCAGTCGGTTGGTTGATGCCGCAGCGGTTTCAACTCTTTGGCGTACCAAGCAACTTCAGTACACCTGGTTGCGAAGCTTGATGGGGCGCTACGTGGAGTTCTGGCAGGTAACCGGCGACGCGCTCGATTTTGCCCTTGAGACACACCAAGTCAGCGATGGTTTATTACGTGAAGATTTAATGCAGGCCTACCTGGAGTTGTCATGCTATCCGGAGGTGCCCTCGGCACTCAAGGCGTTGCGCCAGCGCGGTATCCGGTGCGCCATTCTCTCCAATGGCTCACCCGCGATGCTGGCAGCGGCTGTTGAAAACGCCGAACTCGGCGATCGGTTCAGTGCCGTGATCTCAGTAGACCCTATTCAGATCTACAAGCCCGACCCGCGTGTGTATCAGATGGCGCTGGATGAACTGAAACTGACGCCATCACAGATCGCGTTCCAGTCGTCGAATGCCTGGGATGCGGTCGGTGCGGCAGCGTTCGGTTTTCAGGTGGTTTGGGTGAACCGTTTTGGTCAGCAGCCCGAGCGGCTGGGGGTTCAGCCTGTGGCCGAGCTCAAAAACCTTGAGGGTCTGCCGGACCTGATCGGGGACTGAGCGGCGCAGCGACTTTGTTTCTGGTTGACGGCGCAACTCTGGGAGTTGCACTGGATAATATTCAGCGTTAATGGCTGGCAGGCAGTCCGGTCAGCGGGTGTAGTCAACCGGGTCAAAGTTGCCAGGCGGTAATCTCACCGGCCGGTCGATCATACCGCTTGCCGGCACCGACTCTTTGACAGGCGGGAAAACTTTGGGTTATTATGGATTTAAGCGCCGATTTGAACATCAGCTTGCGGGCGCTTTATAAATACGGCTAAAGCGTGGTGTAAGCAAACCCCGCTCTGGCCCAACCTGCAGCGGGTTTTTTTGTGACTGTTGCGCCGGGGAGGGTCAAGGAGGCACAACAATGACAGCACCAACGGTTCCCCGAGATCTTCAAACCCATGCCATCCGTGCGGGTCAGCAGCGCACCGCCGAGTGCGAGCACAGCGACCCAATCTTTGCGACTTCAAGTTTTGTGTTTGATAGCGCTGCCGATGCGGCGGCGAAGTTTGCCCAAAAGACGCCGGGCAATGTCTATTCGCGTTTTACCAACCCGACTGTGCGGGCTTTTGAGCAGCGCCTTGCGGCCCTGGAAGGGGCGGCATATTGCGTGGCCAGTGCATCAGGCATGTCAGCGATCCTCTGTCTTGCTCTGGCCCTGCTTAAGGTCGGAGACAGAGTCGCGGTTTCGACCAGTGTCTTTGGTTCGACCGTATCGCTGTTTACCAAGATTCTGAGCCGCTTTGGGGTTATTGCGGATTTCGTCCCACTTACTGATCTTGCGGCTTGGCGTAAGGCAATCACACGGGACACCCGCCTTGTTTTTGTCGAAACCCCCGCCAACCCGCTGTGCGATATCGGCGACTTGCCGGCGTTGTCGGCGCTGGCGCATGAGGCTGGCGCCCTGTTTGCGGTCGATAACGTCTACTGCACTCCAGTATTGCAGCAGCCGTTCGCCCTGGGGGCGGACGTAGTTGTCCATTCGGCGACCAAGTACCTCGATGGCCAGGGCCGGTGCGTTGGTGGTGCTGTGGTGACTGATGACAAAGCGCTGCACGAGATGCTGTTCAATACCTTGCGTACCGCCGGGCCGGCGATGAGCCCGTTCAATGCCTGGGTTTTTCTCAAGGGCCTGGAAACCTTGCCACTACGCATGCGAGCTCATTGCGACCATGCGGCCGAGGTGGCTCACTGGTTGGCGGATCACCCGGCAGTAAATAAAGTTTTTTACCCGGGGCTGGCCAGCCATCCTGGCCACGACCTTGCCGCGCGCCAGCAGAGCGGTTTTGGCGGGATATTATCTTTTGAGGTGTCTGGCGGAAAAGACAGCGCCTGGCAGGTCATTGACTCGACCCGGATGCTCTCTATCACTGCGAACCTGGGTGATGTCAAGACCACCATCACCCATCCGGCGTCGACCACGCATTCGCGTATCAGCGCGGATGAGCGCAAGGCTGCCGGAATCGGTGACGAGTTGGTACGCGTGGCGGTTGGGCTGGAGCCCCCGGCTGAGATCATCGCCGACCTCGCCCGGGGGCTCGATCACATCAAGGCGCGCTCGGGCGCTTCAACTTGAAACAGCGCTCGGTTGCTTGCGCTACGCCAGCAGTGCCCGGGCGACCCTCGAGGCGGGCGGGTGCCCGAGTCGTTCAATACGCTCTTAGGGTAACAGCGGCTGAGCCTCGTTCTGCAGGCTATCACGCGGTCCTACTTCGACGATATTGATATGTTCAGGTCGATCCATGCTCGATGATCTCCGGATCAAGTTTGATGTGGTAATAAATGCAGATGTCGGGCTCGATACCGTCCCCATAGTCTTTTTCGATTATATGTACTGCGCGAGCGCCGAGTGAACGGTTCAGTTGCCACATGGTGTTGGCGAGCCCGGCTCGGTTACGCCCGGCGATCAGCTGGTATCCGGTCGAGCGTGCCAGTGTGAGCTGGCGGGTTTTCAGCTCCCGCCCCACGCCGGTGCCGCGGTAGGCGGGGTTGACACAGGTATCTGCCGAATACAGCACCGTGTTGTCACCACGTCTGGAATCCTCAGCGGGCCCGCGCACATGGGCAAAATGCTCTAGCGGGGCACCGAGACAAAAGCCCGCCAGCCGCTCGCCGTCGATGGCGGCGAGGCTGGCACCGCGCGGATCCAGGATGATTTGCTCAAGGGTCTCGGGCCGATCCCGTCGTGACGCCTCGTAAGCCTGGGCCTCCAGTTCGAGAATCGCTTCACGCCACTGCGCCCAGTTGCCACTATCAAGGCTGTCGTAATGCATGGTCATATTAAAGACACAACTCCGGTGCAGTTGAATTATCTCATGCGTGCGGCCGGGTACTCAGTTGCTGTTATTGGCAGGGCTGTTTTGTTGGCGAAGTTCGCGTGTGCGTACGATACTTTGGTGTCTTGCGGTACAAGCGTTGCATTCAGCCCCACCCTGGGCACGCCAGTGCGATGGGGGCACGAACCCGCCGCGCCAGATTCCGACCTGTTCTGCCCGCGCCGCATTTTCTTCAGATACAAACAAGGCTGAGGGGGCGTCATCGGATAGGGCCCAGCCGCGGCGCACCAGCCAGGCATTCAGGTTTTCATTATTTACTGCGCACTCGGCCGATACTGCTGCTGTGGTGGAGTCCGTGAGAGACGGTAATGGGGTGCAGGTGATGACGCCGCTGCGCGCCCGACCCTCAAGAGCCCGCCAGGCGGCCTGACCACAGCTCCAGTCGCCGGCCAGAGTACGACAGGTGTGATCAGGATCAATAACCGTGCTGCCCTGCAGGACGAAGGGATGGCTGTCAATCACCAGCAGGCCTTTGTCCGGGTGAAGCTCGATCGTGTTCTGGGCAACGGCGACAACGCAGCAGAGTGTCAGGCCCAGGCTGATAATCCAGGCACAG
>JBBWVW010000096.1:0-3890 GCA_050256425.1 Arenicellales bacterium | reverse complement strand
ATTAACCCGATGTCGGGCGCTGAACAAAAGATCCCTTGTGCGGACGGTATCGCCCGCACTTTGTGCTACGCAGATCGCGTCGGCTGCGGCTTCGTTTTTCGGACAGGCCATCGGGAGTGAGAAAAATGCTGTTTTGGGAATCGTGCAGAAATGCACTACTGTTTGCGATCGTGCTACTGGTGGTGGGTTGCAGTTCTGTAACCAACCTTAACAAGACTGCCGGGTCGGTAGAGCCTACCGGCGTATTTAACGATCCGGATACGCTCCCCACTGATGATTCCCCTTACGCCCGCTCGCCTAAACGCCAGGTTGGGGCAGGCTTTAGTTTCGATATTTTTGGACGCAACAAAAAAGAAGCGAGCGCCGGGTCTTTACCGGCCACTGATGACCCGGAATATGCCGAATATCTGGAATGGAAGCACTGGCGTGAATTTAAGGCTTACCAGGAATGGAAAGCTCAGCAGGGCGCTGCCAACTCAGAGTCCTGATCTTGTCGTGCCAGGGCGCAACTGCCTGGCCAGTGTGAGCGTAGAGCGAGAAGTTAAAGCCGTTTTAGTTACTATCGGCGGCCTTCAGACTCTCAAAGAGTACTTCCAGAATACGGCTTCCCAGTTCGCTTTGCTTGTCGTTTGAATCCAGTGCGTCAACACGGGTTAATTCGCCGGCCGGTGTCAGTACCAACTGAATATCTTGCGCGGGCGCGCTGACGTCCTCCTTCCAGAAAGCGAGGCTTTGCACCCAACTTTTGTCACGCATGATGGCCGGGTCATCGTAACGTATCACGAAGCGCAATGCCGACTTGTCGCGACTTGCCAGCGAGAAACCGGTATCTTGCAGTTGGCGATCGAGGCGCTTCCATACGCCTGCGGCTGCGCCGGGAACCACCAGGGTGAGATAGCCTGTCGCAGTTTCTTCCAGCGCCAATCCTGGCTTATCTTTGGTTCCGACAGTGACAACCTGTTCGGATTCACCGGCGAAAGTGCGTAGTTGTACCCCAAGACGCTGAATGAGCGCGTTTGCCGAATCGGTGTTGACGGCGTTGCCCTTGTCGTCTTTGATCGAAACCGTTGGACCGTTCTTGCTTTGCTCCAAAGTGATACGGTAAATGATCGGGTCACTCAGCCAGGGAATCCAATCCTTCCAGCCACCTTCGCTATCAGGCTCTTGAGTATCGTAATGGACTCGCAGATATCCCTGATCAGCACGACTTGAGATGATGTGCAGCCCCATGTTGACCGTTGCGGTATCCAGCCGCTCCCAGCTGTTCTGGGGGGTATCATCGATCAGCAGGATCTGTTGTCCGTTCCGGGTAGTGATCGTCAATACCCCTTTTTCTTTTAGTATTTCTGTAATGGCTTCATTACGAGCCTCGTAAAATGCCTCGAGACTGAGATCCAGTTCTGTCGAGTGGTCCTGCCGCCATTTGAGAAAGTCCTGAAACTCAGCCATTTTCTGGAACTTCTGGAACTGCGAGTACTGGCCCAACTCTGCACTGCTCGCATCGCGCGCTGCAGCGGAGAACTGGTCGGCGCTGGTATTCTTGCGCAGTGGTGTCAGGTCAGGCGGTACCTCGAGTTGAGTGGTATTGTTCCAGTCAGGAGTGGCGCGCTCAAACTTTTCGGTGGAACTGCAACCGTACAGCGCCAACAGGATCAGTGGTATGGAGAGGAGCAGGCGCAGACAAATCTGAATCATATTGCAGGTTTTTAGTTTAGATCAGGGCGAGTCATTGAGAATACTTGACTCAAACCCTCATTATAATGGGATTGCACTTGGCTGAGCGGAGCTCGTGAGCGGATTGTTGTATTTGGACGAACAAGACAAGGCGTTGATTACAGGCTTGCTGCTGGCCGGGGGGCGGGCACGTCGGATGGGTGGCGAGGACAAAGGGCTTTTGTCCCTTGCGGGGCAGCCGCTTGCCGCATGGGCTCTTAAGAACTTGTCAGCTCAGGTGGATCACCTCCTGATCAGCGCTAACCGCAACCACGAACGCTACCGTGAGCTCGGTGCCGAGGTCATCAGTGACACGATAGGCGATTTTTCCGGACCACTGGCTGGTTTTGCAGCAGGACTTGCGCAAATCCGAACCCCGTGGCTGGTTACTGCGCCGTGTGATTCGCCATTGGTTGTGCGGGATTATGTCAGCCGGCTTTGGGCTGCTATCGAGCCTGGAGGGATCGACGCTGTGGTTGCGCACGACGGAAACCGGCTCCAGCCTGTGTTTAGCCTGCTAAGACGAGGTGTTCTGGGTGATCTGGAGGCTTTTCTTGACCTTGGCGAACGCAAGATTGACCTGTGGCCGGAGCGCCTGTCATGGCGTATTGTCGACTTTTCGGACTCCCCCGACATGTTTCTCAACGTCAATACGCCCGAGGATTTGGCGCGGGTTGAGGCTAGAATCACGGCTATCAGTGATAGTGACGCCTAATGCCTTTTGCGGCGCAGACATAATTACGGTTAAATTGACTTCTCGCCACTATTTGGTCGGCACCTAATTATGGATTTATTCAAAGACGCGGAGCAGTTACGGGAAATCCCACTTTTTGCCCGGCTTGAGCCTACCCGCTTGAAGCTATTAGCTTTCTCCAGCGAGGAAGCGAGTTTTGATGACGGCGATATTATCTTTACGATGAACTCGTCTTCTGACAGCGCCTACGTGATCATGTCTGGCCAGGTCGAGGTGTTTTTACGCACAGAGGCGACGGGTGAGCCAATTGCTGTGCTCCCGGCCAATGATCTGGTTGGAGAGATGGGAGTTATCGGCAACCAGCCCCGGGTTGCCACCTTGAGAGCCAAAGGGCAAGTGCGTTGCTTGCGAATCCTGGCAGATGATTTTCTTGATTTGTTAAAAGATAACCCAGAGGTGTCGCTAAGCGTGTTGCGCCAATTGGTCGATCGGCTTACCAAAGCATCCCAGGCCCTGGAGGCTATGCGCAGTAGCGTGCCAGCGACATCCGATTCGCCAACGCCCTGACTTTCGTGGATTGCCACCGTTTTGACGCATTATGGCGTCGTGCAGGCGGAGGGTTGGACTCGCACCACCTATTTGATTTGCTAACCGATCATTACCAAGAGGCACACCGCCACTATCACAACGGGCATCATATTGTCGCCTGCCTTCAAGCGTACGATGATGCTTTGGTCGCAATCGGGGTCGATGATGCGGTTGAAATGGCGTTGTGGTTTCACGATGCCATCTATACGCCAGGCGCGAGTGATAACGAGGCGCGCAGTGTTGCGTGGTTCCAGGAACTTGCTGCGGGTCAATTGTCAGGCTCTTTTATTTCTGAGGTAAGTAGTCTGATTATGGCTACGTGCCACACCGATCTGCCCGTAGGATCTGGTGCAAAGTTTGTGGTTGATGTGGATCTTTGGGGTCTGGGACAGGCCTGGGAAGGATTTTTCGCCGATACCAAGGTGATTCGACGAGAGGCATCCCAGTTAACCGATGAAGATTTTGCCCGTGGCCAGCGCAAGTTCTTTGAGCCGATACTGCAAAGAGCACACATTTACTTTACCTCACACTTCCAACACCATTTTGATGGTGCCGCCCGCGATAATATCCAGCATCTGCTGGATCACCTGGATTCTAAGGTAGTCTGGCAATAGATCTGTTGCGCGCGTGGCTTAGGCAGCCACGGCACATCACCAGACCATTATCACAAGATAATCCTGCTATGTTTAATAAGTTATTGGTGGCTAACCGCGGTGAGATTGCTTGTCGCGTGATGCGTACAGCGAAACACCTGGGCATTAAGACTGTGGCTGTTTATTCCGATGCTGATCGGGATGCTTTACATACCTTGATGGCAGACGAGGCGGTGTATATCGGAAAAGCTCCTTCGGCCGAGAGTTATCTTGCGGTTGATAATATCCTTGAAGCCTGTCGG
>JBBWVW010000095.1:0-13352 GCA_050256425.1 Arenicellales bacterium | reverse complement strand
CCTGAGTGGCATGTATTTCCCCGGTCTGATTTACTCGATCGCCTTCGGGAATTAGCGGGCGACGGGGGCGTCAGGCTTGTTTTCGACCCAACCGCTGGCCTCCAGGACGCTACCGATTCAAGCCCTATCGCTGCGTAGGATTCGGTGGGTTGTCAGCAGGCGTTAAAATAGCGGCATCATGACGAGTTCACTGGATTTCGAGCAGCCGATTGTTGATCTGGAAGCAAAGATCGAGGAGTTACGGCGTGTCGAGAGCGCGGGCGAACTTGATCTGCAAAGTGAGATACAGAAGTTGGAGCTCAAGAGTCAAAAACTGACTCGGGAGATTTTTTCTTCGCTTAGTGCATGGCAGATCACCCAGCTCGCTCGTCATCCGGCCCGACCCCATACTCTCGACTATATTCCGCGAATCTTCTCCGATTTTCAGGAGCTTTCAGGTGACCGGATGTACGGCGACGATCAGGCGATTGTTGCGGGGCTGGCCCGTTTAGGGGGTACCGGTGTTGTTGTTATCGGACATCAAAAAGGGCGCGATACGCGGGAGAAGGTTCGACGGAATTTTGGCATGCCGCGCCCGGAAGGTTACCGCAAGTCGCAACGGATTATGAAGCTTGCCGCGCGTTTTGGTTTGCCGGTGATCACCCTGATTGACACCCCCGGCGCGTATCCAGGCATCGGCGCGGAAGAGCGGGGGCAAAGTGAGGCGATTGCTCGTAGCATTGCGCTTATGGCTGATCTGCCGGTGCCAATTATCTCTGCGGTGATTGGTGAAGGGGGGTCTGGTGGGGCTTTGGCCATCGGTGTATGCGATCGTTTGGTCATGCTGGAATACGCTACCTATTCCGTGATCAGTCCAGAGGGATGCGCTTCGATTTTATGGAAAAGTGCGGAAAAAGCTCAAGTTGCGGCCGAGGCGATGAAACTGACCTCTTCAGGTTTAAAAACCAACAAACTTGTGGATGCTATCGTGAGCGAGCCGCTGGGGGGTGCGCACCGTGACCCGGTGAAGACCGCTGAAGATTTAAAGGGGTCAATTATTGGGCACCTGGCAGAACTGAAACAACTTGAGATCGAGGAAATGCTGACCCGGCGTTATACACGCCTTCAGGAGTTTGGGCAGTTTGATGAGAGTGCATGAGGGGTTCAAAGCTGAGCCCGGCAAAGTCCTAAGCGCGCTGGTACCCGTCTTCGAGAAATACTCGGGCGGAACACTGAATATCGCGTTCAGCGGCGGTGTCGACTCCAGCGTGCTACTCCACGCAGCGAGCACCCTGCGACATCGTTACCGCGTATTGCTTCGAGCGCTCCATGTAAACCACAGATGGTCAATTGCATCTGATGTCTGGCAGCTCCACTGCGAGACTGCTTGTAGGACTTTGAATGTGGATTTTTTGGCGACCCGGTTACCGGATTCATTAACTGATGAGCTGCCCAGCGAAACCCTTGCTCGAGCCAAGCGGCTTCAATGGTTTGGTGAAGTCGTCGATTCCGGGACACCGCTTCTGACGGCCCACCACGCCGATGATCAGGCGGAGACGCTCCTGTTGCGTTTGCTGCGAGGATCCGGTATCCATGGGCTAGGGGGGATGCTTGATGAACGTAATGTCGGAAACCTTCGGATTCTGCGCCCTTTTTTGCAGTTGTCTCGAGCTGACCTGGAGGTGTGGGCGAAGGATTACAGCTTGCAGGCGATAAATGACCCCGGAAACTCAGATACAAGGTTTGATCGCAACTTTTTGCGTCATGAGATTTTGCCGCGACTGGTGTCGCGATGGGTCGGGGCCCAGGGAACCCTCAGCCGCGCGGCAAGTTCTTTTCAGGCTGCTCAGGGTCTGCTCGATGAGGTTGGACATGAGGACCTGATTGCATGTCGGCGCTCTGCCGATCAATGCTTGCTCGGGGTGTATGGAACGCTATCCATTTCGGCTTTAAATAATCTCAGTCCAGCACGCAGGCTCAACCTGTTGCGGTGTTGGGTTCGTCTTTTCTCACTTAAAACAGCCAGTGAGAATGGCCTGAGCGAGTTTCTTCGTCAACTTCGCGATAGTGCTTCAGAATGCGCACCGGCGCTTAGAGTTGGTCAATGCTGGTTACGAAGGTACCGGGACAGCCTTTTCCTATTGCCCGGTGGCCACGTCGACCAGGAAAAAGTTTCAACCAGCAGAGCTTGGAATGCCGGCCCGACCCAGATCAAAGGTGTGGATATTGGAATCGAGGGAAAGATAACCGTTGGTATGGGCCTGAAACTTTCTTGCCTGAAAGGGGATCTGTTAGAACTTCGTTGGCAGAACGGGAATGCTCGGCTCCGACCGACCGCGAACGGGCGCCATCGTCGAGTGAAACACCTATTCCAGGAAGCAGGGGTTCCTCCTTGGGAGAGATCCCGATTGCCGTTGGTCTATTACGCTGATCAGTTGGCCTGCGTGCCAGGCGTTGCGATGGAACACTCTCTTTCGGCTTCGGTCGATGAGCCTGGCATTCAGATTATGATCTCAGACCTGCGTACTACCGGTGGCTGAGCACACCCGGGAACTGCGGTTTCATTGTATCCAAGAGGCTCCTCTGCTATCCTAACTATCCGTCGGGCCAGAGCGCGAAACCCAGTTGGCGCTGCTGCCCGGGCAAACGAGAAATAAAACATGCCCGACGGTACATCTCCAAAATACGCCTTTGTGACCGGTGGTGTTGTCTCATCACTGGGAAAAGGGCTCTCCGCGTCCTCATTGGGAGCGCTCCTAGAGGCTCGCGGGCTCCAGGTTACCCTGATTAAACTCGACCCCTATATCAACGTGGATCCGGGGACTATGAGCCCGTTTCAACACGGCGAGGTTTTCGTAACTGACGATGGGGCCGAAACCGACCTCGATCTAGGCCACTATGAGCGATTCGTCCGTACACGAATGGGTAAGTCCAATAACTTTACCACCGGACAGATCTATGAACGGGTAATCCGAAAAGAAAGGCGCGGGGATTATCTTGGAGGAACCGTTCAGGTGATTCCCCATATCACTAACGAGATAAAACAGTCAATTCAGGCCGCAGGGGAGGGCTTTGATGTCTGTCTGGTAGAGATTGGCGGTACCGTAGGGGACATTGAGTCGCTACCTTTTCTGGAAGCGATTCGGCAGATGCGTATTGAGCTTGGCAGAACGAATACGATTTTTCTTCATCTCACTTTAGTTCCCGAACTGTTCGCGGCCGGGGAAATCAAGACTAAGCCAACTCAGCATTCCGTTAAAGAGTTGCGCAGTATCGGTATCCAGCCTGATGTAGTTCTGTGCCGTGCTCGACAGCCGTTACCCGAAGATGCCCGACGAAAAATCTCCCTGTTTACCAACGTGGAGGAATCTGCCGTTATTTCAGCGGAGGATGTCGATAATATTTACTCGATTCCACGGCGATACCACGAACAGGATTTGGATGGCATCGTAGTAAAACACCTCGGATTGCCAACCGCTCAGGCAGATCTCAGGGAATGGGATCGGGTTGTGGAAACGATGGATAACCCCGATTCAGAGGTTACTATTGCGATGGTTGGGAAGTACGTCAGCCTGACAGAGTCCTACAAGTCGCTCTCAGAGGCTTTGGTGCATGCAGGTATTCAGAATCGCACGCGCGTTTCGGTCGTATATATCGATGCAGAGACACTTGAAGAAGGGGACAGTGAATCTCTTGAAAAGGTTGATGCGATTTTAGTGCCAGGTGGCTTCGGTATTCGTGGTACTGAAGGTATGATCCGGGCCGTAGAGTATGCCCGTACTCGCAAAGTACCCTATCTTGGTATCTGTCTTGGCCTGCAGATCGCGGTTATCGAGTTTGCCCGCAATGTCACACTCCTTGAGAACGCGCAAAGTACCGAGTTTGATTCGGCGACAAAAAATCCGGTGATCGCATTAGTGACTGAGTGGACCCAATCTGATGGTAACGTCGTCGCGAGGAACGAAAATGACAATCTCGGGGGAACCATGCGACTTGGCGCCCAAGATTCGATACTGAGGCCGGGCTCACTGTGCGCGCAGATCTATGGGAAAACTCGAATTCAGGAGCGCCATCGCCATCGCTATGAGGTGAACAACAACTACCGTGACCAATTTGAGAACCAAGGGCTGCGTATATCCGGTTGCTCAGAAGATGACCTGGTGGAGATGATTGAGTTACCTGGGCATCCGTGGTTCGTGGCATGCCAGTTCCACCCAGAATTTACCTCTACGCCACGGGATGGACACCCGCTGTTCTCGGCTTATGTTTCAGCAATGCTGGAGGCTCAAAGCCAGGGCGGCATAAAACAACCGGAGGCGGTTGACGCGTGAAACTGTTCGGTCGGAAGGTCGGCCGGGGGCAACCGCTGTTTTTGGTCGCCGGCCCGTGTGTCATCGAAAGCCGTGAGAACGCGCTGGCTACCGCAGTTCGGCTTGCGGCCATAGGTCAGGCACTCGACGTTCTGATCATTTATAAGTCATCGTTCGATAAGGGCAACCGCACCTCCGGCAGTTCGTTTCGCGGCCCAGGGCTCCATGAAGGACTCGAAATTCTTCAGATGATCAAAGCGGAAACCGGACTCCCGGTTTTGACTGACGTGCATACGCCGGAACAGGCAACACTTTGTGGCGAGGTGGTTGATGCGCTCCAGACCCCGGCGTTTCTGTGCCGCCAGACCGACTTGATTGTGGCAGCGGCAAAAACCGGGAAGCCGATTAATATCAAGAAAGGTCAATTTTTATCCCCCGGCGAGATGGCAGGCGTTGTGGAAAAGGCACGAGCGGTTGGGAACACGGACATCCTGGTCTGCGAGCGTGGGACAACCTTCGGCTATAACAATCTGGTCGTTGATATGCGCTCGCTTGATATTTTGCACAGCCTTGGTTGCCCGGTAGTATTCGATGCGACCCATTCGGTCCAGTTACCTGGGGCCGCAGGAGACCGATCCGGTGGCCAGCGAGAATTCGTCCCGGTGCTAGCGCGGGCAGCGGTTGGTGCCGGTATCTCCGGACTATTTATGGAAACCCACATCGATCCGGATCAGGCGCTCAGTGATGGACCAAATGCGTGGCCACTGGACCACCTTGAGTCGTTGCTGCGGGACTTGCTTGCCCAAGATCGGGTCGTTAAAAGCAGCAGTTGGATCCGAGATGGAATCGAGATTTGACCAGTACCCAGCGGGTCGAGTGCAGGTGGAACCGGAGAGCGTGCTATGAGTTTGGTAGTTGAGTCGGTTCTCGGGCGCGAAATTCTGGACTCCCGGGGTTTTCCCACCGTCGAGGCGGAAGTCCGCCTTCGAGGCGGGGCACACGGCCGTGCGGCTGTGCCTTCGGGCGCTTCCACAGGAAAACTCGAAGCGTTGGAACTTCGTGATGGTGATCCGCTGCGCTACGACGGCAGAGGGGTCCGCAACGCGGTAGGCAACATCAACGGCGAGATCGCCAGTTGCCTCCGGGGGATGGATGGGTCGGATCAACGGGTGGCAGATCTGGCAATGATTGGGCTCGACAACACGCTCAACAAAAGCCGACTCGGCGCAAATGCGATCCTTGCAGTGTCGCTTGCCCTCGCACACGCTGTAGCGCGACAACTCGCCGTTCCTTTGTATCGTCACATTGCCGCGCTGCACGGGAACTTGAACCCGACACGCCTTCCTGTCCCGCAGATGAATATTGTGAACGGCGGAGCCCATGCAGATAATAACGTTGA
The DNA here is from genome assembly GCA_050256425.1 of Arenicellales bacterium. Classification (GTDB taxonomy): domain Bacteria; phylum Pseudomonadota; class Gammaproteobacteria; order Arenicellales; family UBA868; genus UBA868. Next base: position 7,664 of record JBBWVW010000095.1, on the reverse strand, counting down.
TTTTCAAGAGTTTATGATCGTGCCTGTGGGCCGGCCAAGTTTTGCTGAGGCGTTACGCGCGGGCGCGGAGATTTTTTACAAACTGCGTCTCGTCCTAATAGCGCAAGGATTGCAAACCGGGGTCGGCGATGAAGGCGGCTTTGCGCCGGACTTTCCTTCCAATGAGAGCGTTGTCACTGCGGTACTTCAGGCTATTGATGACGCCGGGTACCGTGTTGGGGATGAGGTCTATCTTGGACTGGATGTCGCGAGTTCAGAATTTTATTCGGCAGGGCGCTACACTTTAGATTCTGAGGGCCGAAAATTTAGCACGCCGGAATTTATCGACCTGATCTGCGACTGGATTACCCGGTTCCCCATTATCTCTGTCGAGGACGCGCTATCCGAGGAAGATTGGGACGGCTGGAAAGCGCTGAGTGTCCGGATCAAAAACAAGGTGCAACTTACCGGAGATGATCTGTTTGTGACCAACCCTGCTATCTTGAAGCGAGGAATTGACCAAGGCGTTGCCAACTCGATACTGATCAAATCGAACCAGATTGGCACCCTTAGCGAGACACTGGATGCGGTCGCGCTTGCGCAAGGCCACGGTTACGGGGTTACTATTTCGCATAGATCAGGCGAGACTGAGGATACAACTATCGCGGACCTCGCGGTGGGAGTCGGCGCGGGGCAAATTAAGACCGGATCGTTGTCGCGTTCAGAACGGGTCGCCAAATATAACCGCCTTTTAAGAATCGAGCAGGAACTGGGGCCACAGGCCCGATACGCTGGAATGGCTGGATTCCCCCACCGGGACAATCACTAGAGAGTATGTAGGGCGTAGAGTTCGTGTACCGCAAGGCCCTCATTTTCACATTGATTGTTGGGGTGCTGACCCTCCAGTGGGCGTTGTGGGGCGGGAAAAGCAATATCGTTGATTTGATTTATCTGCAGCAGACAGTAGCCAGTCTCGAAACTGAGAATGCATCCCTTCGCCACCGAAATGATCGGCTTCACGCGGACATCAACGAGATTAAAACTCGGCTGGAAGCGATTGAGGCCCGAGCACGAAAGGAACTTGGTTTGATTTTGCCCGGAGAAACCTACTACCAGACGGTGCTGCCAGAAGGAAGTGCATCGAGGACCTCTACCGATTAAAACGGTGTATCTTCCTTATTCCGGTAACCCTAGATCGTAGGGCAGGGGTTGAGTGACAAGGGATTGCCCGTCAATCTGAGTCTTCGCGGTGGGATAGTCTTGCAGCCAGGCAATTGGGACAGATGCTAATACTTCCCAGGCGCCAGTATCCCAATTTTTTGCCGCGTCTACGACCACTCCCCGTTGGACCGACTCCTCGCTACCTCCGGTCACCACGGTTCCGGGCCCAATAACTGAAGCGGTTTCGATAATGCCTCGTATCATGCGGATTTTTATCCGGCCGAGGTACCGGACACGGGCAACAATTTCCTGACCCGGATAACACCCTTTTTGAAAGCTCACTCCACCGATCAAGTCGAGGTTGACCGATTGTGGAATAAACGTCTCGTGGGTTTGCAAAAAGATCAAGGGGAGGCCATTTCGAATGCACGCAAGCCTGAATGTGTTGTTTGAGTCACTTGCAGCCGAAGAAAAAGTATTCTGATCCAGCGCTCCGGGAATACCCTCGGTATTGAGGGTAAACTCGAACGGTAATACAGTAGGAAATCTATGTTCAACCGGTATCTCCGAGAGATCCAGGGACGCGCCTTGGCCATTGTATGAAACGTGAGAAAACCCCACCTGCCAAGCGGGATTCAAGGTGACATCCACTCGTGCGCGAAGGATAAACATCCGCAAACGCTTGATCAACTTATCGAGAATTTGAGGGTCCGTGATGAGCCAAAAATCTGACTCCGTTCGCAATACAAAAAATATTCCCAGCAGGCGCCCTTTGGGTGAACAGTATCCGCTCAGCGCGCAACCGCCTATTGGAATGGCCTCGATATTCGCGGTCAGTTGGGCTTGAAGGAACTGGACTGCCTCGTCGCCGGAACATCGAGCGACCGCCAGTTGGTTCGTTATAAGCAGCGTCGGGGTTAAACTGGTCACTGGGAGGCCCTGATGAATTGGCAGAGCTGCTGCCCGGCTCCCAAAAGTCGCGTTCGGTCAGAGGTTTGATTTACTGAAGGCATAGGGGTGAAGATCGTCGAGTAGGTAAAAAGTTGAAAAAAAGCGAACCAGACCTTGAAAATGTAGGGGCAAAAACGTGAAAATCAAATATGGTGCGATGCACAAAAGGGAAATAACAAAGGTGATAGCGGTTTCCTCGAACCCGGGCAAAGCGATAGCCTCGCCTATCCTAAAGGTAGAGTCTACTCCTGTTGAGGGCGCGGACGGTGGACCCCAAAAGCAAAGCGGCCCGGAAGGTCTAGAGCCAACTCGTTACGGTGATTGGGAGCGCAACGGGCGTTGCATAGATTTTTGACATCGGTAAATGTTGCTTCGGTTCAAGGCGAGGTTGGCCGGTGAAGACCGCCGTTAAGCGACCGCTTTCGCCACACCTGCAAGTTTATCGACCTCAGTTGACTTCGGTTTTATCTATTGGGCACCGGGCTACAGGAATCATCCTTTGTTTCGGAGCCTTGGCGCTGTCTGTGTGGCTGATTTCACTCGCGTTGGGCGAGCAGACATTCAACGCCTACACCGGATTATTGAATACGTTGATCGGCAAAGTATTTATGCTGGGCTGGCTTTTCAGCTTTTTTTATCATTTGTGTAATGGGGTGCGCCATCTGTGCTGGGACGCGGGGTATGGATATTCGATAACGCAAGTTTACCGAAGCGGGTGGATGATGGTGCTCGCTGCATTCGGTATGACGATTGCCGCGCTTATCAGTGCAGGCTGATATGTGTTCCATCATGAGTCAGATATGAAGCCAGCCCTGGATCAACCTTCCCAGCCTCACTCCGGTGTCCGCCATTGGCGCCTCCAAAGGGTCTCAGCGATCGTGCTGACTCCACTTTCGCTATGGGTGGTAATTGAGTTGGTACCTCTGCCGGCGCAGAACTACGCGGCAGCGCTTGACTGGATTCATGAACCTTTATCCATTGGATTGCTATTGTTGCTTGTGCCGGCGCTTTATCTGCACGCGGCCCTTGGAGTTCAAGTTGTTCTCGAGGATTATATTTCTAACCCATTACGCCGCCGTCTTATTGTAATAACCCACGCTATCGCCAGCGTTGGGGCCCTTGGGACGCTGGGCGCGTTATTCTTAGCTTACTGAATCAGGTATCCGTGAGTTTTTCAAACACTTACAAAGTTGTTCGGCACGAGCATGACGTTGTCGTTGTCGGGGCCGGTGGGGCGGGTCTTCGGGCCTGCCTTGGTCTCGCCGAGGCAGGCCTGCGTACAGCTTGTGTGACCAAGGTTTTTCCAACTCGCTCGCACACAGTGGCCGCACAAGGTGGAATGAGCGCAGCGCTCGGGAATATGGGAGAAGATGACTGGCGCTGGCATATGTATGACACCGTTAAAGGATCAGACTGGCTTGGGGATCAGGAGGCGATCGCGTTCATGTGTCGCGAAGCGCCGTCCGCCGTGATCGAACTGGAACATTACGGAGTACCTTTTTCACGAACGGTGGATGGAAATATCTATCAGCGCGCATTTGGCGGCATGACAACACATTTCGGTCAGGGGCAGGCGCAGCGTACTTGTGCCGCGGCTGATCGAACCGGGCACGCAATCCTCCACACGCTCTACCAGCAGTCATTACGGCAAAAGGTCGAATTTTTCATTGAATACTTCGCACTAGACCTGATTATCGAAGACGGACAGTGTCGGGGCGTGGTCGCCTGGTGTCTCGAAACTGGCTCGATTCACGTCTTTGCAGCAAAACTGGTGGTGCTTGCCACTGGCGGTTACGGACGAGCCTATTTCTCAGCGACTTCGGCGCATACCTGCACCGGTGATGGCAATGCAATGGTCCTTCGCGCCGGGCTGGCGCTCCAAGATATGGAGTTCGTCCAATTTCATCCTACCGGGATCTATGGCTCCGGCTGCCTGATCACAGAGGGCGCTCGTGGCGAAGGGGGCTTCCTGACCAATGCCTCTGGCGAGCGTTTCATGGAACGTTATGCCCCCAACGCTCGCGACCTTGCATCCCGAGACGTGGTCAGCAGGTCTATGACTATGGAAATTCGTGCCGGAAGAGGGCTGGGTGCCGAGGCGGATCACATTCATCTGCACCTTGAGCATTTGGGTCCCGAGGTGCTTGCCGAGCGACTTCCCGGTATCTCTGAGACCGCAAAAGTTTTTGCAGGGGTAGACGTGACCAGGGAACCCATCCCGGTATTGCCGACGGTGCACTACAACATGGGCGGAATACCGACCAACATTCATGGCGAATGCTTAGGTTTGAGCGAGAGCGACCCAACGTCTGTAGTCCCAGGACTGATGGCCATTGGAGAGGCCGCCTGTGTCTCTGTTCATGGCGCTAATCGTTTGGGGTCGAATAGCTTGCTCGATCTGATAGTTTTTGGGCGCGCTGCTGCGAAACGGGCCGAGGCGACGATCGAGGCCGGTGGCGCGATACCAAGCGTGACTCAAGATTCTGTAGACATCTCGCTTGCGCGATTCGATCGTTTGCGCCACGCACACGGCTCCGAGCCAACCGCCCGAATTCGCATTAGGATGCAAAAAGCGATGCAGTCAAACTGTGCGGTGTTTCGAAATCACGACATTCTTACGGAAGGCTGTGAGAAAATTGAGACCCTCGCCAGAAGTTTTCAGGAAGTCGGACTCTTGGACCGGTCGATGATCTGGAACACAGATCTGGTCGAAACCCTTGAGCTCGAGAACCTGCTCAGTCAGGCTCGAGTAAGCGTCGAAAGCGCTTTAGCTCGCAAGGAGAGCCGCGGCGCTCATGCCCGCGAGGATTTCCCCGATCGGGATGACGAAAACTGGATGAAACACAGCCTATCCCGACTCGTTGAAGGTTGTGTAACACTCCAGTATCGACCGGTGACCGTCAGTACCGGCGACTATGAGGTTGATAGCATTCCACCCAAGGCGAGAGTGTATTGAGCGTGTAATGGCCGAATTCAGTTTAAAACAAAGATCCAGGGTCCAGAAAGGGAAACGCCATAATAATGGCGACTTGATGAGTAAGCCTCAGGCGTTTGAGATCTATCGGTGGGACCCGGACGACGACACTAACCCCAGGTTGGATCAGTATGCGGTTGATACTGCATCGTGTGGGCCTATGGTTCTCGACGCACTGTTGAAAATCAAGGATGAGATTGACTCTACACTCACCTTTCGACGCTCTTGTCGAGAGGGCATCTGCGGCTCCTGCGCGATGAATATAAATGGGGTCAATACTCTAGCTTGTACCCAGTTGATACAGGCACTAAAGGCGCCTGTAAGAATTTACCCACTGCCGCACATGCAGGTTATCAAGGATCTGGTTCCAGATCTGTCTCATTTCTTTGCGCAATACGCCGCTCTGGAACCCTGGTTGAAGACTTCTGGACCGACTCCGGACTTAGAGCGGTCGCAGACGCCTGCACAACGACAGGCTGTGGACGGGCTTTACGAATGCATCATGTGCGCCTGTTGTTCTACCAGTTGTCCCAGCTACTGGTGGAATTCCGATCAATATCTCGGGCCGGCGAATCTGCTTCAGGCCTATCGCTGGATAGCCGATAGCCGGGATGATGCGACCGAGTCCCGTCTTGATCAGCTAGACGATGCTTTTGCGCTTTATCGATGCCACACCATCATGAACTGTACCAATGCTTGCCCGAAGGGATTAAATCCTGGTCAGGCAATTGGCAAGATCAAGTCGATGATCGCCAAAGGCGAGCGATGAACCTTGGCCCCAACCGCGCCAAACTAACCTGGCGAGCGCGCCGGGGAGCACGCGAGCTTGATAGTCTGTTGCTGCCCTATGTAAGGGAGCGGGCGGCTGGACTGAGCGAGGCCGCGCTCAAAGCGATGGAGCAACTCCTTAGTGAACCAGACCCAGTACTGCTCGACTGGTTTTTAGAAAGAAAAGTGCCGGCCGAGCCCCAAGTCGCGGCTTTGATTCACGATATCCTTAATTACTCCGGACAACGCTACCGAGATCAAAGGTCGCCTAGCGGTTCATAACCTTGGGGTAAGAGTCGTATTTTGACATAGCGATGGATGCGCGCCGGGATAGTCCAATGTGTAGTGTAATCCTCGACTTTCTTTGCGTTGAGTGGCACAACGCACAATAAGTTCGGAAACGAGCACCAAGTTGCGTAGTTCCAGAAGATCCTGGCTGATCGTAAAATTGCTGTAAAAATCACGTATTTCCTCATTCAGGAGTTGAAGTCGATTCGCCGCGCGTTGCAGGCGCCTTGAGGTGCGAACAATCCCCACGTAGTCCCACATAAAATGACGCAGTTCTTCCCAGTTGTGGGAAATCACCACGAGTTCGTCCGGGTCGGTCACTTTGCTTTCGTCCCATGGTGGAAGGTCGGCCTGAGGGTACCCTTGCTGATCAAGCGTGCGTGCAATGTCGTCAGCAGCCCTTTCGGAGAAAACCACGCACTCCAAAAGAGAGTTACTGGCTAGCCGGTTGGCCCCATGAAAACCAGCATCAGAATTTTCACCGAGTGCGTATAGGCCGGCCAACTCAGTGCGCCCCTGAAGATTTGTGGTAACCCCGCCGCAGGTATAGTGCGCCGCGGGTACTACGGGAACCGGGTCATGCGCCATATCGATGCCCAATGTCTGGCAGCGTTCATAGATCGCAGGAAAGTGTTGGGTAATATGATCCCGGCCTTTATGGGAGATATCTAGGTAGACACAATCGAGACCCCCTTTCTTCATTTCATAATCAATCGCCCGTGCGACAATATCCCGGGGCGCAAGCTCTGCCCTGGCATCGTGGGTATTCATAAAGGCTGATCCATCAGGTAACACCAAAATTCCACCCTCGCCCCGGACAGCTTCAGAAATGAGAAAGCTCCCGGCATGCGGGTGAAAGAGGCAAGTCGGGTGAAACTGTACGAATTCCATGTTCGATACTGGACACCCCGCGCGCCATGCCATTGCAATGCCGTCACCTGTAGAGGTGTCCGGGTTGCTGGTATACAGATACGCTTTTGAGGCGCCTCCGGTAGCAAGCACAACAATATCAGCCGAAATGGTCTCGACCTGACCCGCGACAACATTCAGTGCATACAACCCGGTGATCCGGGGGGGGTTCCCCACCCCGGTGATCAGATCTACCGCAGTATAGTTTTCCAGAACCGTGACGCGTTCAGCTGTTAGTAGCTGCTCTTCTAGCGTCTTAATCACGGCTTGCCCGGTGGTATCGGCGACATGGGCAACGCGGCGGTGGGCATGACCGCCTTCGCGAGCAAGATGTAGCTGGCCGGGAGTTGATTGTTTCAGATCAAAATGAACGCCAGCTTGCCTAAGCCAATCGATCGCATTGGGCGCCTGTTCGACCACTGTTCGAACGGTCTGCTCATCGCAAAGCCCTGCGCCGGCTACCAGCGTGTCTTGTATATGCGACTCAAAACTATCCTTGGGATCAAGTACGGCCGCAATTCCTCCTTGAGCCCACAAACTCGATCCCGATGCCAAAGCGGACTTGGTGAGAACAATGCAATCGACCCCCTGGTCCGATAGGCGTAAAGCCAGGCTGAGTCCGGCGAGCCCGCTA
>JBBWVW010000094.1:0-16342 GCA_050256425.1 Arenicellales bacterium | reverse complement strand
TGCCTTCGATGCCAGTTTCTCGAGAACCGCCCGGCCTTGGGTTGATTTCAGGTTAATGGTGATCGAACGTTTGCTGCGATTGATGTTCAGGAAGTTTGACGATAGGCCATGGCGTTGAACACCAACGGACCGGGTATGATCGCCAACGCCGGGCACTTCTACCTTAATCACATCTGCGCCCTGGTCTCCCAGTATAGATGCTGCCCAGGGGCCAGTGAGCATACTGGTGAGTTCTACTATCCGGTAGCCGTTCAGCGGTCCAGTCATCAAGTTGTTCCCAAATTGCTCCGTTGTGCGCCGAGTTGTAGGTCAGTGTAATTCTTTGTCGTTGAAGAATGTTCAGGCAGTTGCCAACTTTCTAGCGTGATTCTTAGAATTTGTGACTGGTGGATCTGGGTAATCGGCAGTTTTGCCAGAAAACCCATCGGCCGCAAACTCTACAGCATTGACCAGGGGGCCTTTGCCGATTGAAGAAATTCCTTATTCCATTCGATCTGGTATTCGAACATGGATTGCAGTTTAGGTCGATTCATGACCCGATTCATGCATTGGCGCATGACGGCAAAGGGTACAAGTACGTCAAGATAATGAATCAGCGCGACCCCTGCGGGTGTAATGAGAGCAGGCACCCAACCGGGCGAATTGACCTTAAGAAACTCCATCGACCGATGTTAATTTTTTAAGATATTGATCTGCCGTAGGGGGGCAGTCGATGTTTCCCTTGGCCAACGCCATTTGGACCATGAGCGATCGGGTGAACCTGCCTTGGTAAAGGAGATAAATGATACTTTTTCGACCGCGGGGGGCGAAAGGTTAAGTTATCGGATCAATGTTTATTAACCACAGAGCCTGATAAAAAACGGGCTGCTACGCATAAGCTGAAGGCAGTTGGCGTGGTGTGGTGTAGGATGGATCTTTACGCTGATGGTTAATCGTTGTTGCTATTTCGCGCATGGCGTCCAGCACACCGCGGGTCGGTGCCGGACACTGATCTTTTATGGCGCGGTGCAGTGCGGGCAGCGCATGGAAGGGCACCTGGGGAAACATATGATGCTCAATGTGGTAATTCATGTTCCAGTACAGCAGTCTCAGCAATGGGTTTACCGTCATGGTCCGCGTAGTATGCCGATGGTCCTTAATGTTCTGGGCCATTCCAAAATGCTGGGTTGCCAGAATCACGCCATGGGCCGGTGCGCCAAAAACCCGAGGCAGTACCAGCATTGTCACGGGTAGCCATGACTGGGTCGCGATAGACCAGGTGATCACAGCAAGGTAGGCGAGCAGGTACACTTGCGCCTCGATGAAAGCCTGGTGCATTTTTTCAGCAGGAACGCAGTCGATTGCATCGTTGCCGGGTCGATGGAAGGCAAGCAGGGCAGTAGCCTTGGTGAAGTACCAGATACTTCCGATATCGATCAGTTCTTTTACGACAAAGTCTTTCCAGGTCATCGGGTTGGTCAGGATGATCTCCGGATCGTCACCCACAATGGCTGTCCTGGAATGATGCCGGGTATGCACGAAGCGCAGAAGACAAGGCGTTTGTTGCACCATGAACCCGAAGATAAAGAGCACAGTTTCGTTCAGCGCCCGGTTTCGAAACGGCGTGCCGTGAGAGGTCTCATGGACCACGCTGGTGGCAAAGATCCAGATACTGCCGTAAAAAAAGAAGGCGGGTATGCTCCACAACGTGCCGACCGATGCCAAAGCCAGTGCAGCGGTGATCCCTAGAAGAAGGCAGAAGTAGGCAAGATATACCAGCCCATGCCAGTTGCTGCGCCGAGAGAGTTTTTTCAGTAACCCCCGGTCAATATCGCATCGATACCAGTTTGTCAGGTGGGACTCTTGTACTGTGGTGTTTGACGCCATAAGGTTTTCTTTGTTTAAAGGCGGCCTTGGAGCAAATCGGTTCAGCCGTTGAAGGCGCTGATGATAAGCGATCGACTCGCGTTCACGTCCTATTGCAATAGCAAATGTGTCGCATCCAAGTAAAGACTTGTCTGGAGTCGACTGGATCTTAGGGTGAAAATTGACACCATGCCCATATGGACTTTTTAAGACTTGCTTGAATAGAATCGCACAGGCGTTAAAGGTCCAAGATTAGCCACAGAGCGTACTCATGCCACGTATCCTTAGCCCTCAGCAGGTCGAGCACTTTTATGAGTTTGGTTATTGTGCCCCTGTGGATGTGATGTCCGAAGATGAAGCCCACACTCTGAAGTTGCGAGTAGAGGCCGCTGAAGCCGCTTATCCTGAGGATTTGAGCCCCACCAACCGCAACAATTCTCATCTTGCTTTCAAATGCATTGACGAGATAGCACATCACCCGATGATTGTTGACGCAGTCTCAGACCTTATCGGGCCGGATATTCTGTTATACGGCTCTGTGCTCTTTTTTAAAGAGCCCCGAAGCGCGGGCTTTGTCAGTTGGCACCAGGATGGCACCTACATGGGAATCGAGCCACATACTTTTGTGACGCCATGGCTTGCTTTGACTCCAAGCAATACCCAACTGGGATGCGTCAAGGTTATTCCGGGAAGCCACAAAGGCGGCATCCTCAAGCATCATGATACTTTTGGAAAAGACAATATCCTGACCCGTGGGCAGGCCATCGAAGATATTGATGAAAGTGCTGCAGTTGACCTTGTGTTACGGCCAGGTCAGATATCCTTGCATCATGCAAGAACCGTCCATGGATCGATGCCCAACCGGGGTGATCAGCGGCGTCTGGGAGTGGCTTTGCAGTGTTATATGCGGCCAGAGTGCAAGCAGGTCATCGGTGACAACCTGGTGCAAGTGGTGCGGGGTTGTGCTGATTTGTCCGGTTATTCGATACTGAACCGGCCAGTCGAGGATATGGATGAAGCGGCAGTGGGTGAACGCGAGCGAGCGAACACGAACTGGACAGAGATTCTCTATCAGGGGGCGTCTCAAGTCAGAGCCTACTGACGAGAGCAAGTGATTGAGCTTAGTGGCGAGGCTCAGGGTTCTCGGTATGCCCGTCGACGGCAATCACCTGGCCACTCACCAGCGCTGCACTGTCGCTGGCAAGAAAGAGTGCCATGTTGGCGATATCTTCCCCTTTAATGAGTTTTTTCATCGATGAACCGCTGGCATACTCGCCCAGGATTTGCTCGGTTGTTTTGCCTTTGACTTGTGCCTCGCGCTCGGCCACAAATGTCATGCGCTCACCTTCAACCGGGCCAGGACAGATCGCATTGGCACGGATGTTAAATGGCCCCAGTTCGATGGCTAGCGTCTTCATCAGACCAATGACTCCCCATTTCGCTGCGACATAGGGCGAGCGGTTACCAAAGCCAAATATCCCGGCGGTCGATGAAGTGATGATGATGGCGCCGGAGCCTTGTGCCTTCATCAGCGGTGCCGCATGTTTGGCAAAAAGAAAAGTGCCTTCCAGACTGACCGAAACACAGGCGCGCCACTCTTCTATCGAGATCTGCTCAACAGGTGCGCCCGGCCCGGCGACGCCGGCGTTAGAACAAAGGGTATCCAAAGAGCCCCACTTATCTTGTAGTTCAGCAAAAAGGGCGCTTACGGCTGCTTCATCAGTCACATCGAGGCAGTTAGTCTGCCAGTGGCTTGGGCAGTCATCCAGCGCTGCTGAATCCACATCGATTGCCCAGACTTGCGCGTCGTGCTGATCGAAAGCCTCGGCCATGGCGCGACCAATACCACTGGCTGCCGCGGTAATCAGCACCCGTTTGGTCATAGATTAAGGCGTTGGTTGCGTTTTTCTATCCACCAGGGTTGTTCGCAGATGCGTCCGAGAAATTCCACCATGACATGAGCGCCCAGGTACGCAGTCACGCCTGTGCCGACGTCCAGTTGCGGATTTACCTCGACAAAATCAAAGGCGATAACTTCTGTGCGCTGCGCAATCGCATCCAGAGTGTCGCGCAGCTCGGCATAGGTCATGCCGTTGGGTTCGGCCGACACACAGCCAGGTACCAGCGATATATCGAGTACGTCCACATCAATACTGACGTAGCATTTTGCGCCTTGGGGCACCATGGCCGCCAAGCCCTCGGGCCCCATCTTTCGAAACTGGGTCATCGTGACCAGGTCATTACCTTCCACAATAGGGTCCTCGATCATCTCTGCCGAGTGACGCAGGCTTCGTATACCAACCTGGATCAGGTTCTTGACGTTTGGCATCGGTGAGATGTGCCGAAATGCATGGCCATTGGTGAACTGCAGATCGTGAATAAAGGGGGCGTAGTCGGAATGTGCATCGAAGTGAATCACATAGATGTCATCTTTGATGGCCCGTACTACCGGGTAGGTGATGGCATGGTCACCACCCATGACCACCAGCAGATCACATCCTTCCCTGGCTTTGCGGGTCATCTCGGTCGTGTTGTCAAATGTACGTTTGATATCGGCTGGCCAGATGTCAGCATCCCCAAGATCGGTAATCAGACCCTGTGACATTTCGACTTCAAGGTATTGCTTTCTGTTCTCGGGGTCGTAATAACCCGCACCACCCTGACCAAAGCGCAGTGAATGTTCGCGTAGAGCCCGCGGCCCCATGCGCGAGCCGGCCATGAACGGTGATCCCTCGTCAGTGGGTACGCCCATGACTGCGATACCGGTGTCGAGTGTCGTGATGTCCGTGCAGATACTGGAGCGCAGAAAAGACGGTATCCCGACAAACGGTTGATTCAAGCGAAAATCATCATCGACCACTTTTACCCCCTCCGACTGATAGTCTGATTTATCCGCAAGACCGAGCTGAAGCATTTTCTCAGCGACCTCGGTGATTGCTCATAAGTAGAAGGCATCCTACACTACCTTTTCTTAAATTCGAGCAGTGCGTCGACCTGGCATCGTCTCCCCCTTATCCATCGGCGCCAGGTCTCGAGGTCTGGTGCAGATCTTATGACAGTACAAGAGGAAGGGTAATGAGTGTTGCAGCACCTGGCGCCGAGGCGATGGTCAATACTGAACGCTATCCAATGGACGATCTTGATTCTGATTCTGGAATCGTTTTAGCGAAGTCCTGCCGTGAGGAGTTTGTCAGCAGCGGGCTGTGCATATTGCCCGGCTTTATTCGTCCTGATGCGCTGGACGTATTGGCGTGCGAAGCTAATGGCGCGCTCGAGCAGGCTTATTTCTGTGACAGTACGCATAATGCCTATCTGACAGATGTAGACCCTGATCTTTCGCCGGATGATGTCACGCAGCGTCAGGAGCCTACGTTTGTTGGATCCGTGCCCTATGATCGGCTTGCGGACGGCGGCGCTCTGAAACAGCTGTATCACTGGGATCCGCTGAAAGACTTCATAGCCGCAATCCTGGATAAAGACCCGCTTTTTCGTTTTGCAGACCCGCTGGGCGCTTGTTCGATAAATGTGTTTGTTGATGGTGGGCAGCACGGCTGGCATTTCGATGAATCCGAATTCACTATCACTCTGATGCTGCAGCAGCCTGGCGAAGGGGGATTGTTTGAGTATGTGCCACAGATCCGGGGACTGGATAACGAGAAGGAAATTGTCCAGGGGGTGCTGGAGGGCAACCGGCAAGGCGTGATGCAGCTACCGTTTACCCCGGGTACATTGCTGGTATTCGCCGGGAGTCAAACCATCCATCGCGTCACCCAGGTGCACGGGGCCGTACCCAGGCTGGTGCCGGTACTGTGCTACGCAGAGAATCCAGATCTGGTCAATAGTGCGGAGGTGCGCAAACTCTTCTGGGGGCGCAGCTAAACTGCTCAGCAGTTGCCACAACAGCGGCTTAGCATTTTCTGGCCCTGGATAATTGGCTCCATTCGAACGAGCCAATCCGAGCCTGAGGTTTAGTGACTCTGGCTGGTGAGAGCATCTGAAATCAAACTGATCACCTCGAACATGACCGCCGCCGCGGTATGCGCGGTAATCTGATTGGGCGAATCCTTGGTGGGCATCATGCAGACCACGTCGCCGCCGATAATATTTTTGCCACGAACGCAGCGCAGCAACCGCATGACCTCGTCCACCTGAAAGCCCTGGACTCCAGCCTCGATGTTCGCCACGCCGGGCGCTACTGTTGGATCCATACAGTCCAGATCAAAGGTAATGTAGAGCGGCGCACCACCGATCCGGTCATTGATGATCTGCATGGTCTCTTCGGGTCCGATCCGGCGGTAGCGATCCATAGTAATGAGCTCATAGCCCAGTTCCTTGCTGGGGTTGAGCCAACTCAGGGTGCGCGGATTGCCGCGCATGCCAATCTGGACACTGTGACTTGCGTCGATCAGGCCGTCACGAACCAGGTAGCTTGCCCAGTGGGCGGCTGATTTGACGGCGCCCAGAAAATGCGGCACCTGCTCATAAGCGTCGGTATGTGCATCGAAGTGCAAGAAGACGGCTTTCTCGCCGCCGGTGAGTTTTGCATCCGGTCCCGCGATCGCCTGAATGATGCCGCCAGTAACCGAGTGATCCCCGCCGACCGATACCGGTCGCGCACCTGCCGTATCGATCGCCCGGTAGAAATCGGTGATCCGTTCTATACATGCCTCGTTGTCGTTCGCCTCGGGCAGTGGCACATCACCCAGATCATGGATCCGGTGTGCGGCCCACGGATCGACTTCAAAATCCATGTGTACCCTTTTTGCCATGGCCGACACGTGGCGCAAGGCCCGCGGACCCAGGTGCTGATCACGTTCGGTAGTACCGTTACCGGTAGAGTGCGGGACACCTACCAGCGCAATGTCCGCATTTGCTGGGTCACGGTCCAGGGGAGCCCGGAACAGGGTTGGGATATCCCACCAGTACAGGGAGTCGAGCATCATTTTGTCAGTGTCGGAAAGGGCTTTAATGGCCATAGCAGTTATCGAGTTTCCAATAGGGGCTGCAGTTTAGTGCATCCAGTTATGCAGAATTACCAAAGATCAATTGACAGTTGTTTCTCTTGGGATATATCGTGGTACCTGACTTTTTTGACGGCGCCAATTTGGTTATAAAAATTACGATGCCTAACCAACCTAACTGTTTATGCGGACCCTGAAAAAATTTTCCTTAAGTAGTAATGGCCTGCCCACCCGAGGTGCGGTCGCAGCTTACCAGCGGGACGGTGTGGTCTGCCTTGAGGGCGCATTCAGCAATGAATGGGTTCAGCAGGGTCGACGGGCTGTGGCTGCCGCAATCAGAACCGCTGCCGATAGTCCGGTCCGCGAAGATCACAAAAATGATGGCGAACCCGGAACATTTTTTTTCGATACCTTTTTATGGCGGCGGCTACGGTCGTTTGAGAGATTTACCTTCGAATCGCCGGCGGCATCATTGGCACGACGGGTGATGCGCAGCCGGGGCTTGCTCCTTTATTTTGATATGGCCATCGTAAAAGAGCCTGGCACCAGCACCCAGACGCCATGGCATTACGACGAAGCCTACTGGCCAGTTTCCGGCACACAGGTATGCAATGTCTGGACCGCGCTGGATGATGTACCCGAGGAAACCGCTCTTCGCTTTGTTTTAGGTTCGCACAAGCTGAATCAGAACTACAAGGCGATAGATTTCTTTACTGAAAAAGGCATGCGAGGCCACGAAGAGCCTGATCCGCCGCAATGGAGTAATGATTCACAGGGTTACGAGATTGCCTGCGCGCCGATGAAGGCTGGGGATTGTGCCATTTTGAATTTTCGCACCCACCACAGTGCTCCGGGCAATCTGCAGCGGCGCAACCGGCGTAGGGTCATATGCACCCACTGGTTCGGAGATGACGCACGCTTTGATGATAAACCCTGGGAGTGCAATCCTGATGAGCGTGGCGATGATCTGGTGCACGGAGGAGCGCTGGAGTGCGAGACTTTTCCGCGCCTGATCTGATTTCTTGTTTCCAGATTACCGCTTCATGGGCGTGATCAGCACAATTCAGGCTGGCCAGGATCGCATTGGGCCAGGCTGATATTCAAAGCGAGAAAGCGCTGACTCGTCGACCGTGACGCCCAGCCCAGGTTTATCACAAAGCCTAAAAGCATGATCTTCACCGTGCTGCCAGTGCAATACGCAAAATTGGTCCGACGCTGCTTTAAATCGAGGAAAGTATTCCACACCGGCCAGGTTCGGAATGGTTGCGGCTATATGCAGGCTGGCCGCAAGGCCCAGTCCCATGCTGTTGAAGTTATGAATCGCCATCTGGCAGGACCAGGGGCGCGCAATGGCAGCGATCGATCGAATTTGCGACAACCCGCAACACGCAATGTCCGGATTTAATATGTTGGCAGCGTTTTTTTGCAACAGTAATTCGAACTCCGTTTCGGTGCTGAGTGTTTCGCCGGTGACGATGCTCAGGGACGTTTCGCCCGTGATTCGTGACAGGACTTGAAGATCATCGAGCGGAACAGGGTCCTCGAGCCATTTGACCCCGAGCTGTTCCAGTTCTGTGCACGCCAGCATGGCAGTGTCGTAATCCAACGCGCGCCAGGCATCGACGAGGATGGTGCAGTCCGACTCAAGCGATTCGCGTAGATGCTGGAGATCAGTCAGGCCCCGCTCTACCGCTGCCTGATCTAAGAACGGGTAGATCTTGACGCTTCGAAAGCCTTCAGCATATCGGGCTTTCGCATATTTAACGATGTCATCGATAGATTTTCCTTTATTGCTGTGGCAATTGGCGTACACCGGGACCCGTGTTCTGCAGGGTGAGCCGAGCAGTCGATACACCGGTTGCTCCATGGCGATACCGGTGATGTCCCACAAAGCCATCTCGATACCTGCAATCGCGCATGAGAGGTGAAAGCCGGTCTGCAGATTGGCAAAAGCATTAAGCGCGTTGTGACGGAACGTCTCGATCTTTAGAGGATCAGTTCCCTCAAGATATCGCGCCATTGCTCTGATCAACGCATCGATGGCGTGCTCGCAATCATGGGGAACATAGGCTTCACCCCAGCCCGACAGGCCGCTATCCGTTTCTACCTTGATCAGCAAAAAAGCCTTACCCAAAGCCCATTCGCTGTCAGAAACGGTTGTCGGAATCAGAAATGTCTTCAGGCCCGAGATTTTCATAGATAGGCGGGGAATGGTTGGATTTATTTTATTTGGGTGCAGAAGCTTCAAACGCTCTTGGAAACTATACCGTCAGTGTATCCTGCAGGAGCGAATCGCAGCAGCAAGGAGTCATGCCCACAATAACCTTGGGGTTGCGCGGGGCCTGGCCAACTGAAAAGATCAGACTCCGGCTCAGTAGTTGATGTTGTTAGTTGTAAGACATCGTTCGAGGGATTCTGGTGAACGCTCCGATATTCGGCTTTGATAATTCTTACGCGCGTCTGCCGGAGCATTTTTTTGCGCGGCTGTCGCCCACGCCAGTCCCAGACCCACGGCTTATCAAAATCAACGAAAGTCTTGCAGTTCACCTCAAGCTGGAGCCGGCTTTACTGGGTTCTCCTGAAGGCATCCAGATTCTGGGGGGCAATCGTGTACCAGGGGATGCCGAGCCCCTTGCGATGGCATATGCGGGATTTCAGTTCGGCGGTTGGTCGCCACAATTGGGTGACGGGCGTGCTATTTTGCTGGGAGAAGTATTAGACCGGGACGGTGCTCGGCGCGATATACAGTTGAAAGGGTGCGGTCGAACGCCGTTTTCGAGAAACGGAGACGGGCGCGCCGTCCTGGGTCCAGTACTGCGCGAGTACATCGTAAGCGAGGCGATGCATGCGCTGGGGGTGCCCACGACGCGCGCGCTAGCAGCCGTGACTACCGGTGAGCAGGTTCAACGTGAGCGTTTTCTACCCGGGGCGGTATTGGCCCGGGTAGCACGGAGCCATGTCCGGGTAGGGACCTTTCAGTATTTTGCGGCGCGCCAGGATATCGAAGCCTTGAGGTTGCTGGCGGATCACGTCATTGATCGTCATTACCCCGATGCACGCGAAGACCAGCAGCCTTACCTCGCGCTACTCGATGCTGTCATCGATACCCAGGCATCTCTGGTGGCATCATGGAAGCTGATCGGCTTCATTCACGGGGTGATGAATACTGATAACACGTCTATTTGTGGTGAAACCATCGACTACGGCCCGTGTGCTTTTATGGATACCTATCACCCGAGTACGGTCTACAGCTCAATCGATCACGGCGGGCGCTATGCCTATGCCAATCAGGCACCGATCGCGCACTGGAATCTTGCAGGTTTTGCCCAGACGTTGATCCCTCTCATCCATACCGACAGTGTTCAATCACTGGAACTGGCACAAGACCGGGTTAATACATTCCCGGCCAAGTTTGAGACGGCTTATAACGAGGGCGCTAGAGAAAAACTCGGACTTGGGATGAGCAAACAATCAGATTCAACTCTGATGGAAGATTTGCTCGCCACCATGGCAGATAACCAGGCAGATTTCACGCTGGTATTTCGGCGTCTGTCGCGGCTTGCGCATGACGATGACTCATCAGACGACGCAGTACGAGAGCTGTTCAAAGACCCTGCCGCTTTCGATCAGTGGGCGGTGCAATGGCGGGCGCGACTTCGCGATGAGCCCCGGGGAGACCTTGAGCGGTGCAGACAGATGCAAGCGATAAATCCAGCCTATATTCCCCGTAATCACCGGGTCGAAGAGGTCATACGTGCCGCCGAGGATCACGGTAGTTTTGGCCCTTTTGAACGTCTTCATGAAGTTCTGCAAAAGCCCTTCGATGAGCAGCAGATCAATGTCGAATTTCAGAAGCCGCCGCAACCCGAAGAGATCGTCCAGGCGACCTTCTGCGGAACCTGAGCAAACTTCATGGGAATCGGGTCCTCGTGAAAAATCTCCCAGCAGAGTATTACACCGATCCGGCGATTTTTCTTCGGGAGCAATCGGACGTCTTTAGCACAAGTTGGCAGCTGATCGGATCAGCTGCGCATCTCCAAGAGAGCGGTGATTATGTTGCTGCTGATATAGCCGGGACCAAGGTGTTTGTGGTGCGGGATCAGGCCGGAGAGTTACGCGGTTTTAGAAACCTATGCCGGCATCGTGGCGCCAAACTGCTCGAGGAGGGTAGCGGTCACTGCAGATCTATCCGCTGTCCCTACCATAACTGGGTTTACCGGCTGGATGGCTCGCTCGAAAGAGCGCCCTGGTTCGACGAGACGGAAAGACTCAATCTCGACGAATGGCCTCTGCATCGCATCACAGTCGATATCTGGCGAAATCTGGTTTTTGTTTCTGTTGCTGGGAAAATCACCCTTGAGAATCAACTCGGCGGGCTGCCTGAAGAAATCAAAAATGATCCGATTGAGGATTATCAATGGGCAGGGCAAAAAAGAATGGTGTTCGATGCCAACTGGAAGATCTACACCGATAATTTTGTTGAGGGATACCACATTCCGGGTATCCATCCCGATTTTTTTAAGGCGATTGACTTCGAAAAATTTCAAACAACGACAGGGGCTAATCTGGTCCGCATGACGGCACCTGTCCGGGATGATCTTTTTTATCAGGGTCGATGGCTGTGGATGTGGCCAAATTGGACCTTATCGTTTTTTGATGGCGGCATGAATACCTCCCGCATCAATCCGATTGGGGTCGCGCGCACCGAGCTGATTTATGACTTTTATTTTGCGGATGCTTCAGAAGCCACCCGATCAGCACGTGATGCTGTCATAAAAAGCAATATTGCGGTAATCGAACAGGATTTTGATATCTGCGCACAGGTGCACCAGAACTATTTGTCGGGCGGGTACCAGCCCGGACCGCTTAGTCCCAAACATGAGCAGGGTGTTTATCAGTTTCAGACATCTATAAAAGAGGCGCTTGGCGAACCTTAAAAACCATAAACCTGTACAGGGTTGGGCGCTGCCGGTGTTGCAGTCCCGGATCGGACGTTATTAGCGATTAGCGGATCAATTCGTGAATGTAGATTCTTTTGTTTTAATGACTGCGGTGATGGCTTCGTTATAAGGGGCATCCAGGCCCTGTTCTTTCGCCACTACTGGGACCATGCCATTAATGGCGTCAATCTCGGTTCTGCGCTTGGCCATCAGGTCCAGCAGCATCGATGGCTTGGCTTTGGGCATTTTGCTGCCAAAGTCACTGATGTACTGCACCGGATCTTCAAATGAAAAGTGAATACCCTTGGCTTTGCCAACGCGGTAAGCCTCAAGGCCCAGTTTCTTGGCGATCTCCCAGGTCACCGGATCGTCCATAACCTCGCCCAGGGTACGGTCAAAAGCGGCTGCGGCGCCACTCAGCGCAACATTGCAGATAAATTTTTCCCAGATGAGCTGATTGATATCTGCAAAGGTCTTTACGTTGAAGCCTGCGTCCTGCCAGACCTTGGCGACGTGCTCCAGTCGCTCGCTCATACCGCCATGCATCTCACCGAGCCGGATGAGTTCCATACCGTTGTGGTGCACACATCCAGGTTTCGGTATAGAAGCACCAAAGCCGCCGGCGACGCCCAGCAGAATATTGGCGCTATCGAGGTTTTTGCTGATGCGCTCCCCTGCGCCAAGCCCGTTCTGGATGGTCAGTACCAGGGTTTCGTCAGTAAGATTAGTCGTCAGGCTGCGCGCGGCGGCCGCCACGGCCGATGCCTTGGTGGCGATCACCACCAGATCACAAGGCCCGGCGTCTGCAGCACGGGTAGAGACCTGAATATTGCTCACCGTGCGCTCGCCACTGGCGCCAGACACTTGTAGGCCGTGATCATTGATGGCATCGAGGTGTTCGCGCCAAAGATCAATCGCCCAGACCTCGTTACCTGAGTCAGCCAGTAATGCTGCATAGACCGAACCCATGGCGCCAGCGCCAACGATTACTATTTTCATATCAGAACTCGATTACAGTTGTGGTACAGAGGTCCGTTTAACACAGTGGGGCTAACCAGAACATTTTATTGAACCGGCGCTCCGCCTTGCGATTCTCGCCGGGCAACAAAGTCGTCCAGGGCCAGCGCGACGTCCTGATCCATCGCCGGCGGCTGATATTGATGCAGCAAGGTCTTCACGATGCCAGCCGCCCGCTGGGTTGCATCCAGTGCCCCGGCTTCATTCCAGGTTTCAAAGTTGCGCCAGTCCGACAACATGGGGTGATAAAAGGCGTGCTCGTACCTTTCGATAGTATGGTTGCTGCCAAAGAAGTGACCTCCTGGAGGAATCTGGCCAATCACGTCTACCGCCAGTTCTTTCGCAGACAGGTCAATAGGCTTAAGCACCTCGGTTAATCCCTGAATCATCTCGGCATCGACAATGAATTTCTCAAAAGAGGCGCTCAATCCACCTTCAAGCCAGCCAAGACCATGATAAACGTAGGTTGCGCCGCTCATCAGGCAGGCCCACAGGCACATTTGTGACTCGTAGGCCGCCTGGGCATCCACGGCGTTAGAGGCATTGGCGTTTGCCGATCGGTAAGGCAAGTTGTATCGCCTCGCCATTTGTCCGATCACGAGTGTGGTTTTGACATGCTCGGGTGTGCCAAAAGCCGGGGCCCCGCTTTTCATATCGGCGTTTGATACAAAGCCACCATAAGTCACCGGTGTTCCTGCTCGAACCATCTGGCAAAAAGCGATTCCAGCCAGCGCCTCTGCGTTTTGTTGTACAAGCGCGCCGGCAACTGAAACGGGCGCCATGGCGCCGGCCAGTATAAAAGGCGAGATCATCAGTACTTGTCCGGCCCGGGCGCATTCGATCATACCCCAGAGCATGGACTCGTCATATTCGCGAGGCGAGTTGGGATTTATCGAGGCGAAAACACAGGGCTTTTCAATAAATGCTTCTGCGCTCAGATTGTGTGCAATGCGCGTCATCTCCAATACATCGAGGGTGCGCTGACGATTGTGGTTGTACAGCCGGAAAGTTTTATCGGTCAGAGCGAGAATCGCACGGGTCGCATACAGGTGGCGTACCGGCACTGGTATATCGATCGGCTCTACCGGGTAACCGGCCGAACCATGGGCCACATTGACAGTTTGAGTCAGGCGCAGAAAGTTTTCGAAATCCTCCCGGTTACCCGTGCGCCGGCCCTTAAGGGTATCTGTGCAGTGTGGCGCACTGCTTACGGATGAGAAATTGACATGTCGGTCACCCAATCGCAGGTCATGGGCCGGGTTACGTGCGTGCAGGGTGAATGCGGCTGGTGCCTTGGCCAGATAGTCCATCAGCATATCCGGGTCAAAACGCACCATACCGTCAGAGTCTTGAACCTCGGCCCCGGCGGTTTTCAGGATCGCACGGGCTTCAGATAAGGAGAACTGAATTCCATGTTCAGCGAGCACTTTCAGCGAGGCCTGGTGTAGCGACTCGACCTCATCCTGCGAAAGAATAGATACCGGGGTGAGCCGGTTGATCACCGGTTTGCCGGGTGTTTGTTCTATCTCAAGGGACGCCTTTCGTTTCTCAAGGGACGCCTTTCGTTTGCTGTTTTTTCGTCGGGCCATGTTCGAAGGTGCGAGGCCTGCAAAGTTTGCGTCGGATCAATGGAATGTGTCGTGATTCTAGCAGTGCGTTGTTCACTGTATACGTTACTTTTGCCTCTGGGAAAAATCCCACTTCGCGCCCATTTGACGTTATGCGGAGTTGTTAACACGATTAGAGTGTCATCATCTACGTCGTTACCGGGACACCCAGTCGTGCAGCGACAGCCGTGATTTGTTCCCAGGATTGCTGCGGTATCGGGATTCCGTCGCGTTGCCGCTGTTCGGCGGTGGCTTT
Organism: Arenicellales bacterium; assembly: GCA_050256425.1. Lineage (GTDB taxonomy): Bacteria > Pseudomonadota > Gammaproteobacteria > Arenicellales > UBA868 > UBA868. Next base: position 1,716 of record JBBWVW010000094.1, on the reverse strand, counting down.
TTCACGTTCGCCTGGAATCTCTACTGCACTAAAGCCGTCGGCGGGCGGGCACTCGCGCATCTCAGTCAGAATGGCCTCCGCACTAGCTCTGAACTGATTGACTCCCTGGAAGCGCTCAAGATCAATCACAATCATGATCCAGTTCATGTCGGTGGTAACTCGCCCCAGCATCGCTTCGCCGACGATTTCGGCAAGCAGTGCAAGGCCGTATCCCTTAGCTCCACCTGCGGGCAATAATGCCCCGCCATCAATGTAGTCTTGTGGGTCCTGACTGGGACGGCCGTTGCGGTCAATAATCATACCCTCGGGTAAACTGGCGCCTGCGCTCTTCGTAGCATAGATCCAGCCCGCCGCCCCTACCGAGGTGGCAAAGTCGAGAATGACGGGCCCACGCTCACCGCCGGGGATGCCGAAACTATAAGGATTGGTGGGCAGCATCCCCTTTGAACCACCGAATGGCGCGACCTGACGCCAGTCCCGTCGTGCACCGCCGCCAAGAATAATAGTCAGACAATGGTTCCTGGCACCCGTTTCACAAAATGCACCGAGTCGACCGGTATGCCCGCAGTTAGTAATGCCAAGAGCGGCAACGCCATTGGTCTTGGCCTGGGCGATGCCAGTCTCAACAGCGAGTTGCATGGCCGGCATGCCAAAGCCACGGCTGCCATTAATCACAGTTGCACCTCGATCGCACCGGGTCACGAAAGGAGTTCCCGCTGGGGAGAAATAATCGGCTTCAACTTGTTCAACGTATTGGGGCAAGCGGACAACCCCGTGGGAATCAATACCCATGAGGTTCGCCCGTACCAGGTGGCGAGCGACAAAAGTAGCGATAGCATCGTTGCAGTTGATGGCGCCGAGGACGCCTTTCGATAACTGTTCAAGCGAATGCGCCGACAACTGGACGAACTGGTCGATACCAACAAACTCAGTCATCACTGCCCGTAATGACTAAAAGATCAGTTTCGCTGAGTAGTACGCCATCCGTGTCGGCATACAGAAACTGTTCGGGATGAAAAACCACGCCTGCAAAAGTCACAGGAATATTGGCCTGCCCGCCACCCCGATTGACTGGTCGCGCCGGATGTGTCGTCAGTGCTTTTACTCCGATAGGCAGTGTGCAAATAGTGGCGCTATCGCGCACGCAGCCGTTAATCAATATCCCGGCCCAGTCGTTGTCTATTGCCAGTTGCGCCAGTTTGTCTCCTAGCATGGCGCAGCGTAAGGAGCCGCCACCATCGATTACCAGAACATGGCCATCACCGGCTGTACCCAGGGTATCTTTAGTCAGGGAAAAATCCTCGAAGGATTTTAGAGTTCTGATCGGGCCGGAGAAATTTATCTGGGCTCCAAAGTTACGAAACAGCGGTTCGCAGACCTGAACTTTCTGTGGATGCGCATCGTAAAGATCGGCCGTGGAGAAGCCGCTTTCGGTCATCAGTCGCACCACTGGGTAGGCTCGCCATTTTCAACCGCAAGATACTTGTAGAGCAATTCCTGGCCAAGGCTGAATTTATCAATGTAAACCACGGCAGTGATTTCACCTGTTTCGTCAACCTGCTGCTCATCAAGAGTGATCTGTGAGGCTTTGGACAAGAGTTCAGCGGTATATGCTTTCGCCTGTATCGCTTTGGTGCCCTCGGCTTCACACCAGGGCTTTTGTGATAGGGGGCTTGGTTTAAGCCGGGGCGTAATGATTCTAGCGAGCTGTACGGT
>JBBWVW010000093.1:0-1653 GCA_050256425.1 Arenicellales bacterium | reverse complement strand
CGCCTCTGATGCTGGCCTGGAGTTGCACGAAGGGGTATACCTTTGGTGTCTTGGTCCCAGCTTCGAGACGCCAGCCGAGATTCGCGCTTTTGCTCATTTGGGCGCTGATGCGGTGGGGATGTCTACCGTGCCCGAGACGCTCGTTGCACGCCACTGTGGTATGGCGGTAGCAGCAGTGGCCGTAATCACCAACCTGGCAGCCGGGTTGCAGTCAGGCCTTTCGCACGAACAGACGCTGGCCGCCGGCAGCCAGGCCGCGCCACAACTGGCTCGACTGATCAAAGGATTTGTTAAAACGCTGGTAGAGCCGTCATCATGAAGTACACAACTGGCATTGGAATCTCCTTTTCAGGTTATTCTCGATGACAGCGAAAGCCGATGTCACGCTGCTATACCCGCAAAAGCCCGGGAGTGCTGACATGACTTCCAACCCGGGCCAGGCCCTGGATCGAGATTGGATCGCCAGCGTGCGGGTAAATCGCAGTGCTGTGGAGCGGCGTTGCGTGAGCCTTGGCGGTCGGCGCACGGTCAAAAAGGATTGGCAGGCAGCATGGCTGTTGCGGGCGATGACCTGTATCGATCTCACCACGCTTGATGGGGCTGATACCCCGGGTAATGTGCAGCGTCTGTGCGCTAAGGCACGCATACCACTTCGCGCGGATATCGCTCGTGCATTGCAGGCGGGAGATCTTAGGGTAGGGGCGGTGTGTGTCTACCCGGCTCTGGTAGGCGAAGCAGTCAATGCGCTGGAGGGTACTGATATTCCGGTCGCCTCGGTGGCGGCTGGGTTCCCGGATGGATTGACAACGCTTGTCACCCGTGTGGCTGAGGTTGACAGTGCGCGCCAGGCGGGTGCCCGCGAGATTGATATCGTGATCCGCCGTGGTCTGGTACTGAGTGGCGACTGGCAGGGACTGTACGACGAAATCCGGGCGTTCAGGGCGGCCGCGGGGGATGCCCATCTTAAAACCATTCTCGGCACCGGCAATCTTGTGAGTTTCACCAACGTGGCCCGGGCCAGCCTGGTGGCGATGATGGCGGGGGCCGATTTCATCAAGACCTCAACCGGTAAGGAGTCTGTCAACGCCAACCTGCCGGCTAGTCTTGTCATGCTGCGCGCTATCCGTGCTTACCACCAGCGTACCGGATTCATGGTGGGTTTCAAGCCGGCGGGCGGCATTCGCGCTGCACGCGATGCTCTTGCTTATCTGGTACTCATGCGTGAGGAGTTGGGTCGGGCATGGCTTGATGCCAAGTACTTCCGCATTGGCGCTTCGGGCCTGCTGGGCGACATCTCCCGGCAACTGGAGCACCATATCAGTGGGCGTTATTCCGCCAGCCACCGCCACCCCATGGGTTGATCCTATGTCCAGCGTGAGAGAACTGTTTGAAAGCATGGAGTACGGCCCTGCGCCCGAAGATGCCTCTGTCGCGAGACAGTGGCTCTCGGAGCAGGGGCCCTCGTTCGGCCACTGGATTGGTGGCCAATGGCGCGAAGCCCAAGAGCACTTTGCTTCGGTTAACCCGGCAACGCTCGAGACTCTGGCCGACATTGGCCGGGGCGATAGCGATGACATCGATGTAGCCGTGAATGCGGCTCGCAACGCGCTTTTACCCTGGCAGGCACTGAGCGCCGATGCCCGCGCCCGTCAT
>JBBWVW010000092.1:0-2755 GCA_050256425.1 Arenicellales bacterium | reverse complement strand
GGGCGGGCGTTCTGCGACCAATGCGGAACCCCGCTGACCATTGAGAGCGAGAAAGACGACCCCCGGACTATCGAGTTTCACATCAGCACCTTCGACGATCCCGACGCTTACGTTCCCAGCCTGCACTGGTACCACAGTCGGCGGATCGCCTGGTTCGACGTCGCCGACGATTTGCCCCGCTATCACGGCCTGGATGGCGACGGCGAAGAACCCAGCCGCCACGGCCCGGCAACGGAAGGTCCACCGGCTGGAACAGAGCGCTGAACCAGAGGTTAAAACGGCACCGGGTCGAGAAAACAGCGGATCACGTTGTCAGTATCAGAACCGATAAACCAATGGCAATCATAGGTTTCATACGCCAATATTACGCCTATAAAACAGCTGTGTTGATGCGCGTGTGGGTCCCGACAACGAGCCCGGGGCCAGTGGATCGTTCCACTGAAATCTCGTATTGATCTTCAGGGATTAGGGGTTCCTTTTCGATCCCTGTGAGACATAGTCAGAATTTGTTTGGATTAACTCGAGGCTTAAATCCTAGTGTGCTGAAAACGTGCTGAAACTGGGTCCATTCCAGTCACATACACGCGGGACCGGTGTGCGGTTGTGGTTGATTTAACGTTAGGCTCAGTAGAGAGCACTGCCTTCACACGGCAGGGGCCGCTGGTTCAAATCCAGCCGCGCCCACCATTTTCCACTGCTTTTAAGGGACTTTCACTGGCCCCTTTCTGCTCCGAATTTGTCGTGTGCTGAAATTGTGCTGAAAATCCTAGAATATTGACGGCATGGTACGGGTGATCAGGTGCCAGCTGGGCATATCGCTTTGTCATCTAATACCGCCCACGCGTGACCAGAGCAACCATCTAGTCAAAGAGACAGATCCGAAGCAGATGAACAAGTACCGTGCAGACCCCGCGTTGGTGGGCGGTTAGTGACGCCATGAGTGAGTTGTCTCGCCAGCAAAGAATTCGCTGCATGATCGCGCTCGTCGCTGCGCTGGCGGTGGTGTCGATCACCAGTTCTTTGAATTGGCCGATTTTGTCCGAAGCTTTGCGCAATCAGGGCTATAGCGAATCCATGATCGGCATTAATGCGGCTGCCCAGTTTGCCGGCATTATCGTGGTAGCACTAGCCGCACCGCGCATCATCCCAGCTCTGGGATTCTTCAAGACCATTGTGCTCGGCCTGGTGGTGGTCGCGGTAACGTTAATTGCTTTACCGGCGTTTCGCAGCTTCGAGACCTGGCTGGTGATCCGGTTCCTGCTTGGTATGGGCAATTCGCTGTTGTTTACAGCTGGTGACACGTGGATGAACCAGATTGTCAATGACCGGGTGCGCGGACGCTGGATGGGCATCTATGTCACGGCCGGCATGGCCGGTTGGGCCGTCGGTCCGTTGCTGGGTGCTTATCTGGACCCCGGCACTTACTGGCCGTTTGTTTGGGGGTTACTGGCAATCGTAGTTGCGGCTGGTTTTCTGCTGCCCACCCGGAAACTTGATGTCAGATTGAGCGTTCCCGAACAGGGAGTCGCTCTGGGTTTGGCGGCGGTGTTTTTTGCCGCACCCACGGTACTGCTGTCATCAGCCATGTTTGGTGTCGTCGAAGGCGCGATGCAATCTTTCGCCCATCTCTACACCATGGATGTACTGGGGGCACAATTCCGCCAGACCGGGTATGCAGTTATCTGGGTCGGTGCGGTAGCCGCTGTTTTTTTTCAATACCCAATTGGTTGGTTGGCTGACACAGTTAACCGTAGCTGGCTGCTGATTGTCTGTGTTCTGGTGCTGATGGTTTCGATCTTTCTGTTTCCGCTGCTTGTCGAAGGTGGACGTGAACCCTGGTGGCAACCACAGGCGCTGGCGCTATGGATCGTGGTCAGTGTCTGGGGTGGTTCTATGGGGGGGATCTTCACCGTTGGCATTACTCTGCTGGGCGAACGTTTTCGTGATGTAGAACTGGTTTCCGCCAACGCTGTGTTTTCCGTGCTGTTTGGTGTCGGCGGCCTGCTTGGCCCGTTCCTGACCGGCACTGCAATGAGCGCAATTGGTCCCGCTGGCTTCCCGTTGTCGCTACTTGCAGCAGTCGGGGTCTATGCGTTGTTTGCGCTCTATCGGCAATTTACCCGCAGATAACATCTTCCTCCTGTCTGATCAAAACGGGGTTTTAAATAGAAAACATAGGGGAACCTATTGCCGCTATTCTGACTCGATATTGATCAGAGAGTTCCGGATAAGTTGTTGATTTGCCGTAACGGGCTGTACAGTGTTCCGTATTGACGAACGAGGAACCCATTTCCCTATTCGGGCAGTACCGCGCTATACGCATTTAATAGCAGAGGATTTGGCGGAGCGGTCGGGTTTACCACGTATCCCAACTGACTAACGGGCAGTAGAAAGTGCATCAAAGTCTTGATTGCGTACTGGGAAAAAATTCTACAGTAGCGACGATTACAGGACTGGATAAACTCGGCCAAGTAGTTCTGTAAAATTGGACCGCTTTCACTTGGTGTTCTCGACATGCAGACATTGAAAAACCCAATCTTGGTAGTGAGTTCTGGTGTGCACGCGACCCAGGATGGACTCACATCAACGGTATATGTGCTGCTGCCTATACTGACTCAGAGTCTGGGCCTGAGTTACGCACAGGTAGGAACCATACGGGCAGTCTATAGCGGCATGATGTGGTTGTTGGAAATTCCAGCGGGCATTCTGTCTGAGCGCTTTGGAGAACAGCGCCTCCTTGTGTTCGGTTTGATTA
>JBBWVW010000091.1:0-15683 GCA_050256425.1 Arenicellales bacterium | reverse complement strand
TAGCCGACCGACATGTTTGGCGGGTTTGCCGCAATATCCTGGTAACACAAACGGATGAAGAGGCGGCCGAGCTTCTGTTGGATCCCGACGGTGTCATTGCACATTATTTTCGCTACATTCGCGGCGTCCGGCGAATCGAGGAATTTCAGTCGTTGCAACGGGAAGCGCTACCCGTGATCAACGAGTTTCTGGAAGTGCCTGCCGCGCTTGAGGATTGCGCTATTGTGGGTTCTGCTGACACCGTGCTGGCCCGATTGGTCGACTTAGTCGATCAGTTGGGTCCGTTTGGAACGTTGGTGATGGTCGGGCATGACTGGGAGGCCAGCGGCGTATCCCAGAGATCGATGCAATGTCTGGCAGAAAATATCATGCCGCAACTCAAACAATATGCAGACTCGCTCGGCCCGGCCAGGTGGCTTGGTTTGTGATTGCACATCCCAGTGGATGCGGCAACAGGCGCCGGTCATCGTAATTTGCAGTCATTTCAGCACACCAAAAAGGTGTAGCTGGCTTTAACTTTTTCAGTGCCGCAAACCTTTCCTTTGCATTAGGCTGCTTACGGCCACAAGCGGTCATTGAGTTCCTTCCCCGCCTTGGCGACGACAGCCCATTACCGTGCGCTCAAAACCGAACCCGAAACGGTGTCACGCAACGGATTTTTGCTGTGCGCCTTGAGACAGGCGCCAATCGAGCAAATCATAAAGTGTGACCGCATTTTCCTGACTCTCCAACGACCAGATAAAATCGAATACGGTTTGTGACTGATCTTTATCCAACAAGCCTTGGGCGCAATCGATAAATTTACCTTCCACTTGCTTATCGCTAAGCGGATTGTGCGGGCTGCCGCGATAATTTTCATCGGCCCATTTAACAAAATGCCGGCCATCCTTGGTGTTAACCTCCACACGTGATCTGATGCGGTCATGGCCCATGGCGTCAATGTCGGCGTCAAATTCGGTAAACACACGCTTTTGCATGTCTTGAACCGGGCCCGACAACACAAATTCATCTGTGAACTCGGCCTTTCCGGCCTTACCAGAGATGATCATGGCGGACAACAAAAACGCCATACAAAATTTTCCTTCAAGCTCGGATTTTGCAATCCGAAAACGGATCGGATGTAAAATATTATTGGCGGCGTAAAGAGTGACTTTTTCGACATCACTCGCCTTAAGGGCGTTTTCCTCCATTAGAAACTTGACGGCGTCCATGCTGGGATGTGTCAAAACCCCGCTTGGGTAAGGCTTGATGGAAATACCTGGTGTCGTGATGGAAAATGGCCTGCCGAACCTGTCCAAAACCAGTTCCGGATCGCCGCCGCGGCCTGCTACTTCCAAAAATCCCCATCGACCGTCTAACGCTTCTTCGTTGAAGGTAAAACCATCGGCAACAAGCAAAGCTGCGGTGACACCGTTTTCAGACGAGCGACCGACATGCATGGGCTTACCCATGGTACCGAAATTGGCGCGGATGCCGGCGGCCATCGAGGCAGCCCCGCCAAGGGCTCGCGCCATTTGCGTCTCATCAAAGCCTAAAAGCTTGGCGGCCGCGACAGCTGAAGCAAAAGTGCCGATTGTGCCGCTGGTGTGAAAACCGAGATTATAATGATCGGGATTAATGGCCTCGGCGATTTTACATTCGACTTCAAAACCCGCGATAAAAGCAGTCAAAAACGTCTCACCATCGACACCGCCTAACATATCGGCAATGGCCAATGACGCTGACAGCGGCGGGATAGTGGGATGGGTCAACAAACCATAAGGTCTGCCGGGGCCTTCGGTGAGCTGGGTGTCATCCCAATCCATGGCGTGGCCCGCAAGCCCGTTCCAGAAGGCTGCCAAATGGGCTGGAATTTTCAACGTAACGTCGCCCACCACGCGTGATTGCGGATTGCCCCCGATCTTGCGGATATAACGTTCGGTAACATTGATGCATTCCTGCTCGCTGCCTGCCAGCATGACCGCTAGCCCATCTAGCACACAGCGTTTGGCGACATGCAAAGCGTCCTCGGGAATGTCGCTGAATCTTAGATCGACAGCGAATTTACTTGCCTGTGCGGTCAGGGTTTTGTCGTTTGTCACTTTGGGGCCTCCCATTGTTATGAGGCAATGGTGGCTTTTTCAGTGCGGTTTCGCCAGGTTTGTGTGATCTTCTCGACCGTTACTACCAGCCCAAAGCGCGCATTGGCGGTCTTTAACGTAGCGGTATGCAATTCCATATCCCATGACGCACAGCCATCTTGCGGTACACAGATATAATAGGAATGTTCAAAAGCATCTCTAAACGTCGATTCCACACAAACATTGGTGGACACCCCGCACGGCACTACCGTGCGGATATTATGCGCCCGCAACAACATATCGAGGTCGGTTCCCTTAAAGGCGCTATAGCGATGTTTGCGTACCGTAAGCTCGCCCTTTTCGGGAGAAAGTTCCGGGATAAATTCCATGCCTTCATCGCCAGTGAGCGCAATTTTATCGGACGCGTAGGACGATCTGCGGCGCTGGGTAAGCCAAGGTCCGGAGTCGCTCATATGATCAATATAAGTCTCAAAGCCGACATGCACGACCAAAACCCCCGCGTCTCGGGCCGCCTCGCGGAACGCGGCCAGGATTGGGATGATGGATTTTGCGGCATCCAAAGGCCGTCCCGCACGGCTGGTAGCAAAGCCATCGCAGCAAAAATCCTTTTGCATATCGATAATGATCAATGCAGTGTGGGCTGGATCAAGCCGTGCGTCCAAGGTTTCGAGAATTTCAGGTTCCATAGCTACGCGCTGCCCTTATCTTCTTGAACGAACCAATCGGCGATTTCGCCACCATTCATAAACACAACATCATCTCGAGCTGTTAAATCATCCAATATTCTCTCAAGGTAATTGATTCGATGCGGCACGCCCATCAAATGAGGGTGAAGGCCGATCGGCATAATACGCGTGGTGTCATTCATTTCCTTTTCAAATGCTTTAACGCTCGCCACAACCCGGTGATACATTTCAGGCGAGGCATGTTTTTCAATGGCGTAAATAATGGAATCATTGACTTCGAGATTGTAAGGCATGGCGATCAGGCTACCATGTTTGGTGGTCATCCACGTAGGCAAATCATCGACCACCCAATCGCAGACATATTCAAGGCCCAGTTGTTTGAGAATATCGGGCGTATCTTCGGTTTCCTTAAGCCCCGGTGACAGCCAGCCACGCATTTTGGTTCCGGTAAAACTTTCGATCTTGTCAATCGCCATCTTAATGAGGGCCGCTTCGTCAGTTTCTTCTTGCATGGATTTTTGATGCAAGCCATGGCCAATAAATTCCCAACCGGCATCCAGCATGGCCTCGGCGCAGGCCGGATAGGCATCGATGACGCTGGCATTGATACTGGTGCTGGCTTTTAGGCCGCGTTCCGAGATCAGTTTCAAAAAGCGCGGCATGCCGGCGCGCATGCCGTATTCCGCCCAGGAATAATTGGGAATATCGGGCACATTTTCAGCGCCATGGGGCGCCGTGATGATCTTGCGTGGCATGGGGGCATCAAAACGCCAATGCTCGACATTGATCACCAAATGCACGATCAAAGATTTGCCGCCCGGGCCTTTGAGTTTTTTGCGCGTGTTGGTGGGCTCATAACGAATGCGCGGATTGGTCACAATATCTTTCCCCTGGATTTTAGCCCCTATTGTCCCTATGCCAGCGCCTTGGTCGAACCGCCGTCGGCCGTAATCGAGGTACCGGTCATATTGGCAGCGGCGTCGCTAGCTAAAAAAGTGATCAGCCGGGCAATCTCCTCAGGCGCGCCCAGACGGTCCATGGGAATATCCGCCATAATATCCGACTCGACTTCATCAGCGGATGTGCCCGATTGGGCTGCCAGATTTTGCATCAATGTGTTCCAACGCTCTGTGCGCGACGGGCCTGGATTGACCGCATTGACAACAATACCGTCTGCGGCCACATCCTGGGCGAGACCAGCGGTTACAGCCAGCAAGGCCGCATTGGCAGCCGCCCCAGGCAACATGCGAGCGTTGGGCTGCTTGCCAGTATTGCCGGCCACCGTGACGATGCGGCCATATTTTTGAGTGCGCATGGTGGGAATAACCGCGCGGATCATGCGGATTGTGCCTAGAAATTTCAGCGCCAAACTGTCTTCCCAAACTTGATCCTCAATCTCCCAAAACACCCCGCCTTGAGATGCGCCTGCGCAATTGATCAATATATCGATTCGGCCGAAGGCTTTGAGAGCGGCATTGGCTACGCGCTCAGCACCATGCGGATCGGTGAGATCAGAGGCGATGGTTTCGATGTTACTTGAAAACGCCTTAGCGATCTTCTTGGCGGTCGCCGCCAAATCACTTTCATTGCGCGCTGTAATCACAATATCAGCACCCTCGCGGGCAAGCTCATAGGCACTGGCGGCCCCAAAGCCTTTATTGCCGCCGGTAATGATCGCTACTTTATGTTGTAAATTCAAATCCATAGATGTGCTCAGTTTTTTGCACGCAGTCTGCTTCTATGCCGATATGACCCAGCCTATCAGCGGAGGAGCAGTCTGGAGTTTTGCTGTTTCCAGCCAATCTGTACCGGCGCACCCGATTCAAGGTCGACGGCACTGCCTGAGAGTTTTCGGACATTGACTTCCAGGCGATTTTCGAGGGTAACCATGTGAGAGGTGGTCAACCCTAGATAGACCGCTTTCCCATAGCTGCCCTCCAAGCTCTCCACACCGGTTTCTGAAATCATGCCGCTCGGCAGCAGATCGAGCAGTTCGCACCGGACGGAAACGGATACTACAGTCTCTTTTTCGATCTTGCCATCCCGGTACGGCACGATGATTATGCCCCAGCCAAGATCGACGCGCACGCCAGATATGGAAACAGAGGTCACAACTCCTTCAAAAATATCGTTCTGGGTTCTGCCGCCGATACCAACAGGCTTGCTGGCGGAACAGTTGCACCATGCAGTACTGGATTACCTGGTTGAAGACGGAGCGATCACAGAGGCGTTTGCACACAGGCTCCTGGCCTGGAAGCACTCAGGATTTTCTGTTGATAACACAGTACCTAAAGTACTGTGGTGATAGTCACATCCTGACTCCAGTACTGCTTGAAGAAAATCGGGAAGAATCCTGCCATCACTGTGGTTGCAAAAGTGGAATAGGCCCAGTCATAAAGAGCCCAGGGGTCGGGCAGGCAAGCCAGACTTTGCAATACTTTTGGCCGGAAGAGCCCAGATCTCAAAAGCAACGACGTCAAGTTTTCCAATGGCAATCATCAAATGATTGAATTGCGGGGTTCTTAACATTTTTTTATTAGGGATCACCCCCTTACTAATCCAGGAGTTCATCCAGTGAGAAAATTCCTTATAGTTCTAGCGCTGCCTTTGGCCGGTTGTGTGATGCCCCCCACTGCACCCAGCAAATCTGTCTCTGGCTGTTCGAAATCTCGGGCAGTCAGTACTGTGGCAAGCCGGACGCATCGATTGTGAGTTGTGAGAGAGTTGGCAAAAGCACCTATTGCAAGACCGTCAGCGGTACCAGCAAGTCCTGCTTTACCGTAGGCGGTAGTTTGTACTGTTCATAGCAGTCGTTGATCCGATTCGGTTTTTTGAGTCGGGCGCCTGATGGTTCCTGACTCCAAGCCCGCCTGATACAGACAAATCCGCAGCTTAAGCCTAGACTAGACTGCCTGTAATCACGATCGGTTCACCTGATCCGGGGTGTGGCCAGTCTCAAAAAAAGGGGAGGTTATGGTTGACCAGTTTTCCGGGCACTGCTTATGCGGTGCAGTACAGTTTCACTGCAGTGCCGAACCGATGTTTCAGGCTAACTGTCACTGTGATGATTGCCGTCGCTGTGGTGGTGGGGCGTATGCTTCGTTCGCTTTTGTTGATGCCAGTGCACTCGAGATATCTGGTGAAACCCATACGCACCAGCATCTAAGTGACGCCGGCAATACGATTACCAAACACTTTTGCCCATCGTGTGGATCACAGGTCTACACCGAAAACACCAAAGCACCCAATCGGCGGGGTGTGCGGGTGGGTCTTATCGAAGATGCGAGTTGGTTTGAGCCCAAGGCCAATGTCTACGCAAGCCACCGACTGCCATCGACCCCGATTGATCCGAAGGTCAAGGCGTTTGACAAGATGCCTGGGTGAGCAGTTTCCCTCCTCACTAAGCTTTCACAACACGCGGTATTCAGGATATCGGCGGTTCAAATGGCGGTGTTCGGCTTGTTGCCCGCGCACTACACAGCGCCATCAGCGTAATTGCAGTCAGTATCAAGGCGCCGCCCGTCAGTGATTGTTCGGAAGGGATCTCACCAATACCGATCCAGACGATGATTGGTCCAGCGATAATCTCGGTCATCGACAGCAGAGTCAACTCTACCGCCTGCAGGTGGCGAGCACCGGCTGTGAACAGGGCAAATCCCAGCCCGATCTGGAACCAACCCATGCCGATGCAATTAATCAGATCCACCCAGGGGATCGCAAAGCCAGACCCGGATAGGCCTATGCCGGTTAGTGCATAAAGTGTGGCGACAGCAGTCGCAAAAAAAATGGTGATGAGTTTGTCTGTGCCGGGGCGCGTCCTTAGCGAGATTGTCAGTCCGGCAAAACCCAGTGCTGCCAACAGGGCAAAGCCTTCACCGCGGCCTTTACCGAGGAAGAGTTCTTCGCCGGCCATGATACCGATGCCCACAGCCGCGACGATCATCGCCGCCCACATATAGATGGCGATGCGTTCACCCAGCAGAGTGCGTCCAGCCAGGGCGGCAAAAAACGGGGCACTGGCCAGCAGAAACATGGCGTTTGCGACTGTTGTGTGCTCCAGAGCCAGGATATAGCCGGTAAAGGCTGTACCCAGGCAAAACCCGCCCAGCAAGGCAGGCCAGCCAGTATCGATCAGTGTTTGCCTGAGCCTGTCACGGTAGCGAAAGCCCAGCCACAGGCCAAGCGCCAGCATCAGTGCCAGCGAACGGTACAGCAGCACATGCCAGGGTGTGGCCTCCTGGATCAGTCGGTACAGAATGCCCGAGGTGCTCCAGAAAATACCGGCGGCCAGTACCAAAGGCACGCCGATGCGCCGGTTGGAAACAAGTGTCACGGGAAGCGGGTTATTGGTTGTTGTTTGAAGGCGGCTCGATCATACGGGAACACGAACGCCTTGAGGTAGCGTAAAAACGCCAGTCGCCTCCGGGCAACGCCGGGTGGCCGGGGTTTTGCCGATTCGCTGAGAAGAAGTGGAATAGGCTCAGCGGCGAAGGGTCAGCAGTTTTCCTGAAATATTCTGGCGGGTCAGGTAGGGAATGTCGGATACAGACTCGATACGAAAGCCGTTCTGCTCGGCGCTTTGTTCCAGCAGAACTTCCCAGCCGATTTCTTTCCAGCCCTTGCCGTTGACTGTAGCCACCAGCACCCCATCGGGGGCCAACGCGCTAAACAACCTGGCAAGATCAAACGGTTGACTGGGCTGATGTGAGAAGACTCCAACGCAGATGACGGCCTGGTAGATCGGTTCCAGGGTCAGTTGCTCTGTTAGATCAGCTTCGTCCAGTGCGCGATAAACCCCCAGTGCCCGGGCCTTTTCCAACATTTCGAAAGAAAGATCCAGGCCGTCAATTATCTGGTATCCAGCGTCAAAAAGCAGTTGCCCAACGAGGCCGGTGCCACAGCCCATGTCCAGAATCGGAGCGTTCAGTGAAGGCAGATGCGTTTTCAGGCAGGTAACCGCTGCCTGCGGTGCGAGGTAACCGAACTCATCAATGAGATCACGGTCATAGTTGTCAGCCCATTCACGGTAAACCGCGCGAAAATCATCGCTGGTTTTTTCGCCATAATTTCGCGCCAGGCGTGGGTCGAGGTGGGGGGACTCCTTGGTCATTCTGGGTTGGAAGGGGTCAGGTCAGTTCTGGGCCAGGTCTTTAAGTGAGGCACCCATCGAGGCAAACCCACGTAACGACCAGCCGCCATCTACTGGGATAACAGCGCCCGTAATATAAGACGCCAGAGGTGAAGCCAGAAACATGGCGGCCTGGGCGATGTCCTCAGTAGTGCCCTGGCGGCCCAGGGGGACGGAGGCGGTTACGGCTTGTTGCATCTCGCGGGTCGGGGCCAGTCGTGCCATGCCCTCAGTATCAGCGATGGGGCCGGGAACAATCGAATTGACACGGATGTTCTCCCCACCCCACTCCATTGCCAGTACGCGGGTCATCATATCGACCCCGGCTTTGGCGGCGCATACATGGGCCTGCATTTCCATAGGCTGGAAAGCCTGGGGGGCAGAGATATTGATGACGGCACTACCAGGTTTTTGAAGGTAGGGGTAGGCCGAATGCATCACATGGAAGGTGCCCAGCAAGTCGATATCGACTACCGCCTTAAAGCCATTCGCTGACATCGCGTTGACGGTTGCCGGAAAGTTGCCAGCCGCACCCGAGATCAGTACATCAATGGCACCAAAGCGCTCACTGAAGTTTCGACTGCACGATTCGATTGCCTCGTAATCGCGCACATCGGCACTAAAGCCAATCGTGTGGGCGCCATCAGCTGAAAGCTGTGCCACCGCGGCATCCACTTTTGCCTGGGAACGACTGACCACACCGAGGTTTGCCCTGGCCCTGGCGAAGCCTTGGGCGATGCCCAGGTTGATCCCGCTGGTACCACCTATGACCAGCACGTTCTGGTCGGCAAAATCGAATTCGATAGTCATGGTTGTTGGACTCCTATTGGCTTCCGGTAAAAACCGGTGCGCGTTTGTTAATAAACGCTTCCAGCCCTTCCTGGCCATCACGCCCGGTCATATTGGCGCCGATCTCTTGTGTCTCTAGTGCGGTTTGAGTTATGAAGTCATTGTTGAAGCTGACGTGCAACATCCGCCGAGCCGAGGCAAATGCCTGGGTAGGCCCCGTCGAAAAGGCATGTGCCAACGCTATGGCAGTTTTAAGAGCAGACCCTTGGGGAACGGTACGGGTCGCCAGCCCCCACTCAACAGCTTCGATCGCTGAGAGTTCGCGGTTTTCAAAAATGAGTTCCTGAGTGCGGCGCAGTCCAATCAGCCGAGGCAACAGCCAGGTAGAGCCACCGTCGGGGCTGAGCCCCGCTGCAGTGTAGGCGAGTCGATAACGGGCAGTTTCGTCTACCAGAACGATGTCACCGACCAGCGTCATCGGTACGCCGCCGCCAGCCGCCATGCCATTGACACCGACCACGACTGGTTTGGGCATTGTCAAAAGACATTGCTGGGCTTCGTGCCATTGATCGGCAACGGTGACCAATTGCTCCGAATCCGTACCAAAGCGCTGGAATTCTTTAAGATCGCCGCCGAAACTGAACATCGGCCCATGGGCGCTGAATACCACGGCCCGTACCTTTGGATCGTTCTGCGCTTCGCTGGTGGCGGACAGTAAATCCAGTGCCATCTGTCGCGACAGCGTATTGCCTGAATCAGGCTGGTTCAGGCAGATCACGGCAATTGCCTGATCGCGCTGATAGTCAATGTGGGTGAGATCCAAGTTGCCCTCCCTGGGTAAATTACTGACAGGTCAGGAATAATGACGCAAACCAGGGCGGCATATCAATTCCCGGAAAAAACCACAGGCCATTTGCTGGGAATTACCTGCTGGGCACACGGGTGATAACATCGCCCGTTTCAAGTATTATTTTGTAGGAGACGCGATCTGGCGATGGGAAAGAAAACCACTCTTGAGGTGGAGTTACACCAAGATACTGTAGCGATGCTGAAACACGCAAAGGAGACCTATGGCTTTCGCAGTACTTCCAAGGCATTGCGAGTCATTCTGGATTACATGGTCGCCGATGCTGATTGGGACGAGGTGTTCATGAATCAGCGCTGCCTGCGCTGCGGTAGCGGCCAGGGCTGGCAGCAACCGGATTCGTGATACCAGGGCAGTTTGGCCCATTGTGGCCGTTACCTGGATTAGTTAAATGTCAAGTCAAATCAAATCGATAAGCACTGAGCAGCCTTATGCCGAGCAGCGTCAAGCGCTGGCGGGAGCATTTCGTTGGGCAGCTCGGATGGATCTGCACGAGGGGGTGGCCAACCATTTTTCGCTGGCAGTGAACGATGAGGGCACCTGTTTCCTGATGAATCCCAATCAGATGCATTTTTCGCGTATCCGCGCCAGCGATCTGCTGCTACTTGATGCTGATGATCTTACAACTATGGAAAAGCCAGACGCACCGGACCCAACGGCCTGGGGATTGCATGGCGCCATTCATCGTCATTGTCGACACGCCCGTTGCGTGATGCATGCACACCCACAGTACGCCACTGTCCTCGCGAGCCTGGCGGACAGTCGGTTGCGGCCAATCGACCAGAATACGGCAATATTCTTCAACCGCTATGTGATTGATAATGAGTATGGGGGTTTGGCTTTCACCAGTGAAGGGGAGCGGTGCGTGCAACTGCTATCCAACCCGTCCCACAAGACTGTGATTATGGGCAACCACGGTATCATGACGATCGGCGACAGTGTCGCAGAAACCTTTAATCGTTTGTACTATTTCGAGCGTGCCGCGCGCAACTACATCCAGGCGCTACAAACCGGTCAGCCGCTGCGTATCCTGCCTGACGATGTCGCCGAGAAAACCGCAGAACAGCTGGATGCCTACCCGGAGCAGGGAATCCGGCATTTTGATGAACTCCTGGCCATACTTGAGCGCGAAGAACCCGAATTTCGGGATTGAAGCAGCGCCTGCAGGCGCTGCTTAGTTTAAGGCGTTACTCTATTTTCTCCGCACTTGGAGTATGTTCCGTCTACAAGGTGTGCACTGCCGTCAGGGGACTCTTAAACTAGACGCAGACGTCAGGAATACACTCCGATGTAGGTCAGTTGATACGACCCACAATGGCTTTTTCGCCCAGATCATCACATCGGGCTTGGCCATGTATATGAACTAGGGAGCACCGTCCGCGCCCTGGGGTGTAGAGTGTCGTCAAGTTGGGCAAGCGATGACTGAAACTATCAAGGCTATTGGGATTGCGCTGGTCGAGCACTCGCTTTGGGTGGGTCTTGGGGTAATTGCTGTTGCGGTGTTTCTTCACCGGCGCAGTGACCGAACTGAAGTGCAGGCGAATGCAGCTGTAAGCTGGATGGAGAATGCACTCGAAGAGGCGCCAGACCGTCTTTATGATGGTGTTCATCCTAACTGGTCGGTCTACCGAAAGCAGGTAACACACCGTCTGAAGGCTGCCATACCTGATTTGCCAGAAACGGTGTTGCGGCTGGTGCTTGGTGAATTTGATGCCTGTTATGAGTTATCCGAAGGCGTTTATATCCGCATTGGCTCAGCAGCAGACGAATCGCAGTCCCAGGGGGCAGGCTTTGTTCCGCTGGTCGCGCCTATCGAGGGGTTTCGATTGCGTAAGGTTCAGGCACGCCGGAACGTGCGACGCATCCGAAACATGGTAACCGGGTTTGCGATTTATGCGGGAGTGGTGTTTCTGGCACTATGGAGTTTAGTGTGGCTCCGTGGCGGCGCTATTTAGGTGTCCCCTGTTTCTTCGCGCGGTTTGACCAGGGTGAGTGCAACGATCATGATAGCGAGCGATACCCAAATCCACACGGAATGCGCTTCGCCGTAGATCAGTATGCCCCACAGCACACCGGTGAGCGTTACAACGTAGGCGCATTGGCTGGCATATACCGGCCCCGCCCGAAGTATCAGGTAATAAAAACCGCCATACGCAGTTGCCGTAATAACGGCCATGCTGAGTATTGCCCAGTCTGAGCGGCCCAGGGGCCAGGAGATAAACGTAAAAGCGCCGGATAGCCAGACGATGGGCGTCAGCATGATGGTGGCAGCGGTCAACATCCCGGTAACAATGACAAAGACGTTATGGCCAGGTGGCGTGCGTGAGGCAATCACCAGGTTCTCGACTGCATAGCAACTTGCTGCTACTACCATCACCAGTACCCACGGTACAGCGGCCGGGTCGGGCAAACTGGTGCCGGGCATCACCAGCAGGGCAATCGAGATGACCCCGAAGAGAACGCCGGCAACCCGCAGAAACGACATGGCTTCAATGCGCAAAACAGCAGCTGCAACAAATGTTATCAGCGGCACAGTTGCTATGGTAATCGACAGTACGCCGGCACTAATACGAGAAGCGGCATAAAAATACAATGTTCCGGGGATGACCGAGCCAAGCAGCCCGCACACGATGTACAGAAAAAGAAACTCTTTTTTCAGTGGTAGGGGCTGGCGAGTGATAGCGCAGTACAGCAGTAGCAGGAGTGCGCCAAGTAGGCAGGTCCAGTAGTTTATTGCCAGTGGGTGCATGCCGCTCTCGGTAGACATGCGGGCAAGTGAAAACGAAAGACCCCAGATAATCCCAAGCGCCACCAGCACCGTAAAGTGCCACAGTCGCCGGCTGTGCGCACGGGCCTTGGGTTGCCCAGTTGGCAGTACGGAATCTTTCATCGGTTCCACAACAGTGTTTATCTGAGTGATCGTGCTACGCGATCCACTTTGATGGGATTGACTGGACAAGGTTTGTGGTGAGAAAGTCTACCCAGGGTGATGACTCCTAACCATCTTATTGGCGACACCCAGCGTAGCGTACAAGGAGTATCGCCCTCAGACAAAGAAAACATCTTTGATAACCTTGTTGGGTTGTCGAACCGCTAGAATCAGCACGATTCTAGCTTTGCCGATCATGCAAACCAACTGCGCGTCGTTACAGATACAGTCACGATACTGTCGCTGAGTCGGGTAATGTGAATTTGGGTGTTTTTTAGTTATGCAACCGATTGAACTCTATCTCACAGTCGGCTTGGTCTTCATCGTGGCTGGCACCGTTAAAGGAGTAGTGGGTTTCGGTTTGCCACTGGTATCGATCACGCTGCTAACACCCCTCTATGGCCTGGTTGATGCCATCGGACTGATGCTGATACCTGCGATCGTAACCAACTTCTGGCAGGCCATCACTGGCGACAGGTTTATCGTGCTATGGCGGCGACTGTGGACGCTCTTCGTTTCGGGGGCACTTTGTGCGTTGCTGGCGGCCAATATCGTGGTACGAGTTGATACCCGTGGATTTACTATCCTGTTGGGAGTGATCATTCTTGCCTACAGTGTCATCGGGCTTTCATCCTGGCGATTACCGAAGCCAGGGCGCCGGGAAAAATGGCTATCGCCCATTACTGGCATCCTTACCGGAACCCTTGCCGGTTTGACTGGCGTCTCGGTTTTTCCAATGACCAGTTATCTTCATGCGCTGCGCCTTGATCGACAGGCCCAGTTTCAGGCCATGGGCATGTGGTTTCTCGCCGTCATGTTCGTTATCGCGGCAGTTTTTGGCTGGCAGGGTGGTTTCCCACAGGCTATCGTGGGCCTTGGTGCCACTGGCACAATGGCGGGACTGGTAGGGATGTTGCTGGGTCAACTGATCGGCAAACACCTCTCAGAGTCGGTATTTCAAAAGGTGTTTTTCGTAACTCTAGGGGTGCTTGGGGTTTTTGTTGCGATGAGGGCTTATTGGGCCTGAAGACTGGGCTTATGGGCCTTAATACCCGGTTTTGCGGGCCGATTTGAATCTAAGAGCCAACTTTGTAATACTTTTCGTAAGTCAGTTTGACTCTGAGGTTAGCGAGATGAAAACACTGGAGCAGATCTTGCAGTTCAAAGGCCGTGATGTACTTGTCACCAGCCCTGACTCGACGGTTTATGACAGCCTGGCCCTGCTCTCACAGCATGAGGTAGGCGCGCTGGTGGTTGTGGAAGATGATCTACCAGTAGGTCTTTTCAGTGAACGTGACTACGCGCGCAAGGTCATTCTCAAAGGCTTGTCATCGCATGATGTGCTGGTGCGTGCCATCATGGCCAGCCCGGTAATCTGTGTCGACACTTCTCTAACGGTCGACAAGGCGATGGGCATTATGACCGAGCGGCGGGTTCGTCACTTGCCGGTACTGGATGACAGCGCAAGATTGACGGGTATCGTTTCAATCGGCGATCTGGTCAAGGACATCATCGCCGAACAGCAGTACACCATAGATCAGTTACAGCACTACATCCACAGTTAGTTTCTGGAATTTTTTGCCTTGAATCTATGTGAGAAACTGAAATAGGGATCCCGCGGCAATTGCGCCGGTGAAGCCCAAAGCCGCGTAGGAGGCAAAAACGGGCCAGCGGACCAGCGACCACACCGCGACCATTGCCGGAATAGAGCTGATGGCGCCAGCAACCAGAAACGACATTGCGGCACCACTACTCATGCCTTGTTCTATCAGCCCAGCCACAAGGGCGGGGGCTGCATAACTGTTGAGATAAGCGGGTGCCCCAACCAGTGCGCCCATGACTATGGCGCCAAAACCGCCGCCGCCAACCACCCTTCCAATCGTCTCGGCGGGTATATAGGTTATCAGCAGTGCTTCAAGCAGATAGGCGAGGGCGAGCCACTTTAACAGGAACAGGCTGTTTGCTATGGCCTCGGACCGAAAGATCTCGCGCCGTGCCGGCTCTGTCCAGAAGCGCCATTGGCTGGCACCTGAAAAGGGTGTCGTGCTGCAACTTGAGCAGCCAGCCCCGTTACGACTGCGCAGTACTGAAGCGAATAGTCCCTGGCGAGCCAGCAGCCAGATTACGCCGCCGCCGGCCAAACCCATAGCCACGGCGGCGACAGTCTTACCCAGTGCGTAATCCCAACCGAGCGCATTGGCCGTGATGAGCAACGCGGGAGGGTCGATAAGGGGTGACGACAGCCAGAACGCCATAACCGGCGCCAGTGGCACCCCAACGGCCAGCAGGCCGGCAATGAAAGGAATGACCTCGCACGAGCAGAATGGGGCCAGCCCTCCAACCAGCGCTGCAAACACGATCATACGTAATTCATGCCCAGCAAAGGCTTTTGCCACCAGATTTTCAGCACCGGTAGCCTTTAAGAGTGCGATCAGAAAGACCGCGATGGCGACGATGGGAACAGTACCGAAAAGCGCCTGCGCGGCAAACGCTATGATCTGCCAGAAGCGGTCCGGGTCTGCCGCCGCCACCAGCAGCGGCAGAATCGCGATCAGGGTCCACGCTGTATTCAGTCGCTGGCGTCCGGCGGCCCCGATAGCGCGCATGGTTAATTCGGTCATACGGTTGCACCACCTGCAGCAGCTTGTTTTGTAAGTTTTTCTTCCGCACAACACTCACGTAGCAGGAAAGCTGAGAGCGCCTCGATCTGGTCGAACACGATGCGATTGATAACCGTGCGTCCGCGTCGTTGCTGGGCGACCAGGCCTGCTGTTTGCAAAAAACGCAAGTGATGGGCCAAGGTCGATGCAGGGATCGCCAGGCGTTCCTGTATGTCGCCCACAGATAATCCTTCATGACCCGCCCGGACCAGGGCCATCACCACGGCCAGTCGAGGTTCCGAGCCCACTGCAGCAAAACTTGCTGCAGCCTTTTTCAGTCGCAGCATGATCGGGGGTGCTTTAAGTAATCCATATAACTAGTATTATAGTTATATTATAAAAAGTCAATCCACCCATTAATCGGCCGAACCGGGCTGTGCTGTGCGGGACTACCAGTACTTCTCGAAATGAATCTCGCCGGGCCTTCTCGGTTTATGAATGCTCAGGTCGTATTTTTGGATGAGGGTCTCGATCAGGCCGTTTTCGACACTAAAAGAAAGCGCCCCGGTTTTGCGATCTTCACGCGGGATGCCGATCATCGCCGG